>CAYMFX010000001.1:0-17020 GCA_964389845.1 uncultured Ruminiclostridium sp.
GAGAACCTTTACGGGCTGTTCGGTGTCCGCAATGGCTTTGACCTTAGAAGGACTTGGCGTTGACGCAATAGGGGTAAACTGCTCCTTAGGCCCTGCCGAGCTGTACCCCGTAATTGAGGAGCTGTGCAAATGGACTGCCCTTCCCGTTGTGGTGAAGCCCAACGCGGGACTTCCTGACCCCGTCACCAACAAATACAACGTTTCTCCAACCGAATTTGCGGAGCATATGGAAAAGCTGATTCCGTTAGGCGTTAAGCTTTTAGGCGGATGCTGCGGCACAAGTCCCGATTATATCAGAGCGGTAAACAAAATGCTTAAGGGCAAAAAATTTGTTCTAAGGGAAAATAAAATCCCCGCCGCCTGCTGTACCCCCTCAAAAACCGTTGTTATCGACCGTCCGAGAATAATAGGCGAGCGTATTAATCCCACCGGAAAGAAACGCTTTAAGGAAGCGCTGATGTCCAACGACATAGATTATATTTTAGGGCAGGCTATTGAACAGGCAAAGGGCGGAGCGGATATTCTTGACGTAAACGTGGGACTTCCGGGAATAGACGAGGGCGAGATGATGACAAGAGTAGTCAAGGCTGTTCAAGGCGTTGCCGACCTGCCGTTACAGCTTGATTCCACTATCCCGGAGGTGCTTGAAAAGGCTCTCAGAGTGTACAACGGAAAACCTATCGTCAATTCGGTGAACGGTGAAGAGAAGTCGCTTGAAGCAGTGCTGCCCCTCGTTAAAAAATACGGTGCGGCAGTGGTAGGCTTGTGCCTTGACGAAAACGGAATACCTAAAACCGCCGAGGGACGTTTTAAGATTGCGGAAAAAATTCTTGAAAGAGCACTTTCCTTAGGTATCAGGCGGGAGGACGTTTACATCGACTGTCTGACGCTTACCGTTTCGGCTGAACAGGAGGGAGCGGCTGAGACGCTTAAAGCCTTGGAAATGGTTAAGACAAAATTGGGGCTGAAAACCGTTCTCGGCGTTTCAAACATAAGCTTCGGACTTCCCGAAAGAGTGATTATCAGCAGCAATTTCCTCACAATGGCGCTAACCAAAGGACTTGACCTGCCCATTATTAATCCGAATACCGAGAGAATGACGGCGGCGGTAAGAGCCTACAACGTGCTGATGTGCCATGACAAGAACTCGGTTGAATATATCGGCTGTTACGGGCAAGTAAAAAGCACCGCCCCAGAACAAAAGCCCGCACCAAACAATAACATTGACTTAGGCTATGCACTGGAGAACGGACTGAAAAGCGAGGGGGCAAGAATTACCGCAGAGCTTCTAAAGACCACCGACCCAATGACTATTATCAACGACATTCTGATTCCCGCCCTCGACAAAACGGGAAGCGAATTTGAAAAGGGGAAGATATTCCTGCCTCAGCTTATTCTGACGGCGGCGGTTGCACAAAGCTGCTTCGAGGTGATTAAGGAGCATTACGCAAAAAGCGGCGAAAAGTCGGTGTCCAAAGGTAAGATAATTCTTGCCACCGTAAAGGGCGACATTCACGACATTGGCAAAAACATTGTAAAGGTTCTGCTGGAAAATTACGGCTACGAGGTTATAGACTTAGGAAAAGATGTTGATTATATGGCAGTGGTAGACTGCGCTATTAAAAACAATGTGCATTTGGTAGGACTTTCCGCCTTAATGACAACTACTCTTGTCAGCATGGAGAACACAATAAAGCTGCTTCACGAAAACAATGTTGACTGCAAGATTATGGTAGGCGGCGCTGCTCTAACTCCCGAGTATGCGGAAAAGATAGGAGCGGATTACTACGCAAAGGACGCAAAAGAGTCCTGCGATATTGCAAAAAAGGTTTTCGAGGAATTTTATCCACAAGGTTAAAGGACAATACAGGAGGGCAAGCATAATGAACATCAAGGTAAATATAAAGCAGTTAGGCAAGAAAAGAGACGCAGTTGAAGCGGAGAATTTTCACATTGAAGGAAATCCGGGGGACGTGAGAGGGCTTATTGCCGCTTCGGTTCACACCTGCGTTGAGGATTACAACGAGAGGGTGAGAAAGGGCGAGGACGATGTTAAGCCTATATCCGACGAGGAAATTTCACAGATGAGCCAAATCGGGAAAATTGCCTTCGGTATAAACTACGGAGGAAAGGAGGCAAACGAAGAGGAAGCCGTCAAGAATGCCCTTCTTTCCTATGAGGACGGACTGTTCCGCATTTTTATCGGGGAAGAGGAAGCGGGAACACTTGACGATAAAATATCCCTTGCTGAAAACTGCGAGGTGACGTTTATCAAGCTTACTATGCTCAGCGGCAGAATGTTTTGAACAATGGACAATTGACAATGGAAAATGGACAATTGTGGTATCTCCTTCGGAGATGATTTTAATTATGCGTTGTGAGAAAAAATTTGTTTGTTCATTTACAAATAAGGATATACTAAAAATTAACGAAAGGACGGTTTGAAATTATGCCTACTGAAGAAGAAAAGGTCAGAGCGGCTTTAGCGAAGGAATTTGAATCTTCGCTGAATCACAGGTATTCGGAGGTGACAAAGGGGTTTTCGTTGGAGTTAGCCCAATTCATTGAAAGCTATGTCAACAAATGGACGTATATTGAGGGGAACTCCTCTCTTGCGGACAATCTTGAGAGGGGTCTTAGAACAGGTACATACAAAAAGCCCTCGGAATTTTTCTTAAAGAACTGCGGGGAATTATTTAAAGGCTATATTCTGCCCCGACACAAGGACGCTTTCTTATATGCGGTGGATCATATAACCGATTGGACGTATTCTGTCGGGTATTACCGCCGTTCCTTCCGTTCAAAGTATTACAGCAAGTATATGGGACGCTTTATTAATGTTATAAGCGCCTTTGCTCCTAAGTCGGGCTTTTATATGGATTACGATATTTGCGATTTAATTTCCCGCAACGTCTCCAAAGAGGAAAAAGCCTTTCTCGAAGAAAAAAACCTTGAGGGTTACAACTCATACCTTATTGCATATGAGCTTGATAAAGGGAACCCCAAGCTTGAAAAGCTGCTTACCGATATAATTATGGGGGAGGGCGGACAGGTAACCCGCACAATTCTCAGCGGTATAAGCTTAAGCCGCAATAAGAAAATGCACGAGCTTGTGGGAAAGCTTCTGTTAGCGGCAAGGCTTCAGGAGGGATTAAGGCAGGCTATCTGCGAATCCTGCGACAGCGGCACTGCGGAAGCCTTTTTGTCTATCCTTAAGGTCATTGAGGAAAACGACCTGATACGCTTTTCATCGGTAAAGCGAGCCGTTGGAACATGGACGGGTTTAGGAACGGACGATCCCGAAAAGATAGGAAGAATATACGAAAAGCTTCTCAGACTTGTAATCGAGTGCATTGAGAGCGGGGAAGCGAGAAAAAAGTACCTGAAATCCGAGGACTGTATGGAAATCCATGTAGCGCTTTGGGCATACGGCTTCTATGAAATTAACGACGCTGCCCAAAAGGTTATGGAGCTTTCCTTAAACGGGACGGAGCACCAGATACTTACCTGCGGATACTTTATCAATAATCTTCAAAATAATCGCTTGGCAAATGAGACGGCTAAGAGGGTTATTATGAAGCATAACGACCCGAAAATACTTGCCGCTTATTTCAATTACTTTATGATAAGCCCCTACGTCGGATATTACGGCTATTACTATAACAACCAAAATAAAGAGCTTACATACAAGGATTTTTTCAAGGATAAGAAGGAAACTCTTGATTTTTATAACAGAATAAAGGAAATCTACGAAACAACGCCTAAATCCCTTGTGTTTTCTCCCTGCATTTTCCCTTGGTACACGGTAAGCCTTGAACGCTCCCACATTGCCGAAAAGCTTTGCAAAATCGGCTATATGACGGAGGACAGCGACATAATAGACAGCATTTGCCCCGTTATCAAGGACTGTGACGGAGGAGCAAGAGGGCGATTGTACAAGGAAATTCTCAGCAAGCCGAAAACCGAGATTCAAAAAGCTGCAATTGTTGAAGCCTTAGGCGATAAGGACACCTATGCCAGAAAGTACGCAAGAGAAATTGTCGAGAAGCTTTCTCTGAGTGGGGATAATTATCTTAAGCTTGAAGAAATGCTTAGGTTTAAGGCTTCGGATATTCGTTCCAGCCTTATTGACCTACTGTGCAATAAGCGCTCCGACGATGATATTTACGGCACGGTATCACGTCTTACCTCCGATAAGAAGGAAGAGAAGCGCACGGCGGGACTTGACATTATTATGCGTATCTCCAAAGAAGCGGAAACCGATTCGGGAAAGGCGGCGCTGCTTAAAAAATGCCGTACCGCCGCTGAAAGCATAAAGTCTCCCTCCACAAAGGAAAAAATACTTATTGACAATATTCTCGGAACAAAGGAGAACACTAAGCGTGAAAAGCTTTGGGACGAAAACGATAAGATTTCCTTTGACATACCCGACGACGATTTCACAAGGGAATGCGTCAAGACATTTATGCGTTACTTCCCCGATTCAAAAATCGGAAATATCTTGTACCCCGATAGTTTTAAGAAAAAGCTGTTAAAGGGATTAAAAAGCAGCTGCGACAGCTGTAGGGAAGCGGCAAAGCTTTGCGAGGAATTGGGAAATTTTGTAAAGGCGCATAACAAGGACGAATTTATCTGCTATAATGACGGCGAGGTCTGCACTGTGGACTGTCAGCCTTGGAGATTTCACGAGAAGGATTCGGAAGGAAAAAGCCGTATCGCCTTTTACGACCTATGGGAAAAGTGGTATGACGACAATAAAATATCCCCTGAGCTGCTTATAAGAATGGAAGCCGTTCTCTGTGCGCCAAAGAATACGATTACCTTTACCGAGAGATCCCAAAAATATATCGAAGAGTTTTTGGGCGGCGGATTTACCAGCTATCCCACTATCGACTACAGCGGCATTGTGACTAATATCATTGAAACCCTGTTTTACGAAAAGATTCCTGACAGCGACCGTGATATGATGGACATTGCGGCTAAGCTGTGGTATGTTAAGTGCGTTCCCGACAATGATGTGATAATCCCCGAAGGCAGCAGCTCCAGAAGCTGGGGCTCAGGCATTGTTCATTTGATTTCTCATTCTCAGATAGGGTTTATTTTAAACCGCCGCTACGATTCTACAAAAGAAAACCTTAAAGACAGATTTGCTCTTAGCTTTTTAACTGAAAATAAAAGCTTTATTCACCCCGATTATAAGCCCCGCTACGGTATCCCAACTGCAAGAGTTTATCAAAACGGCTATTATTCGGCAGGATTCACGGGAATGCGCCGCTGTATCGCCCCAATGAGCATAGGGGAATACATTACCGCCGCTTACAACAAAATAATTACCGAAAAAAATCTCTACAGCTTTATTTTCCGTCCTGAAAACCTTTCCTCATCATTGGGGCTTCTTTCTCATGCCGCAAGCTATATCAAGGAAGAGGGCAGAACGGTTTCCCAGCGAGGCGGAAGCTACGGCTCCTGGAGAGCGCTTCAGGCTAAGCGGGAAATGTATGGTCTTGTGGGGAAGAATATTAATGACGAGCTGAACGAGGAAGAGAAGAAGGTCATTAACTTTGCCTATGAGCTTTACGAGAAGGTAATTAACGAAGTGCTGTCCGTGGAGCTGAAAAGAGGAGACACCCCCACCGAATACTCCAAGAGCATAGGAGGCATCAACCGCATTTACGGCGCAGAAAACCTTGTCGCAATTCTTTCCGCTTTAGGCAAGGAAACGCTGGACAGGGGCAGCTATTATTACAATAACGACAGCAAAAAATACACCCTCAGCCACCTTTTGAGCGTTTGTATTCCCGAACCCGAGGACAATGCCGGGAAGCTGAAAAAGCTTTTAAAGGGAACGGATATAACCGATGAACGAATTATCGAAGCCTCTCTTTATTCTCCCGAATGGTTGGACATTGCGGAGGAATACTTAGGCTGGAGCGGCTTTAAATCCGCCTGCTACTACTTTATGGCGCATATGAACGAAACCTTTGACGACAAGAGGGCGGCTGTTATCGCAAAGTATACCCCTCTTACTCCCGAAGAGCTGTATGCGGGAGCATTTGACGTCGACTGGTTCAAGAGCGCCTATGAAACCCTCGGTGAAAAACGCTTCGACGTCATTTACAAGGCTGCAAAATACATCTCCGACGGAATCAAGCATTCAAGGGCAAGAAAGTACGCCGACGCTGCCCTAAACAAAATGGATACCGAAGAAACAAAGAAACAGATTGCCGACAAGCGCAATAAAGACCTGCTTATGGCATATGCGGTTATCCCCATTAAGAACGAGGACGATATTTGCGAAAGGTACCTGTACTTGCAGCAATTTTTGAAGGAAAGCAAGAAATTCGGCTCTCAGCGCAGCGCCAGCGAGAAAAGAGCAGTTGAGACCGCAATGAAAAACCTTGCCGTAAACGCAGGGTATGCGGACGAAACAAGGCTCACCCTGAGAATGGAGACCAAGCTTATTGACGACAGCCGCGAGCTTTTCTCGGATAAGCAAATCGACGAGGTTACGGTAAGATTGGAGACAAGCAACGGAGGCAAGACGGACATTGTCTGCATTAAGAATGAAAAGCCGCTTAAATCCATTCCCGCAAAGCTTAAGAAGAACGAGTATATAGTAAGGCTCACCGAGACCAAGAAGCGCCTTAACGAGCAGTACCGCCGCACCCGTCAGATGTTCGAGCAGGCAATGGAGGACTCCACCGAATTCACTGCCGAGGAGCTGGCAATTTTAAGGAACAACCCCGTGGTGCTGCCCATTATCAAGAATTTGGTATTCATAAGCGGCGGCAAAAGCGGATTGTTTGACGGCAAAAAGCTTATCGATCAAAACGGCGGGGAAGCTCCAATCAAGAAGAATGCCAAGCTGAGAGTTGCCCACCCCTTCGATTTGTACAATGAAAAGAGCTGGGCAAAGTATCAGGAAACGCTTTTCAACGCTCAAATCGTTCAGCCCTTTAAGCAGGTGTTCAGAGAGCTTTATGTAAAGACCGATGAGGAAAGGGAAAAAACCGATTCCCGCCGCTATTCGGGCAATCAGATACAGCCTGCTAAAACTGTTGCTTGTCTTAAAACAAGGCGCTGGATTGCCGACGTGGAGGACGGACTTCAGAAGATTTACTATAAGGAAAATATTACGGCTAAGATTTACGCAATTGCCGACTGGTTCTCCCCTGCCGATATTGAAGCGCCTACTCTTGAATGGGTTGAGTTCTCGGACAGAAAAACCGGCAAGCCGATTAAAATTGCCGATGTTCCCGATATTATTTTCTCGGAGGTAATGAGAGACGTTGACCTTGCGGTAAGCGTTGCTCATGCAGGCGGAGTAGACCCCGAAACATCTCATTCCACAATGGAGATGAGAGCGGCGCTGTTAAAGTTCACATTGCCTTTATTCAAGCTTACAAATGTGGAGATAGCCGGAAATCACGCTCATATAAAGGGGAAGTTCGGAGAGTATACCGTTCATTTGGGAAGCGGCGTTATTCACAAGAAGAGCGGTCCTATGATAAATATTCTCGCCGTTCAATCTCAGCATAGGGGGAAGCTGTTCCTGCCTTTTGCAGACGACGATCCAAAGACTGCCGAAATTCTTACCAAGGTTCTTTTCTTGGCGGAGGACGGTAAGATTAAGGATCCTTCTATTTTGGAACAGATAAAATAAAAATAATCACTGATAAAAATGTACCCGCCGAACCTAAATATAAATAAGGCTCGGCGGGTATACTTATTATCATTATCAATAATACGAAAACGTCCGAAGCGTGGCTTCGCCGCTTCTGAGTTGTACTGACCTCTCACTTCGTGGGGTTTCACCCCACACCCCACTTCCTTTTGTGACAAAAGGAAGCGAAAAGCTTCCGCGGCTTCGCCGCATTTTTTTCTTTTTAATCCTCTACAACCTCATAGCCTGCGTCCACAATCGCTTTCTTTAAAACCTCATCGCTAACGTCTCCCGTTGTCTGCACAAAAGCGGTCTTAGCTTCAAGGTCAACCCTCGCCGTAACCCCCTCAATCGCATTCAGCGCCTTCTCCACTCTTGCGGAGCAATGTCCGCAGCTCATGCCCTCAACATGAATTTTCTTTTCCATAACAGTATTTTCTCCTTTTATATTATTATCGGCATTATCGGGAGCAGTCTCCTCCGCCGATTCGATAACAAGAACCGAATGAGATTCCGCCGCTGAACCCTCGGGAACATTGCACTTAAACTTAAACAGCTTTAGCCTCAAAGCGTTCATCACAACGCAGAAGCTGGACAAGCTCATAGCCAATGCCCCAAACATAGGATCAAGGTGCCAGCCCAACAGCGGCACAAACGCCCCTGCTGCCAGCGGAATACATAAGGCATTATAAAAGAACGCCCAGAACAAATTTTCTTTTATATTTCTTATAACCGCCTTGCTGAGTCTTACCGCACCGGAAACGTCGAGAAGGCTGTTCTTCATAAGGACAATATCGGCGCTGTCAATGGCAATATCGGTACCTGCCCCGATAGCCATTCCTATGTCGGCTCGGGCAAGAGCGGGAGCGTCGTTTATTCCGTCCCCCACCATTGCCACAAGCTTGCCTTCCTCCTGTAGCTCACGGATTACACGCTCCTTATCTGCCGGCAATACCTCCGATACAACACTGTCGATACCTAACCGCTTTCCCACCGCTTCGGCGGTTCTCTTATTATCTCCGCTCAGCATAACCACGGTTATACCCATTGATTTAAGGTCGTTTACAGCGGCTTGGGCAGTAGGCTTTACCGTGTCTGCAACGCCGATTATACCGATAACAGCGCCGTTCTCTGCAATGTAAAGAGGGGTGGCTCCGTTGTCTGCAAGCCCGTTCGCCTCAGCCTGCCAATCTCCCAAGAAAACGCCGTTTTCATTAAGCAGCGCCATATTGCCTGCCAAACAGCTTTTGCCGTTTACCACAGCTTTAACGCCCTTGCCGAAAATCGCTTCAAAATTTTCCGCCGTCATTGCAGTAACGCCGTTTTTCTCGGAGCAATTCATTATTGCTTCCGCTAAGGGGTGTTCGGATTTTTTTTCAAGACTTGCGGCTACAGTCAGGATATGCCGCCTTGTTATCCCCTTTGCGGCTATTATATCCGTTACGGAAGGATTTCCCGTTGTCAGGGTTCCTGTCTTATCCATTACAACTACGTTAAGCTTATGAGCGGTTTCAAGAGCCGCTGCGGATTTTATAAGAATGCCGTTTTCCGCACCCTTTCCCGTTCCCGCCATAATGGCAACAGGCGTCGCCAAACCTAAAGCGCAGGGGCAGGAAATAACTAAAACGGAAATAGCGGTGGACAATGAAGCCTCTAACCCTTCGCCCGTCAAGAACCAGATGATTCCCGATATAAGGGCAACAGAGATTACTATCGGCACAAAAATTCCGCTTATCTTATCGGCTAATTTGGCGATAGGGGCTTTAGAGCCGGTAGCGTCTTCAACAAGCCTTATTATCTGCGCTAAGGTTGTGTCATCGCCCACTCTTTGAGCCTTCATTTTAAAGTAGCCGCTTTTGTTGATTGAGGCGGCGATAATGTTGTCCCCGACGTTTTTCTCTACGCCGATGCTTTCCCCTGTGACTGCCGACTGGTCAAGGGTTCCTCTTCCTTCAACGATAACACCGTCAACAGCGGCGCTTTCTCCCGACTTTACTATCACAATGTCCCCAAGCATAATTTCATCGGGCGAGACGGTTATTTCCTCTCCCTCACGCTCTACCACCGCAGTTTTCGGAGCAAGGTCAAGGAGCTTTTCAATAGCCGAGGAGGTTTTCCCCTTAGCTCTTGCCTCTAACATCTTGCCCACGGAAATAAGCGTCAGAATAGTGCCTGAGCTTTCAAAGTACAAATTCATCATATAATGCTCGACAAGGCTGCTGTCCCCGTGTCCCAAGCCGTAGCCTATGCGGTAAATAGCCGCAATGCCGTAAATAAGCGCCGCCCCCGAACCAAGGGCAATAAGAGTGTCCATATTCGGCGAGCCTTTAATAAGGTTCCTGAAACCGTTTACAAAGTAATGATTGTTGATAAGCACAATCGGCAAAGCAAGAAGAAACTGTGTAAAGGCAAAGCTGAGGGCATTTTCCGCACCGTGAAGGAATGAAGGAATCGGCGCTCCTAACATATGCCCCATTGAAATATAAAAAAGCGGAACAAGGAAAACAAGCGACCAGATAAGTCTTAGCTTCATTGTCTTAAATTCTCTTTTTCTTAGCTCTGCGGGGCTTTCTCTTTTCTCGGAGGATTTTTTGGCAGCGCCCTGTGAAGGGAGAGAAGCGGTATATCCTCCGCTTTCCACCGCTGCTATTATATCGCTGCCCTTGCACAAAGCGGGGTCGTAAAGCACCGTCATTGAATTGGTCAGAAGGTTTACCTCGGCTTTTGCCACTCCCTCAACCTTGCTCACCGATTTTTCCACATGGGCGGAGCAAGCGGAGCAGGTCATTCCGCCCACGTTATAACGTTCCTTTATCAAATCGGAGGAATTTTCCAATATAAACATCGCCTTTCTCTGTAAAAATCCTTATTAGTATTACCGAATAATAAACGGTTAGTCAAGCTTATCTAAATTATACCACTATTGTATACTTTTGTCAATAGAAATAATCAAGGGACAAGCCTTCGGCATATATTGTAAGGAGCAGGGAAACCCGTAGGCGAGGGCTTATGGTAATGGAAACATTCTCGAACAGCCACAGCCGCCCAAGAAATTTGGGGCTTGCCTGCTGATATAGAAAAAGGGAGCCGGAAGGCTCCGAAAACTGCAATCCTTGTTGGGTTGCAGTTTTTTATATTCAAGAACTCTCTATGGGAGAAGAAAGAAAATAAACAACAACCGTCAGCTCATTCTCTTTTCAAATTTATCCACCGACATTGGCTTATCAAAATAATATCCCTGAGCAAGGAAGCAGTTATTTTCCTTTAACAGCCGCACATGCTCCACCGACTCCACACCCTCCACAATACATTCGAGACCTATGTCCTGTGCAAGGGCAATGATATGCTTCAGCATAACATATTTTTGAGTGTCAGTGTCATTTTCGCCGGGCAGAAAGCTTTTATCGATTTTAAGAACGCTCCAGGGAAGCTCCTTGATAAGATTCAGGGAGGAATACCCGATACCGAAATCGTCAATAGAGGTGCTGATTCCCGCCTCCCGCAGACCGCAGACGATTTTTCTGAGTTCCGAGAAATTAACGTCGGTAGTTGTTTCTGTAAGCTCGATTTCAATGTATTGATGAGGCACGTTATATTTGTCTATGCAGGAAATAATGTTCTCCAACAGATCCATATCGCCAAGATGACGGCGTGAAAGGTTGACGGAAACCTTTACCGCCTTTCTCCCCTCGTCAAGCCAGCGCCGAATATCACGGCAGACGTGTTCAAGCATATAGAAATCCAGTACGCAGATAGCCTTGCTCTGCTCCAATGCGGGAATGAACATTTGAGGAGGAATCATTTTATCGTCCCTGAACCATCGGCACAGCGCCTCTGCTCCGTGAAGAGTATAGTCCTTAAGATAAACCTTCGGCTGATAGAATACCTGAAATTCTTCGTTTTCTATGGCGCTGCCAAAGGCGTTTTCAACATGCTTTACATCCTCCCGCTTTTTCTTTAGTCCTTCGTCAAAGAATACACAGCCGCTTTTAAGTATATTTTTGGCAGTGTTTAACGCAATGCTCAAATTGTCCATTACCTCCGAGGGATTGCAGCATTCCCCGGAAATCATATAGTAGCCTGCATAAGCCGAAACCAGCACACGTTCGTTTTTTTCTTCATCGTAAACAATTCCCGTACCCTTCAGATGCTCGGTGACAATATCAATATGCTCCTTTCTGAACAGAACAACAAAGTTATCTCCTCCGATACGGCAGGCATACTCCCCCTCCTCCAATTTCTCATTAAGCCGGGAGATAAATTTTTTCATTACGACAGTTCCCTGTTCACGACCCAAATTTTGATTTATAACAGAGAACCGCTTAAGGTTAAAATAACAAGCGCCGTACTGATTCGCCTTTCCTTCGGCAATATACGAACCCACCGTTTTCATAAAAAACTTCAGGTTATTAATGCCTAACTCTTCATCAAAAAAGACGAGACGGTCTATCATGTTCATAACCCTTGCGCGTCCGTTAAAGGTAAACAGCATTTTTTCCAAAACAGGAAGCCTTGAGAGTTCTTCATCGGACCAATCCGGGTCTCCCTTTTTTTGCAGCAGCCGATATATTACGACGTTTCCGCCGCCTGTTATTTCCCTTGCTGTAAAAATACGCTGAGTATCGGATTCGCCCTCTTTAAAGAATACCGCCGTTTCCCCCTCGCCCCGATGTTCATGGGCAGGGGTATCGTATAAGGTGACAGTAAGCTCCGATATTCTCAGTACATGGCAAATATCGGTAAGAGCCTCCGATATTGCGGGATCCGGAAAATAAGAAATACCCTCAGCCTTGATTATAAATTTATCCAGCGCCTTGGAATATTCATCTGCATCAAAACTCATATTGCGCCCCTTTTCATCCCTCAACTTCAAGCTGCGGTATACTCAGTCTGAATATGCTTTCGCCCTTTTCTCCGTATTCCGCTGCAATGGCGGCTGATATTTGCTTAGTGAGAACATTTATCAGCGAGGTGGCAAAATACGACTCTCCGTGCCCGTTGACGGCATTGTCTGTGGATGTATTTGTTAAATTATTGTTTACGACTTCGATTACGTCTTCGGGAACTGTTAATCCTCTTGCAGAGATAACAATATCCAATATTAAGGCATAGGATACTTTTCGGCATGAGGCGTTTACCGCTATGTCCGGTTTTTCGGAATATGCGGCGCACCCCAAGAAAAGCTTATTAAGTATCTGACCGATTTTTCCGGAATCTCCGAGCAGGAAAGGAGGAACCGTTTCGTCCGAGCTGACGGTAAGTGACATTTCCTTTTCCGAATTATTATCCTTTATGTCCTCCGTCGTCTGATTTAAAAGCTCTATGGGAGAATATACGTTCTCGTTAAGATACACATTGCCCCCCGACATTCGGATATAATCAACGGTATCGCCTATCATTGAGTAAACATTGGTGCTTTTGCCGATAAGCTCTTTAATGGAGGTTTCCATAACGTCCTTGTCGCCGTTGTTCACTGCTTCCTTTGCAATGGACATCCAGTCGTTGACATCTTTCTCCATATTAAGGCTCATATCCATAATGTATGCGGATTGTGAGCGTGCCGCCCGTTCAAGTCTGCGGCTCTGACTAAGGGCAAGGTAGTTTGTGTATGCCAATTCGGAAAGCAGCTGTGCTATCTCATGCAGAAATTCGGCAGCCTTTTCAATAGTCCTCATTGGAAGCACTGATGTTTTTTCCGCAGCCGATATGTAAACATCGGGATCAATCTGCAAGCCCTTAGCAATTCCGCTCATATATTCGGTGTCAATGGGACCGGTGCGAACCTGACCGCCAATGATACTCCCGATAACTCTTCCGTCCACCATGATAGGAGATGCAAAATCAATAAGCCCTGCATGACAGCGGTAAACGGCGGGTTTTTTGTTGAGAAACGTCTGCAAAGCGCCGTTTTTATCGCATTCCTCACAAAGCCTGCAGCCTATGGGAGACTTTCTTGTCAGATTGGTGCAGAAATCGGTAAATCCGCTTCCCTCTGTGACAGGAACGCCGTTTTCATCGGTGGTAAGCACCGCCATGCCGGTAAATTTCGATAAGCCGTCCTGAAATCTCTGTAAAATCTCCGGAGGTATCAAGGCAGTCAATTTAATATCTTTCATATGGCATATCCTTTAAAGTCGTCATTGAGCTTAGAACCTGTACCAATAGCTCCGGAGCACGTCTTTTCGGCAAATTTTCCGATGACTGCGTCAAAACTTCTTGACCGGCGGAAGCCCGCCTGCGAAGTTTTTCCTTGTCCTCGGAAAAATTGTGCTCGAAAATCAGCACACCTGCGCTATTTGGACAGGTTCTTGTTTCGCCACTTACAGTGGTTATAATTACTCAATCTATATGATACCATATTTTGATAAATTTTTCAACATTTTTTTGCACATTTTGGTTAAATTGGTTAATGTTTTGGTTAGAGCCTGTACCAATAGCTCCGGTGTACAGCTTTTCGGCAAAGCCGAAAATCGGCGTCAGCTTGTCGAGAAATCGCCCGCAAGGGAGGTTTTTCGACAAGCTGAGACCCGGACATTTTACGGAATGCCCGGGTCTTTGTTTTTGTGGAGGTATTATGCCGATAATCCTTTTAATGCAGGATTAAAATAAAGTCAAAATGATTGCCGCCCCGCCTCTTTCGGCGGATTCTTTATGAAGGGCTGTTTATTCTAAAGGCTCCTTTAACCAAGAAATCGTATAGTTGTACATTGCGGGAAGCTCTTTAAAATTAAATTCATATTTCATAAAATCTAAGATTACGGTTTTATTTTCCGTATCAACAATCAGGTCATAGCCTTCCTTTCCTGCCGTCCATTCCGGAGGGTCATTGACCATATCGGGCCAGTATCCGTCAAGGGTATAAAGCTTGCCGTCCTTTAATGCGTAGAAGCTGCAGCCGGTGGCGAATTGTGTTGATTTTCGCAGCAATGCATTGTTTATAATAAGGACAGTGTCATCCATAACATAACCGACTAAATTGTAATAGTCAAAGCTTCCGGAGGAATCACGGTCAATCAATGCGTTTGTTGCATCATCGTTTAAATCATCATTGGTGTAAACGGGTATGGTGCAGATATATTCGCCGTTTTTAGTAATGACCTCTTGAAGATTATGACAGTGAAGATAGGTTTCAATGTCATTAACAATGTATATATTCTCGCCCACTAAGCTGTAAGTATAGCCGTCTTTCTCGATTTGCGAAATGATTGCTTTCGGCATTACATTATTGATTTCTTCTTCCATATCAAAATAGCTTAGCGAACTATACCGAGGTACATTGTCAATATCAAATTCCGGAAAGCCGCTTATATCGGTTATTAAATAGGCTCGTTCTTTAGTAAAGTAAAGAAAATTATGAGTGTCGTTTTCTAAATATTCAAAGCGGAACCTTGCTTTAGTCAAATTGTCGGTGATTGTGTAGTATTTATTGCCGTTGTCCGCATATTCAATGTTTGTTTCGGATAAAGGGCTTAAATAGTTTCTATTGTTTTGCTCTATGTCCCCTGCTTCCGAATTATGCTGTGTCATAAGCTTGCCGTCATTTACTCCGATAAACAAAACGCTGTTAAGCTCATTGTATTGGTTTATAGGCTGAAATGCTGCAATGCTGCTGCCGTCATCAAAATTAAACACATGAATATAGTCCTTGAGATGAGCTTTATATAAATTAAAGGCAGGTTCATTGGGCGAAAGAGGATTGAACAGCTCTTTGGTATCAATGATTTTATCATCTTTAACTAAAGCAAGTCTAAGCTCCTTCGCTGTGATTAAAAACAATTCTTCGCTTGAAATGGAGGTATCTATATACATATTGAAGCCTAAAAGCGCCACATCGTATTCGCCGATGCTTTCTCTGTCTATTATGCCGCCTGTCAGCATTCCGGAACGGGTATTGTCATAGGGATTTACTTTATTGAATTGAGGTATTATGTCAATGCTTTCTTTGTCGTTTGCGTCAATATTGTGATAGTGTTTTATGTCCTGCCATACTTGTTGGCTCAGTATTTCCTTGGCAGTCCATTGTCGGTGGGTAGTTTCGGCTGGGGTGGTTTCGGCGGGCGCTGTTGTTTCTTGCTCAGTTGCTTCGATGCTTGTGGTTTCGGAAGGTGCGGTTACTTCTCGTATTGTTGTTTGTGCAGGAGTTTTGCCGGGCTCGGAGGGGATATTTTGCCCTATGATAAATGCGCCGATACCTACCGCTGCAACAACGGCTAATGAGGCGGCAGCGGGCATGATAAGCCTTATAAGTCTGCGCTTATTGTCGGGAGGGTCAATTATTTCAGGCTCTACCGAGTCGTCAAGAGCGTTTAGTATCAATTCCTCGTCAATGTCGGAAAGCATATTTAAAAAGTTATTCTCGTTCTTTTCATTCTTATCACTCAACATCAAAACCTTCTTCCTTTAAGTATTCCTTTAAGTCCTTGCGTATGCGTGAAAGCGTGGTATAGATTGTCCCCTTGTCGGCGCCTGACTTGGCGGCAATGGCATCCGCACTTTCGCAAAGCCAATATCTGCACAAAAACATTTTGCGTTTTTTAGGCGCAAGGTCACGGAGAAAACAGCTGACGGCTTCAGCTATGGCTCTGCCTTCAACCTGCTGCTCGACTGTTGCTCCGCTTATGTAAATTTCATCGGACTCCTCCAATATCTCGCTGAAGGAATCCCGTTTCTTTCTTCGGAAAAAGCGGTATCTGTCCAAAGAAATGTTGCGGGCGATTTTTGCAAAATAGGCGGAAAGAATTTTCGGTCTGTTGGGAGGAATCGTTTCCCATGCCCTTAGCATTGTATCGTTTACGCATTCCTTAGCGTCCTCGGCGCTTTTGAGAATGTTGTAGGATATTGAGTTACAGAGAGCGCCGTATTTTGCATCGGCTTCTTTAATGGCGGATTCTTTTCTCTCAAAGAACATCTCGATTATCTCTTCGTCTTCCAATGTTTTCACCTCCGGATTTTCGTGGGTTCACTATGTAAGACGTTATTTTTTCGGAAATCTTACAAGGATTTTGGAAAAATTTATGAATTTTTAATTTGCTTTTTCAATAAGCAGATTTTATTATAGCAGATTGCGGTTTAAAGTCAATTTTTTGGGGGGATTTGTGGCGAGGATTTCAATTAGGAGATTTGTTTACCGCTTGGGGGAAAACTTTGTGCTTATCATATGCGGAGCGCTTAACGCTTGGAGAGTTTCGCTGCCTGTGGGCAGCGGCCCAAGGGCAATTTTACCAGTTGGTAACCAAAAAAAAAATTTTTTAACAAATAGAAAAAAATACACCAACACAAAATTTTCCAACTATTACCGAACAAAATAATAATTCAAAAAACAAAAACATAAAAAAAGTTATTTCTTCTGCCTAAAAA
>CAYMFX010000001.1:17030-48985 GCA_964389845.1 uncultured Ruminiclostridium sp.
GGAAACCCTACTTCCTTTTTGTATCACAAAAAGGAAGCGAAAAAAGAATCGGATAAACTTAGTATAAAATAGTTTAAAATATATGGACTATCTGGGTAAAAAGTGGTATACTATAATGAACAGAACCAAAAAAAGGAAAGGGTGACCTTAATGCAAGTAAGAAAAAGTGATTATCTTGAGAAAATAAGACCTGTTGCCAAGAAATTGACAGAACAGCTTTGTGAGAGGTATGAATATTGTTCATTGTTGGGGGTGGACAGCGAAAGCACCGATTATCGTGTTTCCTCAACCGGGACAAGCATTTCAGCAAACCCCGTTCATAATAAGCGGGGCTTTGTAATTCGTATTTTCGATAAAAGCGGACAGGCGGAATATTCCTTCAATCAGCTCAGCGAGGAGCTTATTCCCGATATTATAAAGGGAGTTGAAGGAGCGGTAAAATTGTACGAGGGGGGAAATATCGGTATTCCCGAGGACAAGCCTTTATCCTTCGACAAGTCTACAGAGTATAAGCTTGACCCTAAGGAACTGGGCGCCGAAAAAATCATTGAAAGGCTCACCGAGGCGAGAAAAGCGGGACTTGCAAAAAATGAAAAGATTATCGACTGTGTTTCCGTATTTTCATATTGCAAATCATCAAGCATTTTTATCAGCAGAAACAGAGACCTTACTCAGAACGTTATGTGGGCGAATATGGCTTCTGCGGCTGTGGGCAAGGAAGGGAACAACGTTCAGCAGGGATATAAGGGCTTTTCCGTATCGGGAGGAGCAGAGGTGCTGGACAGATTTGACGAGGCAGTTGAAAAAGCTGTAAGCGGGGTGTTGGAGCTGCTTTCTGCCGAGCCTATCACTCCCGGCGAATATGAGTGCATCTGTGAGCCGGAGGTTACGGGAATGATTGTTCACGAGGCATTCGGACACGGCGTTGAAATGGATATGTTCGCAAAGGACAGAGCCCTTGCCAAAAAATATATAGGCAAGCAGGTGGCTTCTCCCCTTGTCACCATGCACGACAGCGCCTGCGCCGTAAGTCAGACCGCTACTTATTTCTTTGACGACGAGGGCGAGGAGGCTCACGATACCGTTGTTATTGACAAGGGCATATTAAAGGGAGGCTTCTGCGACGCAAAGAGCGCACTTTGGCTGGGCTTCCACTCTACGGGCAACGGAAGAAGAGAGAGCTTTGAAAGAAAAGCATATACACGAATGACCAATACCTATTTTTTGGGAGGAAACGACAGCGTTGAGGATATGATAGCTTCGGTTAAGGACGGGTTTTTGCTTTCAATGCCCAGCAGCGGTATGGAGGATCCCAAAAACTGGGGTATTCAGATGATGGTCAGCATGGCAAAGGAGATTAAGGACGGAAAGCTGACGGGTAAAATTTATGCGCCTATCGTTATGACGGGGTATGTACCCGATTTGCTGAAATCCATATCAATGATGAGTAAAACGCCGGAGCTTTGCGGCACGGGTATGTGCGGCAAGGGCTACAAGGAATGGGTTAAGGTTTCCGACGGCGGTCCTTATATTAAGGCTAAAATTTCATTGGGTTGATTGGAGGCGGTTAAGATGATAAATAAAATAATTGATATACTGGATTCCTTAAAGATAGAAAAATTCCTTATTTCAAAGACCGATAAAAGCAGCAGCGAGCTTTTCTTTATTCGCAGGAAATTAGACGTTCGCCGCAGCAAATGCGTTACCGATTACAATGTTACGGTGTACCGTGATTTGGAAAAGGACGGGGTAAAGCTCAGAGGCAGCGCCGCTGTGGGAATATTCCCCACAATGACCGATGTGGAGATTGAAGAGCAGCTTAACGCCGCTTATTTTGCCGCTCAGTTCGCCGCTAATCCGTTCTTTGAGCTGGTTCAGGGGGACGGAGCGGCTGCGGAAGATACCTCCGTTGCTCCCAAATCCTCGGAGGAAGCCGCTTTGACTATGGCAAAGGCTTTATTCAGCGCAGATACGGCAGAGGACGCATTTATAAATTCCGCCGAGATTTTCGCTGTAAACGAAGGGGTGAGAATAGTTAATTCCGACGGGGTTGACGTAAGCTTTAACAGATTCAATGTAAAAGGCGAGTTTGTAACCCAGTGCAAAACTTATGAAGATGTGGAGCTTTATTACAGCTTTGATTATGACAATGTGAACGAAAAGGCTTTAACTGATATGGCTAAGGAGGGTATTATCGCCGCTAAGGACAGGTCGGCGGCAAAGCGCACTCTTAAAAGCGGCAGGTATGATATTATACTAAGCGGCGAGGAGTTGGCGGAAATTCTCAGCTACTATACCCACAAGTCCGACTCGGGAATGATTTACGCCAAGTATTCCGACTATGCGGAGGGAACTAAGCTTCAAGGCGAGGACGTTAAGGGCGAAAAGCTTAATTTTGTCTGCAAGGCTGTTGACCCTTACAGTGACGAGGGTATAAAGATGAAGGACTTGGTTTTAGCCGAGGACGGGGTTTTAAAGGCAATTCACGGAACAAACCGATTTGCACAGTATCTTAATATAAAGCCTACGGGAAGATATAAGAAGCTTAAGCTTGAGGCAGGGAGCAAAACCTTGCCGCAAATGGAGGAGAAGCCTTATTTGCGCATTGTTAAGTTTTCCGATTTTCAAATGGATATTTTTACGGGGCACTTCGGCGGTGAGATAAGGCTGGCTTACCTTTACGACGGCGAAAAGGTTACCAAGGTTACAGGCGGCTCGGTAAACGGAATTATTACAGAGGCGCAAAAGAACTTTGTTTTCTCAGAGGAAAGGTATTCCGACAGCGCTTATGAGGGACCCTTTGCGGTAAGAATTGAAAACGTTGCCGTTGCGGGCAGCGATGCAACTTAATTTTATTTTATTTTCTCAATTTTTTGATTTATTAAAAAGGAAAGGAATTTTAAAGATGAATTGTGACGAGCTTTTTGCAAAGGGTAAGGAGATTTGTTCAAGGGCAGATTTTCGGGATTACAAAAAGCATTTTGTGATTCAGGCTATTGTGGAGGGAGACGGAGGCGGAAAATTCTGGTTTGAAGTCAACGAGGGCAAAGCCAATGTTGACAAAGGCGAAAAGGAAAAATGGGATATGCGGGTTACTGTTACAAACGAAAACCTAATCGCAGTCACCGAGGGCAGGCTCGACGCTAAAAAGGCTTTTCTTTCGGGAAAGGTTAAGGTTGAGGGTATGACAAAGGTGCTGGAATTAAAGAAGATTGCGGGAATCCTTAAGGAAAGCTATGGAAAAACGCCGGCAATGGTGTGATTAATTTTTAGAATGTGTCTTATGGGGGCGGTTAAATGGAAAAGAGAAACAATATTAACGATTTTCTGAAGTCGCTGTTCTTTCTGCTGTATTTTGTGATACTTACTTCGGAAAGAACAGTGAGCCTTGTTACAAGCTTTAGTACGGGCAGTGCCTTTAGTGATGCACTTAATATTTATATGACATTGCTTACTGTTTTGTCGATAATCGTCGGCTGGGGCTTGCTCATTAAAAAAGGCAGGGGGATTTTTAAGCTTACCGAATCTAAGGAGGGAAAGGACTTTCTGTTTCCTTCGGTGGCGGCGGGGACTCTGCTTTTTGGCGGAATGGTTCACACCGAAGGGTCGATTCCGCCGCTTCAATTTGCTTCCTACGGTTTTCTTTTGGGAGCAATGGCGCTCTATACCTGGCAGTGTGTGAAAGCGGAGGGAAAGGGTCTTTTACGTTGGCTTACTTTCGCTTACATAACCGCTTTTTCAATGGCTATTCCCGTTGTTTATGCAAATAACTGCGATATTCCCGATTGTATGCTTTGCGGTTTCTTTTATCCCGCAGAGATTATTGTTTCGGCGGGGCTGGTTGAATTGTTTACCGTCTTGCTTTACTCCTTTTTTAAGAAAAAAGGTGTTATAAGCTTTGGCGGCTGGAATAAGGTTTTGCTGATTACGGCTGTGGGGGACGCTTTGGTTTTGGGTTTAAGGTGGCACTCGGAGATTAATTTCTTTGTGTTGTTTGCGTTGGCGGCGGCGGTGGTTGTTTGGGTGATTTATTTGGCAGTAGGGGGATATAAAGAGAAAAAAGAAAAATAAAAAAACAGCGGCGAAGCCGCAGAAGTTTTTCGCTTCCTTTTGTCACAAAAGGAAGTGGGGTGTGGGGTGAAACCCCACGAAGTGAAAAAACACAACTCTTAGAAGCGAGCAAATAAACTTCTGCTTTGGGTGCCGACGTACGTGTCGGCACTTTGGGCAGCCGCAAGTTCGCATCCTGCGAAGCGACGCTTCGAGCGTTATCGTATCACTGATAAAGATATACCCGACAAAACCTTTTTGATTTGTTTTGTCGGGTACATTTGTTATTGGCGCTTTGGAGTGTTAAAGGATCTTATACGGCATCCGCTTTTTTGTTTGAGCCATGCTGTTCTTCTATTTCCGCTTTCATTCCTGCAAGGTAATCGATGCTCACATTATAGAACTTTGAAAGCGCAATATAAATTCTAATTGGAATGTCTCTCTTTCCGTTTTCGTAGTCCGAGTAGTATTGCTGGGTTGTGCCTAAAACCTCGGCTATTTGTTTTTGGGTAAAGCCCCGGTCTTCTCTTATTACTCTGAGATTTTCGTAGTAAGTCAAGCGCCTTGCCCCCTTTTTTGTTTGCGTTTTGTAATAAGTGGTGAAGGATTTCTTCAATTTCATATTATATAGGTATTTTGGGCAAAACTTACTAATACATTACAATTCATTTAGATAAATTGACAAAACTGCTTATCCGCTATTGACTTATTGGTTTGGTAAGGGTATAATTTGTTTAATTGATATTTCATTTAAATAAATTGAGTTTATCATAGATCAATACAAGACCAAAAGGAGAGAAATTATGTTTTGTTCAAATTGCGGTAAGGAAATAGAGGAAGGCAGCGCTTTTTGTTCGGGCTGCGGGAAAAATGTCGGCACGGTTCAGTCTGCACCTTCTGCTGTGCCCGCTCAGAATGCAGTATATGTTAATCAAGATAGAAGGGGCGGTCTTGACGCTGCGGGCGCTCCCGATGAGATAAGGAAAAAAATGACGGTGGTCATATTGTATTTCTTAGGTGCAGCAATATTGTTGGTAATGATTTTAATGATGATAATGACAAAGTTTAAAATTCTTGCGGAGGTCATGGATTTTTCGGGAATTTCTCAAGGAATGTTTGAAAAAGCTCTTGTTTCTCATCGACAAGAGTTTTAAACATTCTTGCCAAAGCTATTACCGCCGCTGCCGCCAATACCAATTCAGCAGTAAGCTGTGCATAGGCAAGACCGTAGAGCGGGAACAGGGCGTTCAGCAGAAGCAATGCGGGTATCTCCAATATTATTTTCCTCATAACCGCAAACAACAGTGACTTCCTGCCCATTCCGCAGGCTTGAAACACATTGACTGCCAAAAAATCCATGGCGAGGAAGGGAAGCCCTAAGCACATTCCGTGGAGAAAGGCGCTGCCGTACTCTACAACAGCGTCGTTGTTCATAAACATTCGCACAAATTGCTCCGAGAAGATGAAGAGAACCGCCGAAAGCACGATCAGTATGCCTATTTCCAGCTTTCCCGTAAAGGTAATGCCCTTTTTCATTCGGGTGCGGTTTCCTCCCGAATAGTTGTAGCTTATCAGCGGCATTACCCCTTGTGAGAAGCCCCAGGCTATGTTCATCGGCACCATATTGATTTTGTAGGCGATTCCCATTGCCGCAACCGCATCGGGACCAAAGGAGGAGGTGAAGTTGTTCAGAACGGTCATTCCCGTCACATTAAGCAGATTTTGAATTGAAGCGGGGATTCCTACCGAGAAAATGCCTAAGACAATGTTCTTTTTCGGCTTGAACATTTTCGGGTTTATGCAGACGTAGGTCTTTTTGCGGCGTGAAAAGAGGAGTACAAAGAAATAACAGCAGGCGAAGCAGTTGGAGATAAAGGTTGCAAGACCTGCGCCAGCCGAGCCCATATTCAAGCCCCAAGGAAGCACAAACAGAGGGTCGAGTATCATATTCAGCACACAGCCGCTCATGGTTCCTATGCTTGCGTGAAGGGTTGCGCCCTCCGAACGCACCATATATGCCATTACAACGTTGAGGATTGCGGGAGCGGCGCCGAATGATACTGTCCATTTCAGGTATTCTCCTGTTGCATAGGCTGTTTGTGAGTCGGCGCCCAAGAGTGTGAGAAATCCTCCGCTGAAGAGTGTGTATACAAGTGAGAATACTATTCCGCTTAACAGTGAGCAGTAAAAACCGAATGCCGAGGTTCCGGATACGGTGTCGTAGTCCTTTGCGCCTAAGGCTCGGCTCATCATGCTGGAGCTGCCTACCCCGAAAAGATTGTTTATTGCGTTGAACGCTAAAAGGAGCGGGGCAGAAAGGGTGACCGCTGCATTTTGTATCGGGTCGTTCAGCAAGCCGACAAAATAGGTATCGGCTAAGTTGTAGATAACCATTACCAAGGCGCTTATTACCGTGGGAACAGAGAGAGTCAAAACCGCTCTTGAAATTTTTGCTTCTTCAAATAAAAATTGTTTTTGTTTATCCTTCATTTTTCTTTACGAGTTGATTTTCGTTTTATGTCTTTAATTTTCATTATATTGAACTTTGTTCAATCGATTGCATAAAATTCTGTTTTAAAAGTATTTTTATTATTCCTTTTAGATGTCGGCTTCAAATGCCTTCTTAGCGTCTATGCTGTCGCTGTCTCTGATAAGAATCGATATTTCGTCAACCGAGGTTGTTATCATCAAAGGGAGACAGCCGATATTTTTAAGCTTCTCAAATACCTTTGCCGCATAGCCGGGGGAATTTATCATATACTCGGAGGAGACAACAAGCTTTACGTTTCCACAGTTAATTATTGGGGTGGAAATTTTATCCGACTTGATTAAAGGAAGAAGCCGGGGCAGGTCGTCGTCAGACAATGTGAAGCCTACGCTGAGGGTGTCGTTCATAGCGAGGTCGGCTGAAATCATATCAATGTCAATGCCGCTTTCGCCTATCCTCGTAAAAATATCGTAGGTCTCGGCGGTTTCGGTTATCTTTTCTGTAAATGCTACTGAGGCAATGCCCTCAAAAAAATTAATATCTGTCATAATTATCACCGTTTATACTTTAAGTTGATTATTCCTTAGAACTTGTTCTTAAGCAAATCCGACATTTCGTACAGTCCCGCAGGCTTGCCTTTAAGGAAAATGGCGGCGTTTATTGAGCCTACTGCAAAAACCTCTTTTGACTGTGCCGAATGGGACAGGGTTATCACCTCGTCGTGTCCCGCAAAAATTATATCGTGTTCGCCCACTATGGTGCCGCCCCTGATTGAGCTTATGCCAATCTCTTCCCTGTCACGGGGCTTTCTCACATTGTGGCGGTCGTAAATGTATTTTTTCTCTCCGCCGTAAACCGAGTTTATTGCTTCGGCTATCATTATTGCGGTGCCTGAGGGAGCGTCCTTTTTAAGGTTGTGATGCTTTTCCACTATCTCAACGTCAAACTGTGCGCCAAGAACCTCCGCCGCTCTTTTGGCAAGGTCAACCAACAGGTTTATACCAAGCGACATATTGAAGGTGAAAAAGACGGGTATCTGACGGGCGGCAAGCTTTATCTCCTGTATCTGCTCCTCGGTGTAGCCTGTGGTGGCTATCACTATGGGTACGTTCTTTATTTTGCAGTAGGACAGCAGGTCGGCAAGCGCCGAGGGGTGGGAAAAGTCTATTATTACATCGGGTTTTTCGGGAAGGTCGAACACCTTTTTGACTATGGGAAAATTATCCTGTTCCTTAGGATTAAGGTCAATGCCGCCGCAGACCTTGCAGTCCTTTCTTTCACCTATTAGTCCCGCAATTACGTTTCCCATTTTTCCGCAAACACCTGTTATGGCGATTTCTGTAACATCATTCATTTTATTATCCTCTTTCGGTTTTCTTCCCTATATTGAAAGTCGGCGAAAGTCCATGACCGGTCCTTCGACGACTTTTAGGGTTAAGCTCTTTAAATAAGATTTATAGCCGCTAATTCCTTTTTGATAAGGTCAATTTTTGCCTGTTCGGGTTTTACAAGGGGCAGTCTGCACTCTCCCACATTCATTCCCATAAGGTTCATTGCTTCCTTAACGGGGATAGGGTTCACATCGCAGAACAGCGCTTTTATCAGAGACATATATTTAAGCTGAAGCCTTGCCGCCTCCTTAAAATCTCCTTTAAGCGCATATTCGGTCATATTGTGCATTTCTTCGGGGATTATGTTTGAGGCAACGGAGATTACGCCCTTGCCGCCTAATGACATTATAGGAACCACCTGGTCATCGTTTCCCGAATATATGTCAAGGTCGGTTTCCGCCGCAATTTGTGCTACTAAGCTTATGTCTCCGCAGGCTTCCTTAGCCGCAACTATATTGTCAATTTTGGAAAGCTCCTTGTAGGTGTTTAATTCTATTTTGCAGCCTGTTCTTGAAGGAACGTTGTACAGGATTACGGGGAGAGTTACGGCGTTGGCAATGGCAGTGAAATGAGCCGTTAAGCCTCGCTGTGAGGTCTTGTTATAATAGGGAGTTACCAACAGAAGAGCGTCGGCTCCCGCTTTCTCAGCGTCCTTGGACATTTCTGTGGCGTAGGCGGTGTCGTTGCTGCCTGTGCCCGCTATAACGGGTATTCTGCCCGCCGTTTGTTTCACCGCAAATTTTATGCAGTCAAGGTGTTCCTCGTCCGTCAGGGTGGAGGATTCGCCTGTGGTGCCGCAGATAACTATTGCATCGGTTTTGCTCTTAATCTGAGCTTCTATTATCTCCGCTAACTTGCTGTAATTAACCGAGCCGTCGGGGTACATGGGGGTAACTATCGCTACTGCCGCACCCGTAAAAATTGTCTTACTCATTAATTATTCTCCTTAATCAGTCAAAGTAGCCCTTTGCAGCATACAGCTCAGCCATAAGCACGCCGCCGCCCGCTGCCCCTCTTAATGTGTTGTGGGAAAGGCATACAAATTTGTAGTCGTACTGGGTATCCTCTCTTAAACGTCCTACGCTCACCGCCATACCGTTTTCTAAGTTGCGGTGAAGCTTGGTTTGGGGCATATTGTCCTCTTCAAAGTAGTGAATGAACTGCTTGGGGGCGGAGGGGAGGCTCAAAGCCTGAGGCGCGCCGTAAAATTCCTTCCAGCACTGCAATATTTCTTCCTTTGAGGGCTTGTTCTCGAAGCTTACGAATACTGCCGCAAAATGTCCGTCGGAAACGGGAACTCTTAAGCACTGGGTGGTGATAGAGGGGGAGGTGGTTTTCACAATCTTGTCTCCCTCGATGTGTCCCCATACTTTTAAGGGCTCCTGCTCGGATTTCTCTTCCTCGCCCCCGATGTAAGGAATAAGATTATCCACCATTTCGGGCCATGTTTCAAAGGTCTTGCCCGCTCCCGATATAGCCTGATAGGTGCAGGCCAATACCTTGGTAATGCCGTATTTTCTTAAGGGGCTGAGGGCGGGGACATAGCTTTGAATCGAGCAGTTGGATTTTACCGAGATAAAGCCCCGTTTGGTTCCGAGACGCTTTTTCTGAGCTTCCACGATAGCTATATGCCCGTCGTTTATTTCGGGAATTATCATGGGCACATCGTCGGTAAAACGGTTAGCCGAGTTGTTGGACATTACGGGACACTCGTGCTTTGCATAGGCTTCTTCAAGAGCCTTTATCTCGTCCTTCTTCATATCTACGGCACAGAAAACAAAATCTACCTCAGAAGCGATTTTGTCAATGTCCGCAGCTGCGTCCATAACCACTATGTCCTTCATATTTTCGGGCATTGGCTTGTCGAGAAGCCACCTGCCGCCTACCGCTTCCTTATATGTCTTCCCTGCCGAACGGGGGGAAGCGGCAAGTGCGGTTACCTTGAACCAAGGGTGGTTCTCCAAAAGAACGGCGAAACGCTGTCCCACCATTCCCGTTGCTCCTATAATCCCTACTTTATACCTTTTCATAAAAAACTCCTTTAAATAAAATTTTCCGAATAATAAAAAAATCGGTTGAAAACCGACCGTTCATGCTGTATAATAGAAATGCTGACTTTTATGCCGAGGGCAAGCTTGTCGATAGCACTCCATCTTACATGATGACAATCGCACAGCTGTTTGGTGTGCGATCAGGAAATTATCCGCCAAATAATTTCCTTCGGCAGTATTGCCTTTCACGCTCCATACAAGCGACCTCGGCGGTCTTTGAAGCGGTACTCATCTTTACTGCGCCTCTATCGGTTGACTGTTTTTTATTATATCTCAAATATCAGCCTTTGTCAATCGGTTTTTTAAATTTCTGTAATAATGATGTGAATGCGGGAGGATTTTAAATGAAGATAAGAAGATTTGCAGGTGTATTGTTAAGTATTTCAATTGCCGCCGTAATTGCGTTGTCGGGCTGTCGAAATAATGAGGGAGTTCCCAGTTTAAGTGATGAAGCGGGAAGTGCTGCTTCAACTTCATTCTCCCAAACGGTTTCAAAAGAAACGGAAGCTTTAGCCTTGACAAGCAGCGATGAAACCGAGATTGCAGAAACAAATGAAACAGAAGCTTCTGCTATTTTCGAGACTGCTCCTCCTGTGACAGCTGTGACAAAACCGGCGGAAGCTACCGCTTCGGAAGAAGTTACGGAGAAGCCCTTTGTGGAGAAGAACGGAAGTTATACCACACCCGAGGACGTTGCCGAGTATATTCATACCTTCGGTACATTGCCGAATAATTTTATTACGAAATCAGAGGCTAAGGCTCTCGGCTGGGACAACTCCAAGGGCAACCTTTGGGAGGTGGCTGAGGGCAAAAGCATAGGCGGCGACCGTTTCGGAAATTACGAGGGCTTACTGCCCCGGTCGGAGGGAAGAAAGTACACCGAATGCGACGTTAATTATTCGGGAGGATACCGAACGGGCGAAAGGATAGTTTTTTCAAACGACGGTTTGATTTTCTATACCGATGACCATTATAAAACATTTACGCAGCTGTATTGAGGTAGAAAATGAAGGAAATGAAGGAAATTATAATTGATTTTAACGCTTTGGACACAAGGGAAAGGTTTTACGACTTCATCTCGGAAAAAATGGATTTTCCCGATTGGTTCGGGAGAAACGCCGATGCGCTTCATGATTTGTTAGACGGCGAAGAGGTAAATATAACGGTTAAAAACCCGCCTGTTTCCGAGTCTTGGGCTAAGCCTATACTTTCGGCGCTTTCGGAGCTAAAAAGTGTTAAATTTTCGGAGAAGAAGGCTGTTCCTGCCGCTAAAGGCTTGAAGCGCTCCGATTTTTACTATGAATTGCCCGAAGAGCTTATTGCTCAGACTCCCGCAGAGCCTCGGGACAGCTCAAGACTGATGAAAATTGACCGCAGGAGCGGCGAAATTATTCACGACCGCTTTTTTAATATATGCAGATACTTAAAAAAGGGAGACTTGTTGGTGCTGAATGATTCTAAGGTGTTTCCCGCCCGCATTTACGGGGTTAAAAGGAGTACGGGGGTCAATGTCGAATTTCTGCTGCTCAAAACTATCGAATTAGATAAGTGGGAGGTTATGGTAAGACCGGGGAGACGGCTTAAGATAGGGGCTGTTGTGGATTTCTCGGAGCGGCTTTCGGCTGAGATTCTCGACGTAGCTGAAGGCGGCAACAGGATTGTGCGCTTCAATTGCGACGGTGTTTTCTTTGACGAGCTTGATAAAATAGGTCAGATGCCGCTGCCCCCGTATATAAAGGAAAAATTAAAGGACAAGGACAGATATAACACCATATATTGCAGAGAGGAAGGCTCGGCGGCGGCTCCTACGGCAGGACTGCATTTTACCGAAAGAGTTTTTGAGGAGCTGAGAAAGACAGGGGTTGATTTGGCATATGTTACCCTTCATGTGGGATTGGGCACCTTCCGCCCCGTTAAAGAGGAAAATATTCTCGACCACAAAATGCACGTCGAGCATTATTCGGTTCCGCAGATTACCGTTGATAAAATAAAAAAGTGCAAGGAAAACGGTGGACGGGTTATTTCGGTAGGCACTACAAGCTGCCGCACCTTGGAGTCCGCTGCCGCTTCCGGGGAGATTAAGCCGGGTAGCGCCGATACGGGTATTTTTATTTATCCCGGATATGAGTTTAAGGTCATTGACGGGCTTATTACTAATTTTCATCTGCCTGAGAGCACGCTTATTATGTTAGTAAGCGCTTTTCTTGGAAGGGAAAAAACGCTTGCGGCTTATGAGGAGGCTATCAGGGAGAGGTATAGGTTTTTTAGCTTTGGGGATGCGATGGTTATAATATAAAAATCAATTGACAATGCAGGATAAATCCTATATAATTTAGAAAGTACAAATTACAGATTTTCTGTTTTTAAGAATAAAACAGTATTGAAACTCGCATTATCGGAGAAAGGGGTAAAGTTATGGCTAAGGTATCTACTAATATCTTATTGGACGATGAGGATAAAGCAAGGACACAGGAATTTTTGTCGGCGGTAGGTATGGACTTGTCAACAGCGGTTGGGGTGTTTATTAAGCAAATGTTAAGAGAAGGCAGAATTCCCTTTGAAATTAAGGCGGATATGCCAAACTCCGAGACCGAAGCCGCCATGCGTGAGATGGAGGAATTTGAAAAACACCCGGAAAATTATAAAAGATATTCTTCGTTTTCGCAGTTGGTGGAGGAGGTAACGGGAGACGCTTGACGTTGTTGCTTCAAATCATTTTAGGAAGGACTTAAAGCAGATTATAAAGCATCGACTTTTGGTTTATCAAATCAGAGAAAAAGAGGTAGGCTTATTTTTGTCACGGACAGGAACACACAGTGATTTGTTTTAGTATTTTGGAGAGTGTGTGTCGGCATGCACTCTCCAAATGAATTTATAGAGATTGGACAAATTTTTTATTTGAAAGGAGCAGCTATGGACACCACCTACAAAACCTCCGAGGGAGTATTTAATTATCGTGTGGGCGCACTTATACTTAACGGCACAAAAATTCTTATGGCACATCACAAGCTGTATGAGCAATACTACACCATTGGCGGCAGAGCGCATTTTGGGGAGACCTCGGAGCAGGCGGTGCTTAGGGAGGTTTTTGAAGAGACAAGAGTAAGAGTTGAGATTGACCGGCTTGCCTTTATACACGAGAGCTTTTTTGCCGTTGACAAAACAGCTTATCACGAGCTTGCGCTGTTCTATGTCATTAAGCCATTTGATTATGGAAAAATTGATTTTACCGCTATAAAATTTGACGGTGAACAGTCGGAAATACTCTGGATAGATCTTGCGGACAAGGAATGGTGCAGGAATAGGATGATATTTCCGCTTTGGCTTACGGAAAACGCTTTGGATATTCCTAAAGAAACAAAGCACATCATACTTATTGAGGACGGATATAAGAATTTATGTTAAAATAGCAACATAATACACGCATATTATGTTGACATACAGTTAAGCACATGATATACTAATATCGGAAAGGAGTTATATTATGGCTAAAGTATCCACAAATATTACTATTGACGCTGAGACAAAAGCAAAGGCGCAGACCTTGCTTGCCGAGTTCGGCTTGGATTTATCCACTGCTGTTAATATTTTCTTAAAGCAGATGATTTATGAGGGTGCAATTCCTTTTGCTATTTCCCGTGAGGTTCCCAACAGCGTTACCGCTGCGGCTATCAGGGAAATGGACGAAATGTATGCTTCTCCCGAAAAGTATAAAAGATATGACAATGTTGACGAAATGATTGAGGAAATATTAAATGAAGTATAAACCGGTTGCGTCAAATCAGTTTCGCAAAGATTTAAGACTTGCCGCTAAGCGTGGTAAAAACATTGATAAGATCAATGAGGTTATTAAAATGTTGGCAAATGGGGAAACGCTTGATTTCAAATATCATGACCACTTGCTTACCGGGGAATACGGCGGACTGCGTGAGTGTCATATTGAACCTGATTGGCTTTTGGTGTATCGTATCGATGAAGGGATGCTATTGTTGCTTTTATCAAGAACAGGAACACACAGTGATTTGTTTTAGAACACGTTCTTAGCATTTTGGAGAGTGTGTTGGTACGCACTCTCCAAATAAATTTTTATGATATAATGAGATTGGACAAAGCGTGAGCAATACTAAAAGTAATATTATTGTTAAAGTTTACTAAACGTTAATAATTAGGTGCTATATGAATGTATGGATTGCAATTTCATTTTGTGAGGGAGATTGTTATGAAGGTTGTTAAAGTTGATTTGCCGGTTGATTGTCGGGTGATTTGCGTCAGCGACATTCATGGGAATTGCAGAGAGTTTAAGAGCTTGCTGGAAAAATGCAATTACAATAAGGATAATGATTATCTTTTTATACTGGGAGATATATTGGAAAAGGGTAAAACCAATTTAGAAACCTTGAATTTTGTTACGGGGCTTTGTTTAAGCTCTAAGGTTATCTGCATAAAAGGCAACAATGACACCATGTGCGACCGTATGGCTTTTCATGACGGCAGGGAAAGGTTTTTTGAAAGAATAAAGTACCGACCTCACAACACCTTTACCGAAATGGGAAAAAGTATCGGCATTGATGATTTTGAAGCTGATTTTGAGGAAAAGAGGAAGAAGGTCATTGAGGCTTTCGGTAAAGAGCTTGAATTTATGAAGAACCTGCCCCTTGCAATTGAAACCGAGAATTTTATCTTTGTTCATGCGGGAATTGAAAACAGAGCGGATTGGGAAAACACATCGGAGAAGTTTGCGCTTACCCAGCCTTGGTATCTGAGAATGGAGCACTGCTCTCCGAAAACCGTTGTCTGCGGGCATTATCCTACCTATAATTTCAGGCGTGCCGGCAATACTTGTTTGCCGATAATCGATAATAAGAAAAGAATAATCGACATTGACGGAGGAGCTTCAACAAAGTGTGCGTCACAGCTTAATGCTCTTATAATAAATTATAGGGGCGGGAAGTATGAGCTTGAGACGGTTTTTGTGCCCTTCGGGGAGAAAAGAAGAGTGGTTCGTCAGGTCGTTTCCGACAGTCAATATTCTTATGTGGATTGGGAAAATCACACCTTGTCGGTTATTGACAGGCAGAAGGATTTTTTGTATGCAGAGATAGATCAGACGGGGGAGAGGGGACTTATTGCCGAGGCTAATACGGGCAGCTGGGACGGAAAGCTTCACGGCTGGTCACATTTAGGTGCTTTTCTTTCAGCTCGTTCAGGTGATAGCCTTTATGTGAACAGAGAAACGGAGTATTATTGTTTCGGCATTTTGGAAAACGGACAGGTGGGCTATTTGCCTAAGGACAGTATAGAATAAAAGGAAAAGTTAATATGTTTAAATTGTTTAAGACAGAGGGAAAAGCTCGCAGAGGTGAATTTGTCACAACTCACGGAGTTATACAAACGCCCTTTTTTATGAACGTAGGCACTTCCGCCGCAATAAAGGGCGGTATCTCCTCCCCCGAATTGGTTAATCTTAAATGTCAGGTAGAGTTGTGCAACACTTATCACCTTAGCCTGCGTCCGGGAGACGATGTGATTTACAAAATGGGCGGGCTTCATAAGTTTATGAACTGGAAAAAGCCTATTTTAACGGACAGCGGAGGGTTTCAGGTCTTTTCACTTGCCAAGCTGCGTAAAATCAAGGAGGAAGGCGTGTACTTCAACAGCCATATTGACGGGCGCAGAATCTTTATGGGACCCGAGGAGAGTATGAGAATACAGTCTCACCTTGCTTCAACTATCGCTATGGCGTTTGACGAATGTATAGAGAACCCCTCGCCCCGGGAATATGTTGTAAACTCCATTAATCGGACTACACGCTGGTTAAAAAGGTGCAGGGCGGAAATGGAAAGGCTTAACTCCCTGCCCGAAACCATCAACAGGCAGCAGATGCTTTTCGGGATAAATCAGGGGGGCGTTTATGACGATTTGAGGATCGGGCATATGGACGAGATAGCCGAGCTGAATCTTGACGGGTATGCTGTAGGCGGTTTGGCGGTGGGAGAGCCTACCGAGGTTATGTATCATATTCTTGACGTTGTTACGGAGCATATGCCCGCGGATAAGCCCCGTTATCTTATGGGGGTAGGCACTCCTTCAAATATTATTGAAGCAGTGGCAAGAGGTATCGATATGTTTGACTGCGTAATGCCTTCACGGAACGCCCGTCATGCTACGGTGTTCACCTGGGACGGGATTACTCATATGACCAACAGCTGTTATACTCTTGACGACAAGCCCCTTGACGAGCATTGCGACTGTCCTACCTGCCGCAATTTCTCACGTTCCTATATCAGGCATTTGTTCAAGAGCGGAGAACAGCTTGGGGGGCGGCTGGCGGTGCAGCACAATTTGTATTTTTATAATACTCTGCTTGAAAAAATCAGAGACAGTCTTGATTCGGGTACATTTGAACAGTTCAGAAGAGAGTATTCGGAGAGACTGTCACAAAAAGTTTAGAGGAAAATAAAATGGGAATCGTTGAATTACTGCTTTTGGCGGTGGGACTTGCTATGGACGCTTTTGCGGTGTCTATCGGCAACGGGCTGGCAATGAAAAAGAACGATGTAAAAGCGGCGCTTGCAATCGCTCTTTCATTTGGGGTTTTCCAGGCGCTTATGCCTGTTTTGGGGTATTTTTTAGGCTCGGCGTTTGAAAATGTTATCAAGGAGTTCGACCATTATATCGCTTTGCTGTTTCTTGGATTTATCGGCGGGAAAATGATTTTTGACGGCATTAAGGAAATAAGGGAGAAGAAAAAGGGCGCGGAGACAGAGGAGAAGCCTTTTAAGCTTGCATTCGGAACCTTGATGATTCAGGCGGTGGCTACAAGCATTGACGCTCTTATTGTAGGGGTAAGCTTTGCGGCGCTGCCCGACGTTAATATCTGGGCAGCGGTGGCGATGATTGGGGCTATCACCTTTGCGATAAGTCTTTGCGGAGTGTTTTTCGGAAAGAAATTCGGTCAGCTTTTGGGAAGCAGGGCGGAAGTCTTTGGCGGTATTATCCTTGTGGGGATAGGAGTCAAGGTTTTTGTGGAGCATATGTTTTTCGGAGGATGATGAACAATTGACAATGTACAATGGACAATTGACAATTGTGGTATCGCCTTCGGCGATGATTTTTGATTTGTGCGGCGGAAGCTTTTTGCTTGTTTGATAGAAAGGCGAGTTTTTAAGTTTGCTGCATTTAAGAACCTGTCTTCACAAGATTTGTGCGTGGATTTTCGAGCAGATTTTGTCGAGGACAAGGAATTTTAACGCAGTCATCGGCAAAATTTGCCGAAAAGACGCATGCAATATCTTGTGAAGACAGGTTCTAAAATTGGCGGCGGTTGATGAGTTGATTTTTTTTATTAGATGTGATATAATTAATTTTTGGGATTAATATCGAAAAATTTGCGGGTCTGTGGGCGGAGGTGCGGTTTTGAAGCTTATTGACGTTGGATTTGGTAATATGATTAATGCGGACAGGATTGTTGCTTTGGTTGGGGCGGAGGCGGCGCCTTCTAAAAGAATTATCTCCGCCGCAAGGGAAAAGAATTTGGCGGTAGACGCTACCTGCGGGAAAAAGACTAAGTCCGTTATCGTTATGGACAGCGGTCATGTGGTGCTTTCGGCTAAAAGCACCGAGCGGCTTGAAAAAAAAGCGGCGGGTAATGATGACGACTGTGAGGAAGATGAGGATTAATACTAAAATAATATTTAATATTTACCGAAAGGAATTTTAAAATGGCAAAAGGGATTTTGTTTGTGGTGTCGGCTCCTGCGGGCTGCGGCAAGGATACTATTCTTGAAAAAGCCTTGGCTAAGGATATTAATTTATGCTACTCGGTTTCCGCAACAACTCGTGCAATGCGCCCGGGAGAGACCGAGGGGATAAGCTATTATTTTAAGACAAGAGAAGAGTTCGAGAAAATGATTGCCGGCGGCGAGCTGCTGGAGCATACCGAGTATTGCGGCAACTACTACGGCACGCCTAAGGAGACCGTTGAGGAAACTCTCTCCTGCGGTAAAAACGTGGTGCTTAAAATAGAGGTTGAAGGGGCGGGAAATGTTAAGCGGCTTTGTCCCGAGGCAGTGCTTATTTTTATTTTGCCGCCGTCAATGCAGGAGCTTGAAAGAAGGCTCTATAAGAGAGGCACAGAGGACGAGGAGACTATAAGGCAGCGGCTTAAACAGGCGGAAACCGAAATTGCCTGCGCCGACAGCTACGATTATGTTATCATAAACGGTGATTTGGACGAGGCGGTTTCCGATTTCGTTTCCGTTATTAAGGCGGAGGGGTTTAGGAGTGGTAGGAATCGGGAGATTATTCGGCAGCTGAAGAACAATTGACAATGTACAATGGAGAATGGACAATTGTGGAATCGCCTGCGGCGATGGATTGAAATTTTTGTCATGTAGGATAAAGCAAAATGGATATAAATGAATTAAGAGAAATTTTTAGTCAGGGAAAACGTTTAAAATATATATTTTTCTGGGGAAATACCGAAAGGGAAGGGTCATTGACTAAAGCCTGTCTGAGTCAATGGTATGACTGCAAATTTGAAGTAAACGGCAATAGTTATCATACCGCCGAACAATATATGATGGCGCAAAAGGCTCTGCTGTTTGGCGACACGGAAATTTATCGGCAGATAATGAAATCCTCTCACCCAAAGCAGTATAAGGAATTGGGACGAAAAATAAGCGGGTTTAAGGAAGAACTGTGGAAAGAGAACAGGCTTAAAATAGTTATCGAAGGAAATATTGCAAAGTTTTCTCAAAACCCCGAGCTAAAGGAGTTTTTAAAAGCTACCGGGAATCGGGTGTTGGCGGAAGCAAGCCCCTATGACAGAATATGGGGTATCGGTATGGCTAAGGACGACCCCAATATTGAAAATCCTTTGATGTGGAAGGGTATGAATCTGTTGGGGTTTGCGCTTATGGAGGCGAGAGAGAAAATTTTTAATTGACAATGCGAAGATCAATTGATAATGTACAATGGAGAATGGACAATTGTGGAATCGCCTGCGGCGATGGATTGAAATTGTGGGGTGAGAAAATTTTTGTTTTCACAATTAGATGTCAGTTAGATGTCAGTAAAAATGTTTGAAGGGGTGACATTGGTTGGAATCGGGTTCGGTTTTGGTGGCAGTGACCGTTGTGGATAAATGCTTGTACCCCTTTGATAATTTTTATGATTACATTGTTCCCGAGGGACTTGCGGGAATGGTTCAAGAGGGCGGGCTGGTTATGGTGCCCTTCGGCAAGGGAAATAAAAAGCGGATTGCTCTTGTGTTTCGCTTGGAGGAGAGATTTGGCGATGTATCCAAACTAAAGCCCGTGGCAGATATTTCAGAGAAAAGCGTAAGGCTGAGCGGGGAGCAGCTGGAATTAATTCAGTGGCTTAAGGAGAATACTTTTTGTACTTATTTTGACGCTGTCAGGGTGGTGCTGCCGCCGGGACTTAATTTCAGCGTCCGCAGCAGGTATCGGTTTAACCCGGAAGGGCCGGAAAAGTGCTTCACACTGCTCTCGGATAAGGAATTAAAGCTTTTGGAAAAAATCAGAAGCGTAAAGTCGGAGAAAAAGCTTTCCGAATTAATCGAGGCAGAGCCCGAGGAGGTTGCGGAAAGCCTTGCCGCTAAGGGAATCATTGAGAAAAACGAGGAGATGAAGCGGCATATTGGCGATGAAACGGAAAATATGGTAAGGCTTTCGGAGAGCTTTGAACAGAACGACCGTGCCGCTAAGCTTACGCCTAAGCAAAAGTCGGTGGTAGAGACGCTTACGGAGTATGAGGCGGCTTCGGTTAAGGAGCTTTGTTATATTTGCGGGGTCACGTCGGCTGTTATTAAGAATCTTGTAAGATACGGGCTGTTGGAGGAGTATGCTTATACTGTTTTTCGTATGGAGAGGGGCGGCGAGAGGTTAAGACGTCCCGATGATATTTTGCTTTCCGAATCTCAGCAGTCGGCGTATGACAGGTTGGAAAAGCTGATGACGGAGGATAAGCCAAGGTGCGCACTGCTTCACGGGGTTACGGGAAGCGGCAAGACCTCGGTTTTTGTAAAGCTTATTGATAAGGCTATCAAAAGCGGACGGAATGCGATGATGCTGGTTCCCGAAATATCTCTCACTCCTCAAATGGTGAAGAATTTCAGAGAGCTGTTCGGCGATACGGTGGCTATCGTTCACAGCAGCCTTTCAATGGGGCAGAGAGCCGATGAATATCGGAGAATAAGAGAGGGGGGCGCAAGGATAGTTATCGGCACACGAAGCGCTGTATTCGCCCCGCTTGACAATATCGGTATAATAGTAATTGACGAGGAGGGGGAGCATACCTATAAATCCGACCGCTCGCCCCGTTATCATGCAAGGAATGTGGCTAAGCAAAGGTGTTTTCGGCATAACGCTCTTTTGCTCCTTGCTTCCGCTACGCCTTCTCCCGACAGTATGTATAATGCAAGGCAGGGGAAATATGAGCTGGTGACTCTTTCCGAGAGATATAACCGCTCGGCTTTGCCCGAGGTCTTTATTGTGGATATGAAGGCGGAATATGAAAACGGCAATCGGGGGAATTTCAGCTGCGCATTGCTCCATGAAATAGAAATTAATCTCGGCAGGGGAGAGCAGACGCTTTTGCTCTTGAATCGGAGAGGTTATCATACGCATATAAGCTGTGTTAAGTGCGGGAAGGTTATGACTTGTCCAAACTGTGAGCTGCCGCTTACTTATCATAAGGTTAATGAAAGCTTATGCTGTCACTATTGCGGTTATACCCGGAGTATGCCGGACGCTTGTCCCGAATGCGGCGGCAGGTATATCGCTCAGTCGGGTACCGGTACTCAGAGGATTGAGGACGAAATAAAGGAGTATTTTCCAAAAGCCCGCATACTCAGAATGGACGCAGATACCACCATGTCAAAAAATGCCTTTGCCAACAAATTTTCCGAATTTGGCAACGGCGAGTATGATATTATGGTGGGTACTCAGATGATAGCCAAGGGATTGGATTTTGAGAATGTTACATTGGTGGGGGTGCTGTCTATTGATAAATCCTTGTATGCAGGGGATTACTTGGGTTATGAGAGAACCTTTTCGCTTATAACGCAGGTGGTGGGGCGCTCGGGACGGGGCAGCAAGACGGGGAGAGCCTATTTGCAGACCTTTTCTCCCGACCACTATGTGCTTCAATTGGCGGCAAGGCAGGATTACAACGAGTTTTACAATCAGGAGATAGAGGTCAGGAAGGCGCTGTTGTTTCCGCCCTTCTGCGATATTTGTCTTGTGGGGTTTTCTTCGCTTTTGGAACAGCCTTGTATGAATGCGGCAAAGAGATTTCTTGAAATATTCAAGAAGAGGATTGCGGGGGAAACCGACAAGCTGCCTCTTCGTGTGCTTGGTCCTACCAAAATGGGTACGGGACGGCTTGGCGGGCGGTTTCGCAATAAGCTTATCATTAAGTGCAGGTTTAACAGGCGGTTCAGAGAAATAATGAGAGATGTTCTGCTTTCGGCTTACAAGGATAATGCTTTTATGAATGTGAATTTTTTTGTCGATATAAACGGAGAGATTATGTAGTATTAAGTATTAATCAGAATAAATGAAAGGAAATTGTTTAAAATGGCTTTAAGAAACATTGTTAAGTTCGGCGATGAGTTATTAAGAAAAAAGTGCCGCGAGGTTACTGTTTTTGACGACAGGCTCTGGGTATTGCTTGACGATATGTATGAGACAATGAAGACGTCTAACGGGGTAGGACTTGCCGCTCCTCAGGTGGGAGTGCTTAAGAGGGCGGTAGTTATCGATATAGGAGAAGAAAAGATAGAGCTTATCAATCCCGTTATCACCTCGGCTAAGGGAAAGCAGAGAGACAAGGAAGGGTGTCTGTCCGCTCCCGACGTTTGGGGCTATGTGGAAAGACCCGCTAAGGTCAAGGTTACGGCTATGAACCGTTACGGCAAGGAAATTAAGCTCGAGGGAAAGGATTTGCTTGCACGTGCATTTTGTCATGAGATAGATCACCTTAACGGGGTGATATTTACCGACCTTGCGGACGAGATGATTGAGCCGGGGGAAGAGGACTGATTGGAATTGCAAAGCATTGACGTAAATGGAGGCAGGTAGCTTTGAAAATAGTTTTTATGGGTACGCCCGAATTTGCCGTACCTTGTTTGGAGAGTATTATTAATGCGGAACATGAGGTTTGCGGAGTGTTTACGCAGCCGGACAAGCCAAAAAATCGGGGACATAAAATGCAGATGACGCCCGTAAAGGAGTTTGCGGCGGAAAAGAGTATTCCGGTGTATCAGCCCTTGTCTCTTCGCAAGGGTGAGGAGGGGGAAGAAGCGCTTCGGGTGTTGAAGGAGCTTTCTCCCGATTGTATTGTGGTGGTTGCCTACGGGCAGATTTTGCCGAAATCGGTTTTGGAGCTTCCGAGATACGGGTGCATTAACGTACACGCCTCACTGCTCCCAAAATACAGGGGAGCGGCGCCTATTCAAAGAGCGGTTATGGACGGGGAGACAGAGTCGGGGGTCACTACGATGTATATGTCGGAGGGGCTTGACACCGGGGATATGATTCTTAAGGCGAAAACCGATATACCTTCGGATATGACGGGAGAAATGCTTCACGATAAGCTTTCGGAAATGGGGGCTAAGCTTATTGTTGAAACCTTGGAGCTTGTGGAAAGGGGAGAAGCGCCGAGGGCAAGACAGACCGACGAGGGAACCTGCTATGCTAAGATGATTGGCAGGGAGGACTGTTATATTGACTTCGGGAAGCCTGTTGACGTTGTATATAATCAGATTCGGGGGCTGTCGTCCCACCCTTGTGCCTTTACGTTTTTGGAGGGGAAGAGGATTAAGGTCTTTTTTGCAGAAAAGGCGGAAAGGCTTGAAGGAAGGGTCGGGGATTGCGGTACCGTTGTTGAGGGGCAGGGGCTTTGCGTGGCTTGCAGCGACGGCGTTCTGAGACTAACCGATATTCAGCCCGAGGGGGGAAAGAGAATGAAGGATGTTGACTTTCTCAGAGGCAGAAGGGTTGAGATTGGGACAAGACTCGGAGATGACAATTGACAATGTACAATGGACAATGGACAATTGTGGAATCGCCTGCGGCGATAGATTAAAATCTGTGCAGTGAGAAAAATTTTGTTTTTCGTATAGGGGTTGGGGGTTTTCACAGACTTTTCTGTTATTAGTCATAATTCGGGCGGGTTTGTATGATAAAGTATTATTGGAGTAATACTAATTTCAATTTAAAATCATTCTTTACAAAATTTTAAATTGAAATTACACCCAAAGCACTATTCTCAAATTATCCATAAAGTTTTACAATCTTTTAAATTTGAGAATAGTATAAAATACTTTAAGGGGGTAACGGTTATGATTTTGGATTTCTTTTTGAATAATCCCACGGCGGCTTATTTGCTGGTTATTTTGGCATTGGTGTTTTCTTACTTTATTCAGTTCAGATTGCAGTCCACCTTTAAGAAGTACAGTCAGGTTTACAGCAGGCATAATGTTCCCGCTCATGTTATTGCTCGTCAGATATTGGACAGCTACGGGCTTTATGACGTTACGGTAATGAAGGTGGACGGGAATCTTACCGACCACTATGATCCAAGGACAAATATTGTGGCGCTTTCAGATTCCACCTTTTTCAGCACCTCCGTGGCTGCCATCGGCGTGGCGGCGCATGAGGTGGGGCATGCGGTTCAGTATAACAAGAATTATATTCCCATTAAAATACGCTCCATATTTGTTCCTGTGGCTCAGCTTGGGTCTAAGGGCTGGCTCATATTCTTTATTCTCGGAATGTTTATGGGGGTTTCGATTTTTGTTGACATTGGGGTGGTGCTGTTTGGGTTAGTGGTGCTGTTTCAGCTCCTTACACTGCCGGTTGAATTTAATGCGAGCCGCAGGGCTATAACTGTTATCGGGCAGCAGAATCTTTTGGAGCGGGACGAGATTGGCGGGGCGAGAAAAACGCTTTCCGCTGCCGCTATGACGTATGTTGCGGGGCTGATGTCGGCGCTGGCTCAGCTTATAAGGCTTATTGCTATTTCAAACCGCAGGCGGGATTAAAAATAAAAAAGAGCGGCGAAGCCGCGGAAGCTTTTCGCTTCCTTTTGTCACAAAAGGAAGTAGGGTGTGGGACGAAGTCCCACGAAGTGAATAATTACAGTTTACAAAGAAGCGGGCGAAGCCGACGCTTCGGGCGGCTTCGCAATATTAAGGCAGGTTACTTGCAACTCATTTGCCGCAAAATGGTACGGGAAGGAAATTAAATTTATGAAAACTGCAAGGCAGGTCGTTTTAGAGCTTTTGATCAGAATGCAGCAGCACGGCGCTTACTCTAACATTGTGCTCGACAACACTTTTTCGAGGGAAAAGCTTTCGGGCAGAGACAGAGCCTTTGCCGCAATGCTGTTCTACGGGGTCATTGAAAGGAGGATGACTCTTGATTACATAATTCGGCTTTATTCTTCCGTAGAGTTTGATAAAATCGATATTGATGTTTTGCAGCTGCTGAGAATGGGGCTTTACCAGCTGCTTTATACCGCTGTACCCGAAAGTGCGGCAGTGAACGAGTCGGTGGGCTTGGCGGCTACTCCGAGAAGGGGCTTCATTAACGGCATACTCAGAAGCTTTCTCAGAGACGGAAAGAATATAGATTACAAGGATTTAGACGGCATTGCTAAAATGTCGGTGGAGTATTCCTGCCCAAAGTGGCTGATAAAGAAGTGGACGGAGGAGTATGGGGAGGAGCAGACCGTCGATATTCTGAAGGACAGCTTTGGGCGGCCGCCGCTTTATGTTAAGGTTAATACCTTGAAGTGTACTACAGACCAGCTTATTGCAGAGTTTCGCAAGGACGGAATCAAGGCGGAGAAAAACAGATTATTGGACGACTGTCTTGAGCTTGGGGGAGTTAATCAGATAGAAGCTACCAACGCTTACCGCAAGGGGTATTTCCATGTTCAGGATATTTCTTCGCAGCTATGCTGTCGGGTGGTGAAGCCTGTGTTTAACGAGACGGTTATTGACGTTTGTGCCGCTCCCGGAGGAAAAACCTTTTCTATGGCGGAGATGATGGCAAACAGGGGGAAGATTTACAGCTTTGATTTGTACGACGGCAAGGTGTCTATGATTCGCAAGGGGGCTAAGCGGCTCGGTATTTCCATTATTACGGCGGACACCCATGACGCCACTCAGTATGACAGGGATATTCCCTTGGCGGACAAGGTGCTTTGCGATACCGTTTGCTCGGGGCTGGGGGTTATTCGGAGAAAGCCGGAGATAAAGTATAAGGAAGTTAAGAATATCGAGCAGCTGCCTATTGTTCAGAAGCATATACTGACTACCGCTTCAAGGTATGTTAAGCCGGGGGGTACGTTAGTGTATTCAACCTGTACGCTTAACAGGGAGGAGAACGAGGGGGTAGTGGAGGAGTTTTTGGCTGAGAACAAGGGGTTTGCGCCGGTGGTGGCGCCTATTGGAGTCAGCGGGGTTGAGGACGTTTGCATGAGGACTTTTTTGCCGGGGGTTACGGGGGGCGACGGGTTCTTTGCGGCTACGCTCAGGAGGGTTAGGTAGTTCGTGGAGGGTTGCAGTGCGGCGAAGCCGCCGTCGGCGTTAGCCGACGGACACGGTGCGGAGCGCCGTGGGTGAGCCGGCAGGCGAACCGGCTTCGCCCCTGCGGTTGGGCAGTTATTGGCGTAGGAGCAGTTGAGGGGGATAGATTCGGAAATGTTGGGGTAGTTCGTGGAGATTTGCAGTGCGGCGAAGCCGCCGTCGGCGTTAGCCGACGGACACGGCGCGGAGCGCCGTGGGTGAGCCGATAGGCGAACCGGCTTCGCCCCTGCGGTTGGGCAGTTATTGGCGTAGGAGCAGTTGAGGGGGATAGATTCGGAAATGTGGGGGTAGTTCGTGGAGATTTGCATTGTAAGCAGCTGCTTATTTTATAGAAAATGTTGGGAAGGTGTAGAAGCCGATGATTGAGATCGGGGGAAAAACAGATATTTTATCTTTGAGCTTTGATGAGCTTTGTGAGAAATTATTACAAATCGGTGAAAAAAAGTTTCGGGGTGCGCAGGTTTTTAAATGGCTTCATGAGCAAAAAGCGACGGAGTTTGAGCAAATGAGTAATATTTCTGCACAAACAAAGAAGGTTCTTGGGGATAATTTTTATATAAATTCGCTGAAAATTCAAAAAAGGCTTGTATCAGACCTTGACAATACTGTAAAATATCTATATGTTCTGCCTGACGGGAATAAGGTTGAGGCTGTGCTGATGGAATATAAGCACGGAAACAGCATTTGTATTTCAACTCAGGTGGGCTGCAAAATGGGGTGCAGATTCTGCGCTTCAACAAAGGCGGGATTTGTGAGAAATCTTGAGCCCTCCGAGATGCTGCTTCAGATATACGAGACGGAAAGGGACAGCGGCAGAAAAGTGGATTCTATAGTGCTTATGGGGATAGGCGAGCCGTTGGATAATTTTGACAATGTATTAAAGTTTTTGAAGATAATCTCATACCCGGAGGGCAGAAATATGAGTTTAAGGCATATTTCGCTGTCGACCTGCGGGTTAGTGGATAAGATATATGAGCTGGCGGAGCTTAAGTTAGGGCTTACGCTGTCGGTGTCGCTTCATGCGCCCACAAATGAGAAAAGAGACTTGATAATGCCCGTAAATCAAAAATATCCCGTGGAGAAGCTTATCAAGGCGTGTGACGATTACTTTAGGGCAACGGGAAGAAGAATAAGCTTTGAGTTTGCTCTTATAAAGGGAGTTAATGACGATACGGGGACGGCTAAGGAGCTGATTGCGCTGTTAAAGCCTCTCGGAGTGTGTCATGTCAATCTTATTCCTATCAATGAGATACGAGAGGGCGGCTACAGAAAAAGCAATTTTGTCAGAGGCTTTCAGAAGACCCTTTGCGACGGAGGAATAAACGCTACGGTGCGCAGAACTCTCGGTTCGGATATTGAAGCGGCTTGCGGTCAGCTCAGAAGAGACAATATTTAATCCTGCTTGCAATATGAAATATATACAAAATCCTTTTATTTGTAAGGAGAAATTCAGATTTGAAATATTATTCAAAAACCGATATTGGTTTAACCAGAAATGAAAATCAGGACAGGGTGTGGGTGAGTGCCTTGGGAGAAAATGAGGAAGCGGCGGTGTTGGTGGTATGCGACGGCATGGGCGGCGAGAATGCGGGAAGCTGTGCCAGTCAGATGACTATCGATTTAATGCGGGAGCGCATTACCAATGGATTTCGGCTTAGCAATAACAGGAATTTTATCCGTAATCTGCTTATTACCTCTATAACCGCTGCTAACAGCCTTGTGTTTGACAGAGCGAGGGCGGAGCTTGATAAAAGAGGTATGGGTACGACTTGTGTTGCAGCCATTGTTTATGGCGAGAGAGCGTATATTATCAACGTTGGCGACAGCCGCTGCTATCATATCTTCGGCAAAAGCATGCAGCAGATTACTAAAGACCACACTGAGATAAGAAGGCTTATTGAAAAAGGGGAGATAACCGAGGAAGAGAGCAAGACTCATCCCCGCAGAAACTGTATTACCCGTGCGGTAGGTGCGGCAAGAGATATAACCCCGGATTATTTTGAGATTGACCTTGAAGAAGGGCACAGCCTTTTGCTTTGCTCCGACGGGCTTCATTCATACGGAGACGACTCGGAAATAGCTTGGATAATGGTAAACAACCCAATAGGAAAGTGCTGTGATTTGCTTATAGATTACGCCCTTGCCAACGGAGGACGCGATAATGTTACGGTAGCGGTTATTAAATGCTGAAACCTTAAGCTGCTTTAGCGGCCGGCATATGGACTGAATAAACCGATTGTCTCTTACCGCGCAGGAGACAATTGTTGATGTAGATTGCAAATTCCGTCGCGGAGAAATGGTGGAATGTAATATGGATAACAACATCGGTAAGAAGCTTGACGGCAGGTATGAGCTTTTGGAGCTTATCGGCGTCGGAGGAATGGCTGATATTTATAAAGCCAAGGATATTACTGAGGATAAAATTGTTGCGGTCAAGATACTGAAAAACGAATTTGTGGGAAGCGAGGACTTTATCCGCAGATTCAGGAACGAGTCAAAGGCGATTGCTCTCCTTTCTCACCCCAACATTGTCAAAATATTTGACGTGGGATTTACCGAAAAGCTTCAATTTATTGTTATGGAGTATATCGACGGTATTACTCTCACCGATTATATAGCTAAGCAGGGCGTTTTAAAATGGCGGGACGTGGTTCATTTTACCATGCAGATTCTTAAGGCGCTTCAGCACGCTCACGACAGGGGCATTGTTCACCGCGATATAAAGCCTCAGAATGTTATGCTGCTCAGCGACGGCACTATAAAGGTCATGGACTTCGGTATTGCGAGATTTAACCGTGAGACGGACAAAACCGTTTCCGACAAGGCGATAGGTTCGGTTCACTATATCAGCCCCGAACAGGCGAGAGGCGACGTTACCGACGAGAGAAGCGATATATACTCTATCGGCGTTATGATGTATGAAATGCTGACAGGGAAAAAGCCCTTTGACGGAGACAGCCCCGTTTCCATTGCCCTTATGCACATGCAGTCTCAGGCAAAGAAAATGTCCGAAATAAACAACTCTATCCCCGAGGGATTAGAGGAGATAACGGAAAAGGCAATGCAGAAGGAGCCTTCCAAGAGATACCAGACCGCCGGCGAGATGATGAAGGATATTGAGGAGTTTAAGCAGAATCCCAGCATTGTCTTTGAATATAAATATTTCTCCACAGACGGGACTACAAAGTATTTCGATAGGGTAGCCCCCGAAACCGTTGCTGCCAATGGCAAGGAAAACGGAGTTAAGGACGGTGACGTCAAGAAGAAGGGCTTCGCAATAAATCTTGAGAGCGAAGAAGGCGAGGAGGACGAGGACTTAGACGACGAGGTTGCGCCAAGACGTTCGCCGCTGTTGTCAATTTTGTTTGCCGTTACGGCAGTGTTTGTTATTGTGGCAACGCTTGTGGTTTATAAAATTGTGTCGGATACCATTCCCAATGAAGAAAACACTCAAATTGAAGAGGTGGTGGTACCCACATTCTTAGGGCTTACCGATGAGGAGCTTGAAGACCGGTACGGGGATAAGTTCAGAATAAGAATGGTAAGCGAAAACAGCCCTGAGCCTAAGGGCAAGGTTATCGGTCAGAGCATAGGCGCAGGCACTTCCATTAAGTCAACTCAGCTTATTACCGTCACCATAAGCCTCGGACCTAAAATGGAGGAAATTGACGAGTTCGCTTCAAGACCCTTGGCAGAAGCTAAAACTCAGCTTGAAAACCAAGGCTTTGTGGTTGAGGTCATTAAACAGGATAACGATACGGTTCCCGCCGGATATGTGATAAAAACCGATCCGCCTGCCCGCAGCAGAGAGGAGATAGGAACCAAGGTCACTATTTTTGTGAGCCAGGGACAGGCGCCTACCCTTACCGTTGTTCCCGATTTCAGAAACATTTCAGAATATGCCGCCCGCCAGAATGCGGAAAGGCATGACATTGTGCTTATCGTAGATTATAAACCTGACAGAGAGATTGAAAAGAATAAAGTCATCAGCCAGAGCATTGAGCCTAACGAGAAGGTGGAGAAGGGAACGTTAGTCACGATTGTGGTTTCTTCCGGTCCTCCCAATGAGGCAAGCGACAGCATTACCCTCAATCTCAATGCGGGCATTAATCAGGATTTCAGATTTAAATATTATATCGACAACGTATTGATGCAGGATCTTACCGAGACCCGCAATATGAATACGAGTCAGGCGCTTAACTGGGAGATAACCAACAGTGGCACCCATGAGTATATGATTATGGTTGAGCATCCAGAGACGGGAATGAGAAAGGTTCTCATAAGCTACGAGATTAATTTTGATACCGATCCGATTACTAAAACTCAGCTTGATTTTAACGCTAATGTATTCAGCGAGCTTTCCGCAGGGGCGGAAACTACCGTACCCGAAACAACGCCGACTCCCACATTGCCGCCCGAAACACTGCCGCCCGAAACATTGCCGCCAGAGACGGCGGCTGCCGTAACGGAACCCGAACCGGCGACGACAACCGAGGCAATCGGGGCGCTTTAATGGAGAGTATTAACAGGATTGTTGGAGTCAGCGGGGGGCTTTACACTGTTGAAACTCCTTCGGGCACCGTCGGCGCACGGTCAAGGGGAGTGTTCAGGCAGAAGGGGATTAAGCCGGTAGTAGGCGATTATGTGGAGCTTCTGACCGGGGAGAACGCCGAAAATGTTATTACGGCAATAGATGAGCGGAGGAACGTCATTGTGCGTCCTCCTCTCGCTAATCTTGATATTGTGGTTTTGGTAGCTTCATTGTGCGAGCCTAAGCCCAATACCTTTGTTTTGGACAAGCTTACGGCTATTTTTGAGAACAAGGGAATTGAGACAGTCTTTGTGTTCACTAAGGCGGATAAAGCGGAGAAGGACGATTATTCCGATATTTACGGCAGCATAGGCTACAGAACTTTTTCCGTCAACAATATTACCGCCGAGGGAGCAGACGAGGCTGCCAAATACATTAAAGGAAAAACCTCGGCTCTTATCGGAAATACGGGCGTAGGGAAGTCAAGTCTTATGAACTGCATTGCCCCGAATATTCGTCAGGAGACCTCGGAAATCAGCAAAAAGCTCGGAAGAGGGCGGCATACTACCCGTGAGGTCAGGCTGTTCAGCTTAGGAGACGGGACTTATATTGCAGATACCCCCGGTTTTTCAACGGTTGAGGTCAGCCGATACGGCGCTATTCCGTCGATTGAGCTGGCAGGCTGTTTTCGTGAGTTTGAAAGCCTTTCAGGAGAATGCAGGTTCAAGGATTGCAGGCATATCAAGGAGGAGGGCTGTAAGGTGATAAAGGCGGTGAAGGAGGGCAGGATAGCAAGGTCAAGACACGAAAGCTACTGCCGCATTTACGCCGAGGCTGTTAAGGAAGAAGAAACTTACAAATAATTTAAGGCAGTAACAGAAAAGAAATGAAATTGATGAAAGGATTTGGGAAATTTTATTATGGCAAGAGATTACGAAAGCTATGAAAGCCCTTTGTGTACCCGTTATGCAAGCAGGGAAATGCAGTTTATTTTTTCTCAGCAGAAGAAGTTCAGCACCTTCCGCAGGCTTTGGGTCGCTTTGGCTCGTGCGGAGATGAGGTTGGGTCTTAATATTACTCAGGAGCAGGTTGACCAGCTTGAAGCCAATGTGGATAATATAGATTTTGCAGCGGCGGAGGCAAGGGAAAAAGAAGTGAGGCATGACGTTATGTCTCATGTTTACGCTTACGGTCAGGCTTGCCCCGATGCCGCCGGTATCATTCATTTAGGCGCTACCTCCTGTTATGTGGGAGACAACACCGATATTATTATCATGCGGGACGCTATGAAGGTCATTCACAGGAAGATAGTCAATGTTCTTGCTAACTTAGCGGCTTTTGCGGATAAATATAAGGCAATGCCCTGTCTTGCTTATACCCACTTGCAGCCTGCACAGCTTACTACCGTTGGGAAAAGGGCTACCCTCTGGATGAACGAGCTGTTGATGGACTTAGAGGATTTGGAATACCGAATGAGCAAGCTTAAGCTTCTCGGTCAAAAGGGAACTACCGGCACACAGGCAAGCTTTGTGGAGCTTTTCAAGGGAGACGGCGAAAAAATCGATCGGCTTGAAAAAATGATTGCGGAGGAAATGGGATTCGAGGAATGCGTTCCCGTAAGCGGTCAGACCTATTCGAGAAAAATTGATACGGCAGTGGTTAACGTCCTTTCGGGAATTGCCGCCAGCTGCTCCAAATTCAGCAACGACCTGCGTATTTTGGCAAGCTTCAAGGAAATGGAGGAGCCCTTTGAGGAGCATCAGATAGGTTCTTCCGCTATGCCATATAAGAGAAATCCCATGCGGTCGGAAAGAATTACTTCTTT
>CAYMFX010000002.1:0-45321 GCA_964389845.1 uncultured Ruminiclostridium sp.
AAAAAGGAAACCGAGGTTTATTACACCAATCCCATTTATTCGGAGAAAGATGTTAATTACCTTTGTCCTCACTGCATAGAAAGCGGCGAAGCGGCAAAAAAGCTTGACGTTTCTTTTCAGGACGATATGTCTGCTGACCCTGTTTCCGACCCCGAAAAAACCGAAGAGCTGATACACCGCACCCCCGGCTACTGCGGCTGGCAGCAGGAATACTGGCTTGCCTGCTGTGACGATTACTGCGCCTTTTTGGGATATTATACTTGGGGCGGTTTGGAAAAACTTGGCATTGCAGAGGAGATTGAGAAAAATTATCGGCAGGACGTTTGTATGCTTGACCTTTCAGACGCTAAGGATTATCTGAGCAATAACGAAGGGTATTTGTTTAAATGCCTTCACTGCGGAAAATATTATATCTATTTAGACTTTGATTAAGGTTAAGGGTGGTAAATACTGTGAAAAACAAAAGCGTTCTTGAGAAAATGACAAAGGAACAGCTTATAGAGCTTTTGGAGATTTATTCCAAAAACTGGTCAGCAATGGACGGGGTATGGTTTCAGTCCGTAGAAGAGAAATTCGGAATGGACGAGGCTATGATACACGACGCTAACGCTTGGAGAAGATTCACCGTTATTGAGGCGAAGCGGATAAAGGAATTTTTAAAGCTTTCCGATAATTGCGGCTTGGAGGGACTTTCAAGGGCGTTGGAGCTAAGATTTTACGGCAATATAAACGATTATGAAATACGGCTTGACGAAAATAAAAACGAGCTTTATTTCGCAAACGTGAACTGCCGCGTCCAAAGGGCAAGGGAAAGAAAGGGAATGCCTTTTCACCCCTGTAAGCAGGTTTCGGTTATCGAGTACGAGGGCTTTGCCAAAACGATTGATCCCCGCATAAAATGCAAATGTATAAGCTGTTACCCCGAGGTAACGGACAATAACGTGAGCTGTTCGTGGCTGTTCTATATTGATAATTAAGATGAATAAGATAAATACAAGAAAGGATAAACAAAAAAATGAATGAGCTTGAACTTAAATACGGCTGTAACCCCAATCAGAAGCCGTCAAGAATTTTTATGGAGAACGGAAAGGATTTGCCGATAACCGTGCTGAACGGCAAGCCCGGCTATATTAACTTTATGGACGCATTTAACGGCTGGCAGCTTGTTAAAGAGCTGAAAAAGGCAACGGGTCTGCCCTCCGCCACCTCCTTTAAGCACGTTTCGCCTGCGGGCGCTGCGGTGGGACTTCCCCTTTCCGACACCTTAAAGAAAATTTACTGGGTTGACGATTTGGGAGAGCTTTCTCCTTTGGCTTGCGCTTATGCAAGGGCAAGAGGCGCCGACAGAATGAGCAGCTACGGCGATTTTGTAGCGCTTTCCGATAAGTGCGACGTATGCACCGCAAAAATGCTTCAAAGAGAGGTTTCCGACGGCATTATCGCACCCGGCTACGACGATGAAGCACTTGAAATTCTTAAGTCCAAGAAAAAGGGCAATTATGCGGTGATACAAATTGACGAGAATTATATTCCCGAACCCACCGAGAGAAAACAGGTTTTCGGAATTACCTTTGAGCAAGGCAGAAACGAGCTTAAAATTGACGATAACTTTTTCGGCAATATCGTTACCGAAAATAAGGATTTGCCCGACAGCGCCAAAATCGACCTTGCCATTGCAATGATTACGCTTAAGTATACACAGTCCAACTCGGTTGCCTACGCCTGCGGCGGTCAGGCTATCGGTATCGGCGCAGGACAGCAGAGCCGCATTCACTGCACAAGACTTGCAGGCACAAAAGCGGACAACTGGTGGCTCAGGCAGTCGCCTCAGGTTTTGGGCTTGCAGTTTGTTGACAATATCCGCCGTCCCGACCGTGACAACGCCATTGACAACTATATCGGCGAGGACTATATGGACGTGCTTGCAGAAGGCGCTTGGCAGAATATTTTCAAGGTTAAGCCCGAAATATTTACCAATGAGGAAAAGAGAGCGTGGCTTGATAAGCTTAACGGCGTTTCCCTCGGCTCGGACGCCTTCTTCCCCTTCGGCGACAATATCGAAAGAGCCCACAGAAGCGGCGTTAAGTATGTTGCAGAGCCGGGCGGGTCTATCAGAGACGACAACGTCATCGACACCTGCAACAAATACGGTATGGTTATGGCATTTACGGGAATCAGACTGTTCCACCATTAATTTTACATCAGGAGGTAGCTTATTATGAGATACGAATTAACAAAGGAGCTTGAAACGGGAAATGTATTTATCGACGGCGAGCATAAGCAGCTTTTTAAGGCGGTAAACGATTTGTTGGACGCCTGCGACAAAGGACAGGGACGCGAATCGCTGCAAAAGACAATGACATTTCTCTCAAATTACGTAAACACCCATTTTGCTCACGAGGAGCAGCTGCAGCAAAAGAACAATTATCCAAACTACACCGCCCATAGGGCTTTCCACGAAAAATATAAAAGCGACTTAAACGCCCTTATGGCGAAGATTCCCGAATCGGGAGCTACGGTGGGAGACCTGACTGCATTAAACGCTCATATCGGTATTCTTGTTTCGCATATCCGCACCGAGGATAAGAAGTTAGGACAGTTTTTGCAGAAGAGCTGAGGGCAGCATATGAAAGAGTCAAATGAAAAGGAATAAGTGAAAATGAAGATATTAACAGTAGGCGGCGGCGGCAGAGAACACGCAATAATCACCGCGCTGAGCCGCTCCCCAAAAGCTGACAAGCTGTATGCCGCACCGGGAAACGCCGGCATATCCGCTTTAGCAGAGTGTTTCCCCGTAAAGGCAACAGATATTGAAGGCATTGTGGAGCTGGCGGAAAAATTAAAGCCGGATTATGTTTTTGTAGCTCCCGACGACCCTTTGGTAATGGGAATGGTGGACGCACTTAACCAGAAGGGCTTCAAGACCTTTGGACCTAAGGCAAACGCCGCAATTTTAGAGGGCAGCAAGGTTTTTTCAAAGGCGCTGATGAAAAAATACGGTATTCCCACCGCCGAATATGAAACCTTTACCGATGCAGACAGGGCAATTGCTTACATCAAAGAGAAAAACAGCTACCCTGCCGTTATTAAGTGCGACGGCTTGGCTCTCGGAAAGGGCGTTATTATTGCCGAAAACCTTGAACAGGCGGAAAATGCGGTTAAGTCAATGCTCCTTGAAGGCAAGTTCGGAAAGAGCGGAAGCGAGATTGTGGTGGAGGAATATCTGACGGGACCCGAGCTTACCGTCCTTGCGTTTACCGACGGAAAGACAGTTAAGCCAATGATAAGCTCAATGGATCACAAGAGAGCCTTTGACGGGGATAAGGGTTTAAATACCGGCGGCATGGGCACCGTTGCGCCTAATCCGTTATACACTGCCGAGAAGCAGGCGGAATGTATGGAAAAAATCTTCCTGCCTACAATTAGGGCAATGAAAAATGAGGGCAGACCCTTTAAGGGCTGCCTGTACTTTGGACTTATGCTTACTCCTAAGGGGGCAAAGGTGATAGAATACAACTGCCGTTTCGGAGACCCGGAAACGCAGGTGGTTTTGCCTTTGCTTGAAACAGACATTGTTGATATAATGGAGGCTGTCTGGGAGGAAAGGCTGTCGGAGCTTGATATTAAGTGGAGCGATAAGGCTTGTGCCTGTGTTGTAATGGCAAGCGGAGGCTATCCCGAAAAGTATGAGACGGGAAAGGTTATCTCTGGCTTGAACCGTGAGGGGCAGCTTGAAGGTGTTGACGACGTTTGTGTTTATCATGCGGGGACTAAGCTTGATAGCGGAAAATACCTCACTGCGGGAGGGCGCGTTTTAGGTGTTACCGCTGTGGGTGATGATTTACGGAGGGCTTTGGATAAGGCTTACGGGGCTGTCGGGAAGATAGACTTTGATAAGGCACATTATCGGAAGGATATTGGGAAAAGGGCTTTGGGTGTGTAATACTATTCTCAAATTAAAAAGATTGTAAAACTTTATGGATAATTTGAGAATAGTGCTTCGGGTGTAATTTCAATTTAAAATTTTGTAAAGAATGATTTTAAATTGAAATTAGTATAACTGCGGATAAATATAAGAGACAAAGAAAACCGGTTTGCTAAATAAAAATATCCCCTTTATTGCATTTTAATGTAAAAAGGGGATATTTATTAATTTATATTATTCAACAGACAGAGAAAGACCGTTTTCGCCGCTGTCGATAATCACCGTATCGCCTTCCCTCAGCTTATCGCCTATAATCGCTCTTGCAATAAGTGTTTCAACCTTGCTCTGAATAAATCTTTTCAGCGGTCTTGCGCCGTAAACAGGATCATACCCGCTGTCGATAATATATTCCTTTGCACTGTCGGTTACTTTCACCTCTATTTGTTTATCCTCCAAACGCTTTGACAAATCCTTTATCATCAAATCCACTATGCCGCCGATTTCGGACTTTGCAAGAGGCTTGTAGAACACAATCTCATCAAGGCGATTGAGAAATTCGGGGCGAAACTTGGTTTTCAGCAGTCCTTCAACCTGTTCCTTTGCTTCGGCGGAAATCTCGTTGTTTTCGGTTATGCCGTCCAAAATATAGTTGGAGCCTAAATTGCTGGTAAGAATGATTATTGTGTTCTTGAAATCCACCGTTCTGCCCTGGCTGTCGGTTATTCTGCCGTCGTCAAGAACCTGAAGCAGAATATTGAATACATCGGGATGGGCCTTTTCTATCTCGTCAAATAAAACTACCGAGTAGGGCTTGCGGCGAACCGCTTCCGTAAGCTGACCGCCCTCCTCATAGCCCACATATCCCGGAGGAGCGCCTATAAGACGGCTTACGCTGTATTTCTCCATATATTCGGTCATATCTATTCTTACAATGTTGTGCTCATCGTCAAACAACGCTTGTGCAAGCGCTTTTGCAAGCTCGGTTTTGCCTACGCCGGTAGGTCCCAAGAAAAGGAAGGAGCCTATTGGACGGTTAGGGTCCTGAATGCCCGCTCTTGAACGCAGAATTGCTTCGCTTACCTTTTCTACCGCTTCATTCTGCCCGATAACACGCCGGTGAAGAATATCTTCCATTCCGAGAAGCTTTGAACGTTCTCCCTCCATAAGCTTGGCAACTGGGATACCCGTCCACCTTGCAATAATTCTTGCAATCTCTTCCTCGGTGACCTTATCTCTCAGCAACGAACTGTTGCTCTTTTGTTCCTCTGCGTTTTTCTCTTCCCTTTCAAGCTCCGCCTGAAGCTGAGGAAGCTTTCCGTACTGTAATTCCGCTGCCTTGTTCAGATTGTATTCACGCTTTGCTTTCTCTATCTCAACGCCTAAACGCTCTATTTCCTTACGCAGAGTCTGAACCTTGTTGATGCCCGATTTTTCATTCTCCCACTTTGCCTTCATTTGTGCAAGCTGTTCTCTCATTTGAGACAGCTCGCGCTGAATTTCCGCAAGGTGTTCCTGTGACAGCTTGTCGTCCTCCTTCTTAAGCGCCGCTTCTTCAATCTCGTGCTGCATAATGCGCCGGGACAGCTCGTCAAGCTCGGTGGGCATTGATTCCATTTCTGTTTTTATCAATGCGCAGGCTTCGTCAACCAAATCTATCGCCTTATCGGGAAGGAATCTGTCGCTTATATACCTGTTGGAAAGTACTGCCGCCGCAATCAGCGCCTGGTCGTGAATCTTTACTCCGTGGAAAACCTCGTATCTTTCCTTAAGACCTCTTAAAATCGAGATTGTGTCCTCAACCGTCGGTTCGTCTACCTGCACAGGCTGGAAACGTCTTTCGAGAGCGGGGTCCTTTTCGATATACTTTCTGTATTCGTCAAGAGTGGTTGCGCCGATACAGTGCAGCTCGCCTCTTGCAAGCATAGGCTTAAGAATATTTCCGGCGTCCATTGCTCCGTCTGTTTTTCCGGCTCCCACAATAAGGTGCAGCTCGTCTATAAAGAGAATGATTTTACCGTCGCTTTTTTTGACCTCCTGTAAAACCGCTTTAAGACGTTCCTCAAATTCGCCTCTGTACTTTGCGCCCGCAACCAACGCTCCCATATCTAAGCTGAAAAGTTGTCTGTCCTTTAAGCTTCCGGGCACGTCTCCCCTTACTATACGCAGTGCAAGTCCTTCGGCAATCGCAGTCTTGCCTACGCCGGGTTCGCCGATAAGGACAGGATTATTTTTCGTTTTTCTGCTCAGTATGCGGATTACGTTGCGTATCTCGCTGTCCCTGCCGATAACGGGGTCAAGCTTGCTTTGTCTTGCCAGCTCCACCAAATCCTGACCGTATTTTTTCAGCACGTCATAGGTATCCTCGGGACTGTCGGAGGTTACCCGTGTGTTGCCCCTAACCTTCTGTAAAGCGGATAAAAATTCGTTTTTTGTTATACCCTGATTGGAAAACAGCTCCTTTACCTTTCCCGCAGCCTTATCGAGAAGTCCGATGAACAAATGCTCTACGCTTATATATTCATCGTTCATTCGTTCGGCTTCCGTTTCCGCAGCGGTCAGCGCCTTGTCAAGCTCGGAAGTGATATAAAGACTGTCCATTTGTCTTGCGCCGCTTCCCGTGACCTTGGGAATGCCGTCGACGATTCTTTCGGCTTCCTCGGTGATTTTCCCAACATTCTTCCCCATACTCTCCAAGAGTTGAGGAATAAGCCCTTCCTCCTGATTCAGCAATGCAGACAGAATATGGCATTGGTCTATCTGCTGATTGTTGTTTTGTACCGCAATATTTTGCGCCTGCTGTACGATTTCCATTGATTTTTTAGTAAGCTTTTGTGTGTTCATAAAACAAGTCTCCTTTCAAGAACAGACTGCCCCATGTTAAATAAAAATTATTCCTTCCCTCAAATGCTCCCGATACCTTTCAGCCATATGAGCAGCGGCTTCCATATCGTCTCCATAGCTGAAATAGCACTTCAAAACATCGTCGAACATACGGATATATTCCCCGATTGCCCTGCCTATATCCTCGTTGGTTTTATCTCTGTACTGTCCCGGAAGAACCAGCTTCCTCGTAAATTTTCCGTCCTCGATAACATATTGAATTCCGTAAGGGAAGTGCTTCGCAATATATTTGTTTTCCAGCACCGCCCACAGCCTTAAAAAGTCTTCCATTTTTTTCTTAAGCTCCGCAGACTGTGTTCGGAAGCTAACCTTAAGCTCCACCTCGGTATAATCATCGGCTCTTATTACCTGCACTCCGTAACGGATTGTGGGATTATACTTATATTTAAGAGAGGAACGTATGAGCATCGACTGGTTATCCGCTTTTACAATGAACCCGTCGCCCGCCTCGTCTAAAATTTTATTGATTTCGCTGAGGATATTGCTGATACGCATTTCCGACGTGGTAAATCCCGTGCGTTCGGCAAGTATTCGGTCAATCAGCGCCGAGCGGCTTATTCCCATACCGTAAGCCAACTTATCGATCTCGTCCACAACACCGTCCGTCAGCACTAAACTGTAAACGCTTTTTCCCATTGCTTCTGTTTCCTTTCACTTAACATTTTCCTTTTCTTGATATAACTATATCACAAAATTAATAATTTGTCAACAGTTTTATATAAATTTCTTTACGATTTTTTATTTGATCCTCTTCTTGACATTCATAATAAAATATTGTAAAATAAAATCAGCTAAAAAATAAAATAACAATAAGGACGGTAAAGACAATGGCTGATGAAAAGAAACCCAAGAAAAAGTTTAAGTTATTGGCAGAGTTTAAAGAGTTTGCCCTTAAAGGAAACGTAATGAGCCTTGCTGTCGGCGTTATCATAGGCGGTGCGTTTCAAAGCATTGTAACCTCTCTCACCGAAAACTTTATTAAGCCCCTTATCGCAGTATTTACAGGCGGCGTTAAGACGGACGAAGCCGGAAATCCGCAGTACATAGGCGGTTCCTTTACCATTAACGGAGTTGAATTCAATTACGGCGCATTTCTCTCCGCAGTTATCAACTTCCTTATTATGGCTTTGATTCTTTTCCTGCTTGTTAAAGCAATGAACAAGTTAATGTCCATAGGTCACAAGAAAAAGGAAGAAGAGCCCGCTGCTCCTCCGCCTCCCGATCCTCAGGTAGTTTTGCTCACCGAGATACGTGATATGATGAAGGAAAATGAGAAGGAAAAAACTACCGTTAATTAATCCCAATCTCATACATATCCAAGTAATATAATATAAAAAATCGCAAAAGCCATTGGGTTTTGCGATTTTTTATTATAGCTCTTTCGTGGATAGATGCCGAGAAAAAGACTGCGCACGCTTCAAGCTGCGCAAAATAATAACATGGATTTTAAGCGGTTACACTTGTTTGTTTCTGTCTGTGCACCTGCTCGTTTTTTCCCCTTTACTTTTTCGGGAAAGTAAGCTATAATATAATTAAATCTATTATGCGATTATGAAAGGAAACATTGATATGAAAGCAGTAGTAGCCGTAATCGGCAAGGACACGGTAGGAATCCTGGCAAAAATAAGCACCATTTGTTCTCAGTGCAACGCAAACGTAATGGATGTAACGCAAACGATTATGCAGGATATGTTTGCAATGACCATGCTGATCGATATATCGAAATGTACCACGGAATACGGGGAGCTTGCCGACAGTCTGAAAAAGGCAGGCGAGGAAATGAATCTTCAGGTTCATGTAATGCACGAGGATATTTTCAACTCTATGCACCACATTTAATTGACATATAATCAAGAAGGAGAAGAAAGCTAATATGGTCAGCACAAACGATATACTTGAAACAATAAAGATGATTCAGGAGGAAAACCTCGATATACGCACCATAACTATGGGCATATCGCTTCTTGACTGCATTGACAGCGATATTGACAGGGCTTGCGACAAGGTTTACGAGAAAATGATGCGGGCAGCCCGGAATCATGTCAGGACGGGAGAGGAAATAGAAAAGCGGTACGGCATTCCCATAATCAATAAGCGGCTTTCGGTAACCCCCATAGCAATGCTTGCAGCAGCGGCGGAGGGAAGCCCCGTAAAGTTTGCGAAAACTCTCCAGCGTGTTGCCGAGGGTACGGGAGTGAACTACATAGGCGGCTACTCGGCATTGGTTCACAAAGGCTTTTCAGCGGGAGATATGAAGCTTATCGAATCGATACCCGAAGCCTTGGCGGAAACCTCCAACGTTTGCTCCTCCGTAAATGTTGGCTCCACAAGAGCGGGCATTAATATGGACGCCGTTAAGCTTATGGGAAAAATCATAAAGGACAGCGCCGAAGCCACTGCCGATAATCATTGCTTTGGTGCGGCAAAAATCGTGGTGTTCTGCAATGCCGTTGAGGATAACCCTTTTATGGCGGGAGCATTTCACGGGGTTGGCGAGCCTGATACCGTCCTTAACGTAGGGGTAAGCGGTCCGGGCGTCGTAAGGGCGGCTCTATCCAAAATGCCCGATGCTGATTTAAGCCAGATTGCGGAAACCGTTAAGAGAACCGCATTCAAGATAACCCGCATGGGACAGCTTGTAGGCACCGAGGCAAGCAAGGCGTTGGGCGTACCCTTCGGCATAGTTGATTTGTCATTGGCGCCTACTCCCGCCGTTGGAGACAGCGTAGCGCATATACTTGAAGAAATGGGACTTGAAAGCTGCGGAGCATACGGTACTACCGCCGCGCTTGCAATGCTTAATGACGCTGTCAAGAAGGGCGGCGTAATGGCTTCATCTCACGTTGGAGGACTTTCGGGAGCATTTATCCCCGTCTCCGAGGACGCAGGAATGATTGACGCAGTAAACTGCGGTTCTCTCTGTCTTGAAAAGCTTGAAGCAATGACGGCAGTATGCTCTGTGGGACTTGATATGGTGGTGATTCCGGGAGATACCTCCTCCGACACAATATCGGGTATCATTGCCGATGAAGCGGCAATAGGCATGGTGAACAGCAAGACCACCGCTGTCAGAGTTATTCCCGCAATCGGAATGAAGGAGGGCGAGACTCTTGAATTTGGCGGACTTTTCGGAAGCGGTCCTGTAATGAAGGTAAACTCCTTCGATTGCTCCAAGTTTATTTCAAGGGGCGGAAGAATACCTGCACCTTTGCAAAGTTTGAAAAATTAAGAACCTGTACCAATAGCGTAGGTGTGCGGATTTTCGAACACAATTTTTCTGAGGACAAGGAAAAATTTCGCAGGCGGGCTTTCGCCTGTTAAGCTTATGATAAGGCTATTGGTCACAAAACCGGAAGAAGTCAAATTTATTACATGTTGCACTGCCATGGTTGGAGAAAAGTAATGCCGAGAAGCAAACACCCTAAAAAGGCAGATGAAGAGGCGATAAAAGCCTCAAAAAAATAAATCTCAATTAGAAGCTGCCTTCCATGATTTAAATCATGGAAGATATGATATATCAAAAGATCATGGAACTGCTTGGCGATTTTTTTCGTATATGAACAGCATGGGCAGCGACCTTTTTGGACTATCAAATCGTCACTTTATTTGGCTTGCTTGGCTGGGCATTGTTTGTAATGGGCATTATTGTTGCGCTGTTTGACTTTGCAATTGAATCCCAAAACGGCAGAGGTGACCCCCAAGGCTCTTGCAATGAACATAATAAAAGGCTTTATGGCGGCAAGCCTTTTTACTGTAGTACCTGTTAAGCTGTATGGTTTAGCGGTTGCAATGCAAAGCAGTATGTCCGTCGATATGACGAGAGTTTAACATATTTAAGGAGACCAAGCTGAACCCGCATTATAACAGCATTGCTTATAAAAAACAATCTATCAGACTACAATACAATTGATTTTATTTTTGAGTTTTGCGGATTTGAGCTTTAATAATAATCCTTGTTTTTATTGTAAAGCTGTGATATTATTTAAATCAGAAGAAATTACAAGGCAGTATTTTCGGAATGAAAGGAGCTGTTCCGATTAATGGAAACTATGAAATCTTTCATTGAAAACGATACGGCGGATCAGGATTTAAATCTTGAATGTACGGTAACGGATATCCTACATCAGATGGGGATACCCGCAAATATCAAGGGATACCAATATTTGCGGCACGCTATAATTTTATGTGTTAGGAACAGCAAAATGATAAACAGTATGACGAAGCTTCTGTATCCTGCTGTTGCAATGGATTTTAACACAACTCCGGCGAGCGTAGAAAGTGCTATAAGGCGTGTAATATTTACCGCTTTGGACAGAGGAGATCCAAATATATTAAACGCATATTTTGGACGGAAAATAAAAGAAAAACCCACAAATTCGGAATTTATTGCGCTTATCTCCGACAGGCTAAGGCTTCAGCATAAATTTGGAGCCTACAGCAAAAGGATTAATCCCGATAAATAATAAGTAAAAAATCCCGATGAATATATGTCAATCGGGATTTTTTACGTTTTTGGTAATATTGCACAAATTTTTTGAAGTTCTCCACAGTTTTAACACCTTGGTGTTTTTTGGATTTTGCGTGTCAGACAACAGCTTTGCCGCTATTTTTATGCAAAATAAGCGTTAAAAGCGTCAACCCCGATTTTTTCCTGTTCTTCCGCAAACTTTGCCTGTTCCTCCTCGGTGCCGTCCTCGTTTTCATTAACAGCCCCAAGCATAATAAACGCAACATAATCACCGTTTGCAACTACCTGAGAAGCATTGATTTTAGGCAGATTCATAGGATACTGCATTGTGTCGTTCACCAAGGTTTCCCTGTAGGCTTCAAGCTTGCCCTTAACGTCGTCGGTCTTGCCGCTTGCCGCCTTGACGATAATAAGAATATCGGGGTGAGCGCCAATCATAGGCTGCTGAGCGAAATATTCGGTAAAGCTGTCCTTTTCAAGTCCTACCGTGCCGGTCAGAAATTCCTCGGGAACGTCCGTGTCGGGAATGTAATTGTCTCCGTATGCCGTCTTGATAGCGTCGGCAATCTTCTGCACCGAGCCTTCCTTACTATCGCTTTCATCTGCGGTTGTTCCCGTGTTGGTTTCATCTGCTGTTGCTTCGGCATTGTTTTCGGTGGAATCGGTCTGAACGGTTGTAACCTCGGCTGCCGAAGAGGTACCGGCGGTAGTTGTTCCGTTTCCGCCTTCCGAGCTGTTGCTGCAGCCCGACATTGCCGCCAGCACAGCAATTGCTGTCATTACGCATAAAATCTTTTTCATAGGCTTCTCCTTTCAATATGTCAATATGCAAGCTTTCTTTTTCGCCGCAGCTATTGCAGCAAAAAGGTTATATATATATCTTTAAACCTTTAAGCTATATTATACCCGTGAATGTTAAGGAGATGTGAAAATCCCGTAAATTCTTCCTGTAAAATTGTGATAAAGCCTTGAAAAAAGCGGCGGAATATAGTACAATAATATTATCTGCATTTATGTCATCATGTCAAAAGGAAGGAAAGGTAAAAATGACTACCAAGTATATTTTCGTTACCGGAGGCGTTGTGTCCGGTTTAGGCAAAGGAATTACCGCAGCGTCATTAGGGCGTCTGCTGAAAAACAGAGGATACAAGGTAACTATTCAGAAGTTCGATCCGTATCTTAATGTTGATCCGGGCACAATGAGCCCTTACCAGCATGGGGAGGTATTCGTAACCGACGATGGGGCGGAAACGGATTTGGACTTGGGACACTATGAAAGATTCATTGACGAAAACCTATCGGTAAACAGCAATGTCACAACCGGCAAAATTTATTGGAGCGTGATTTCAAAGGAACGCCGGGGCGACTATTTGGGCGGCACCGTGCAGGTTATACCCCACATTACAAACGAGATAAAGGAACGGATATACCGTGCGGCAAACGTTCATGAAACCCCCGTTGACGTTGTAATAACCGAAATAGGCGGCACAGTGGGCGATATAGAAAGCACACCTTTTTTGGAGGCAATCAGACAGGTAGCTGCCGATAAGGGCAGGGAAAACGTAATGTACATTCACGTCACCCTCCTACCCTTTATCACAGGCAGCGACGAGCTGAAAACCAAGCCCACTCAGCACAGCGTTAAGACCCTGCTCTCCTATGGAATACAGCCTACCGTTCTTGTGTGCCGCAGTGAGCTTGAAATTCCCGAGGATATGAAGGCAAAAATTGCAAGCTTCTGCAATGTGCGCAAGGAGGACGTTATCCCAAACCTTACCGCCTCGTCACTGTACGCAGTGCCTTTAATGCTTGAAAAGGAAGGGCTTGCGGACGTGGTGTGCCACCACCTTAATATGGAGAATCCCGAACCCGACTTGACCGAGTGGGAAAATATGGTGCATAGGCAGGAGAATGCCAAGGAAAAGCTTACTATAGGACTTGTGGGCAAATATGTGGCATTGCCCGACGCATATTTATCAGTAATGGAGTCCCTTCGTCACGCCAGCTTTTTTAACGGAGCTAATGTGGATATAAGGCTTATTGATTCCGAGGAGGTGACGGCTGAAACCGTAAACGGGCTGCTGGAGGGCTGTGACGGAATACTTGTACCCGGCGGCTTTGGCAACAGAGGAATTGAAGGCAAGATAGAGGCGGTTAAGTACGCCAGAGAAAATAAAGTGCCTTATTTGGGCTTGTGTCTCGGTATGCACATGGCGACAATTGAATTTGCCCGCAGCGTCATAGGCTTTGACGGAGCCAACTCCTCCGAATTTGCCGAGGACGGAATGTATAATGTAATAGATATAATGCCCGACCAGAAAAACGTGGATATGGGCGGCACGATGCGTCTCGGTCTCTATCCCTGCAAGCTTTCCGAAGGCACTCTTGCAAGGGAAATATACGGAGAAGAGCTTATCTACGAGCGCCACCGCCATCGCTATGAATTTAACAATACCTACCGTCAGGAGTTTATTGACAAGGGAATGATCCTTTCGGGACAGTCCCCCGACGGCAAGTTAGTGGAGATAGTAGAGCTTCCGAGAGAGGTACACCCTTGGTTCTTGGCGGTTCAGTTCCACCCCGAATTTAAATCCCGTCCCAACCGCCCTCACCCACTCTTTGCAAGCTTTACCAAAAAGGCATTAGAGCTGAAAAACAAGAAACAAGAAATAAGAAATTAGATGTAATATCAAATTTATTATTCACTATTCATTGTACATTGTCCATTGTCCATTGTCCATTATCAATTATTCATCAGCGGGGTTACCTATGAAAGAGATATTCAACGGATATTTTGACAACCGTGAGCTGTCATGGCTGAAATTTAACGAGAGAGTGCTTGAGGAGGCGGAGGACGAAGCCTTGCCTTTAATGGAGCGGCTTAATTTCGTGTCTATTTTTTGCAGCAATCTTGACGAATTTTTTATGGTAAGGGCGGGGACTCTTCACGACCAGACCCTTGTAAAGGACGCAAAGAGGGATAATAAAACGGGTCTTACTCCCGCCGAGCAGTTGGAAAAGATAGCCCTGCGCACCGCCGAGCTGCTTCCGAGAAAAGAAAAGGCGTACAAGGAAATAATAAGCGGTCTCGGCAAGTACGGGGTTGAACAGGTCTACCCCGATAAAATAAAGGACAGCGAACAGGCTCGTTGGCTGGAAAAATATTTCGATAAGGAAATTCTTCCGCTTTTATCGCCCTCGGTCGTAGACAAGCACCACCCGCTGCCCTTCCTGAAAAATAAGGAATTGTACGCAGGAGTGGCGCTGAGAGATAAAAACGGCTCAAAGCACAACGTTTTGGGCATTCTCCCTTTGACCGTATCGGAAATATGCGGCAGAATTATTTTTATGCCCAACGATGAAAACAAGCTTAAATTTATACTAATCGAGGATTTAATTATACACTACGCCGACAGAGTGTTTCCTAACTTTGAGCTTATTGACAAAAATATTTTCAGAATAACGAGAAACGCCGATATTGACGTTGACGAGGCGTTATACGACCATGACGTGGATTTCAGAGACGTTATGGAGGAGCTTATTAAGAAGCGCAAAAAATTGGCTCCCATAAGAATTGAAATGTTCGCAAGGAACTCGGTTATTGACAAGGAGGTGCTTGCGAAAAAATTAGGTCTTGAAACGGGAAGCGAGTTTATATTTATACAGAACTGTCCCCTTGACTTTGATTTTGTGGGAGCATTGAGGGATAAGCTTGCCGACAAAAGGGAGCTTTTCTTTGCGCCGATGGTACCGCAGCAGGCGGCAATGATCAGCAAAAACGAGAGAATGATTGCGCAGGCGGAAAAAAAGGACATTCTGCTTTTCTACCCCTACGAAACCTTCAATTCCTTTATCAGGCTTCTTGACGAAGCAACAACTGATCCTTCCGTAGTCTCAATAAAAATAACTCTTTACAGAGTGGCAAGGGACAGTAAAATAGTAAACGCTCTTATCCGCGCCGCCGAAAACGGCAAGGACGTGTTAGCTTTGGTTGAGCTGAGGGCAAGATTTGACGAGGAGAACAATATTGGCTGGGCAAAGCGGTTAGCCGATGCGGGGGTTACGGTAATATACGGCTTGGATTCTCTGAAGGTGCATTCAAAGCTGCTTTTGATAACCCGCAGAATAGGAAATGAAATAAAGTATATTACACAGGTGGGCACGGGAAACTACAATGAACGCACCTCAAGGCTGTATACCGACCTTACTCTGATAACCTCGGATATGGAGTTCGGCACCGACGCTTCTCTTATTTTCAACAACCTTTCCATAGGCGCAGCAGTGGAAAGCAGCTCCACTCTTTGGGTAGCCCCTAACTGCCTTAAATCAAGAGTTGTGGAAATGATAGACCGTGAGATAACCTACGGCAGGGACGGCTATATCGGAATCAAAATGAACAGCCTAACCGACATTGACATTATACAAAAGCTTGTTGAAGCGGGAAAAAGGGGAGTTAAGGTAGAGCTTATTATAAGAGGAATATGCTGTCTTGTGGCGGGAATACCCGACTGCACCGATAATATAACTGTCACCTCGATAGTGGGCAGATTCTTGGAGCATAGCCGCATTTACATTTTCGGAAAGAACGACCGCAGAAGAATTTATATCAGCTCCGCCGACTTTATGACAAGAAACACCGAAAGGCGGGTGGAAGTAGCCGCCCCCATAAAATCCCCTCAGCTTCAAAAAGCACTCCTCGGCATATTCAACACCATGCTCAAAGATAACGTTAAGGCAAGGGTACAGCTCCCCGACGGCACCTATGCAAAAAAGAAGCTTGCAGACGGCGAAGCCCCCCTTGATTCACAATCGTTTTTCTATCAGCAGGCATATGAGCAAGCAGAAAAAGCTTCTCAGCTTGAGCCGCCAAAGCAAAAGACGGTGGTTAAGGTCAGAAGGATTAAGAAATAATTATACAAATAGGAGAATTCAACAATGAAATTACTGGTTGTAGACGGAAACAGCATAGTAAACCGTGCCTTCTACGGTATAAAAGCCCTTTCGAACAAGAAGGGCGTTTTCACTAACGCAATAACGGGCTTTCTGAACATTCTCCTAAAGCTTGAAAAGAGCTTTACCCCCGACTGCACAGCGGTAGCCTTCGATTTAAAGACTCCGACATTTCGGCACAAATTATACTCTGAGTATAAAGGCACCAGAAAGCCAATGCCGGAGGAGCTGGCTATGCAAATGCCCTATGTAAAGGAAATCCTTAAGGCAATGGGTATAGCAATTGTCCAATGCGAGGGCTGGGAGGCTGACGACATTTTAGGTACCCTCTCACACGCCGCCGAGGAGAGCGGAAACACCGCCGTAATTGCCACAGGCGACCGTGACAGCTTCCAGTTAGTCACCGACAAGGTTTATGTAAATCTTGCGGGCAACAAGGAGGACGTTCTTTACACGCCCTTAGAGGTAAGAGAAAAGTACGGTGTTGACCCCATACAAATGATTGAGGTAAAAGCCCTTATGGGAGACAGCAGCGACAATATCCCCGGAGTGAAAGGCATAGGCGAAAAAACCGCCCTTGACCTTATACAAAAGTATTCTACTGTAAGTAATATTTATGACAGATTAGACGAATTGGAATTAACTCCCAGTGTAAAAAAGAAGCTGACCGAGGGCAAGGAAAGCTGCTTTATGAGCCGCGAGCTTGGGACAATTGCCTTAAACGCACCTGTTGACCTTGACTTAAACTCCTATAAGCCTAAGGAGCGTGACGAAGTAAAGCTTGCCGAGATATTGACCGAGCTGGAAATGTTCACGATTTTAAAGAAAATGAACGTTTCCTCCGAGAATATGAAAAAAGCGGCGGATGCCGCAGCCGTTAAGGCTGCCCATGAGATTCAAGCGGCGGCTGAACCCATAAAGGAAATCATTCCGTCGGAAAAAGCGTTTGACATAATGCTGCACGAGAACTGCTTATTGGTTTGTGAGGACGGAGAGTGCCGAAGGGTTGAGGAAGAAAATACAGTCGAGCTGAAAGCGGTTTTGGAAAGCGAAACCGAAAAGCGGACATTCGACCTGAAAGCGCTGTACGGCTTTGCTATGCCAAAGGGCATTGAAATTAAAAACGTAGCCTTTGATATAACGTTGGCGGCGTATCTTCTTAACGTAAGCTCCAACGATTACAGCCTTAAAAGGCTTTGCGCCGAATACGGGGTAACCGAATGCGATTTGGACAGCGAAGAGGGCTTAGATTTGCTCCCGGACTGCCTTTATGAGCTTGACAAAAAGCTTATGAACAAAGTAGCTGCCGAAAAGCTTGACAAGATACTTTATGAAATAGAAATGCCTCTTGCAAGGGTGCTTACCTCTATGGAGCTTGACGGCATTAAAATCGATTTGGAGGGCATTGACAGCTTCGGAAATGACCTTGACGCAAAAATCAAGGAGGTTGAAGCAAAAATTTACGAGCTGGCGGGAGAAAAATTCAATATAGGCTCTCCTAAGCAGTTAGGAATTATCCTTTTTGAAAAGCTTCGGCTGCCCTTTGGCAAGAAAACAAAAACAGGCTATTCCACCAATGCCGACGTGCTGGAGCCGCTGTCCGACAAGCACCCCATTATCCCCTTAATAACCGATTACAGAGCCTTTACAAAGCTTCAATCCACCTATGTTAAGGGCTTGAAGGCGGCGGTGTGCAGTGACGGCAGAATACGCTCCACCTTTAAGCAAACGGAGACAAGAACGGGAAGAATCAGCAGTGCCGAGCCGAATATCCAGAACATACCCGTCCGCACCGAGTTAGGAAAAAATATGCGCCGCTTTTTTGTTGCAAAGGAAGGCTGCGTTTTGGTTGACGCCGACTATTCGCAAATCGAGCTTAGGGTGCTGGCGCATCTTGCCGATGACAAAATAATGAGGGAGGCTTTCTTAAAGGGTGACGATATTCACACCATTACCGCTTCTCAGGTGTTTAATCAACCTGTGGAATGGGTTACTCCCGAATTAAGGTCAAGGGCTAAGGCGGTAAACTTCGGCATTGTCTACGGAATAGGCGCTTTTTCCCTTTCAAAGGACATAAACGTATCCGTAGCGGAAGCCAAGCAATATATAGACGCTTATCTGACAAAGTACAGCGGCGTTGACGCATTTATGAAGAAGGTTATTGCCGACGCCAAAGCCAATCTGTATGTGGAAACAATGTTAGGGCGCAGAAGATACATCACCGATATAAATTCCTCAAACAAGATAGTACAGGCGGCGGCAAAGCGAATAGCCATGAACACTCCGATACAAGGCACCGCAGCCGACATTATAAAGCTTGCCATGATAAAGGTTTATGAGAGGCTTAAAAGAGAAAAGCTTCCCGCAAGGCTGATACTTCAGGTTCATGATGAGCTGATAGTTGAAGCGGAAGAGGGTTGTGCCGAAAAAGCGGCGGCGCTGCTTAAAGAAGAAATGGAAAGCTGCATAAAGCTTACCGTTCCGCTTACCGTTGATGTAAAGACAGGAAAGACCTGGCATGACACCCACTGATTAATAAAGGAAACCTCAATGAAAAAAGTTCTGATAGTATGTACGTCAAATAAAACCCGCAGTCCCCTTGCTATGGAGATAGCAAACCATATTGCCAAAAAGAAAAACGCTCCCTACATTTTTCAAAGTGCGGGAGTGGCTGTTATCGGCGACACCTTGGACGATAACGTAATTGCGGTTCTGAAAGAAATCGGAATAGAAACGACACACAAGCCCACTCACCTTTCGGCGTACAATATCGACGAATTTGACGCTGTTCATGTGATGACCCAGCGCCAGAAGATAACGCTTTGCTCCTATTACAGAAATAAGAATATCGAGAAAAAAGTCACGGTTTTAGAGATTGACGACCCCTACTATTCGGGAATTGAAGCCTACAGGCAGTGTCGGGATAGGCTTGCCGAGTTTTACGAGAATTATATAACCAATGATGAATGATATAGAAATATTAGCCGAGCTGGAGCGATTGTGCTTTCCCGACAGCTTTTGGACAATGACGGATATTGAATCGACCCTTCGGCGCTCCGATGTGATTTACCGCATAAAATATTCCGAGAGCATTCCCGTTGGCTACTGCATTGCGGCGGCTGCCTTTGAAGAGGGGGAAATTTACCGTATAGGCGTACTTCCCGAATACAGAAGAAGGGGCATTGGGAAGGAGATTATAAATGAACTGACCGAAACGCTGCCTTCCGATATAGGAAGGCTGTTTCTTGAGGTACGGGAAAGCAATCTTCCTGCTTTATCCCTATACCAAAGCTGCGGGTTTAAGGCTTTGGGGGTAAGGAAAAATTATTACGGCGCCAATGAAAATGCGGTTATAATGGAAAGGATTAATACTTGTCCCTCCAAAAAAAGTATATAAAAAATTCATACTCATTTTTTAAAACTAATAAAAATCTTAAAAAATTATTGCTTATAAATTTTTTGTTATTACCATATTGACATTTTCATCATAAATGATTATAATTGTATATAGAATAAATATTTAATACGTTTGGTGATTATATAATACATTAAAACGTATATTTGTTAAGGAGGTATTGTAATGAAAAAAATCTTTTTAAAAATCTGTTCATTTGCCACATCTCTTTTAATGATGACAAATTCAACCGTTTCGGCTATCGTTGAGGATCGAAGCTTTGAATCTGACTTAGAAGAAATAGAAACGGAAAAGTATGAATCATGTTTGAAGCAAATTGAACAAATTGATTTAAAATTAACGATTCTCAATAGAAGACAACGCCCTGAGGACAGCGATGAAATTTCTGAATTGAATAATGAAAGAGATTCTTTGCTGCAAGAAATCAAATTATATGGAGGGGAAACATTTGACGATAATTCCTTAATGGAGGAGGTACTTCTTAATGCCGACTATTCTCACTCTGCTCAAGCAAAAGGGCTTACTCCTTCTGAATTAACCAATTTAGTTTCGCAGCTCAAAGGCTTTTACAGAACAGTAGGTCGAGAAGGAACTCCGACAATTAATGGCAAATCGTACAGAATTTATCAGATTAACATTTTGCAGGATGGAAATAAATTTAGCCAGGAAAAGCTTACTCGCACCATAACCGAACATTTCTATAAAAATGTATCGCCTAATTCTACAGCAGCCGATCATTTTATCAATGAGACAATAAGACTTTACTGCTCGAAAATAGCGTCAGCAGTCGCAGAATACTTAGTTCCAGCCATAAAGTTTGTTCCATATGAGTTGTTTTTTTCATCTAAACCTTCTCCGTCGCAAATATCAACCACAGGAGATGGAGTTACTTGTGAATTGTCGACAAATAATATTATTAAATTTACCTATGTTTATGATGATAAAACAAAATCATGGGTATATTGCTCTTCTTCCAATTGGATTACCTATGCTTTTTCTACAATTGTAACTTGTTTTACTAATGGAAATGTCGATAAAAGATCTAAAGATTATCCCTCAGATACAATTGATGGAGGCTATAATGATGCAACAAAAAATTCAATTACAGTTTTCAACGCTATGCAGCAAAGCAATTATTATATAGGAGCAGCTAACACTTGCGTTAATAAGGTGTCTTGTAAAACAATCTATGAGGGATCGGTTTCTGTTGATATTCTTGCTCCTAATTCACCAATGAATGTCATATAGTCCAAAGGAGATTTGCAATGAAAAAAGCAATTATAATTATTTTAATTGCAGCCATACTTGTAGGTGTGGGAATTTGGGTTTTTACTTTCAGAACCGACGAATGGAACGAGACGGTTCATCTTTACGATAAGTTTGATGTGGATTGGAACCTTGGCGATGACGCAAAGTTGAACGGAAATACAAAATATATTGAAGCGGAATGTGACTTCAAGGTGGTACACAACTTAGTGAGTATGAATGTTGATGGTAAGGTTAAAATAAACGGCAAGGAATATAATGTTTTCTGTTATTCCAAGGACGATGCCGGAATCAATATTCTCAATGATTTTGACGACAGGATAGCGGGTTATTTGTCTCCTGACCGAAAATGTTTTCAGCTCATTTATAAAGGAACATTTTGGGTAATGTCGGAAAACAGCATAGGAGACCTTAAGGAGTCGCTTAAGTCTTTTGGATTTGTTCCTTCTGATTATATGCCGCCTATAACGGAGGTTACCGATAAAGTGCAGCAGTGATAATTTTTAATAAAATAGACTGTAAAAAAGCGCAGCAAAAAACCGAACCTCTCACTTCTGTGAGTTGGTTCGGGTTTCTTTTTTTCAAAACTAACCTCATCAAATTCTTGACAAATTCTTTACATTAACTATAATTATATTAAGAACATTAATACAAAATAAAAGGAACCTGAGATGAGAAGGAAAGAACTGGCAAAGAAGGTTATTGAACAGCTGAAAAAGGAATATCCCGAGGTGAAATGCGCCTTGATTTATAAAAAGCCTCACCAGCTGCTGATAGCTACAAGGCTGTCCGCACAATGCACCGACGTTCGGGTTAATATGGTCACGCCGGAGCTTTTTGAACGCTACCCCGAAATAAAGGATTTTGCAGAGGCAAAGGAGGAAGAGGTAGCGCAGTACATACGCTCCTGCGGATTGTTCCAGACTAAATCCAAGGATATTGTTAAAATGTGCAAACAGCTTCATGAGGAGTATAATGATAAAATTCCCGACACCGTCGAGGAGCTTACCAAGCTTGCGGGAGTGGGCAGAAAAACCGCTAACCTTGTGGTGGGAGAGCTGTACGGAAAAACTGCCTTTGTATGCGACACTCACGTTATAAGACTCAGCAATAGGATTGGTTTGGCGGAGGGCAAGGACGCTGTAAAAGTGGAAAACGATTTGCGGAAGATCGTGCCTGCCGCTGAGGGCTTGGGGCTGTGTCACCGTTTGGTGTGGCACGGCAGACTTGTCTGCAACGCAAGAAAACCAAATTGTGAAAAATGCTGTCTTAGCACATTATGCAAAGGCTCACAGCACACTGCCCCCAAATCCGAGGATAAAGACAGCATAAAATAATCTTATCTCTTGAAAAAAATCTGCTCCTGTGGTATACTCTTATAATAAATAAATGCTAAAATAAATGCTTTGGAACAAATCGAAAGGACGTTAAAATGGCAAATAAGGACGATAAGAGAAGCAGAGCGTATAACGATGATAAAAGAGAGCTGCTGAAGCTTAAACAGGGACTTATAAACGAAGAAGAAAGCAGCATAAAGGAAGAAGAAAACGGATATGGCGATAAAGTAAATTATGAAGTAGTGGGAGTTAAGAATAAAGTCGCCAATTTCTTTTATCACTACAAATGGCACGTGATAATAATTACTTTTTTTGTTGCATTAGCCGCCTTTCTTGTTATAACCACCGTCCTTAAGGAAAAAGGGGATATTCGTGTTCTCGGATTTTCCAAGGATCCCGATATTTCCTCCTCGCTGTATTATAAATCCAGGGATTTGGAGCTTGCTCTCGAACAGTTTACGCCTGACTTTGATAATAACGGATATACTCATGTTGAATTTTTTTATATGAACCTTAACGAAGAACAGGACATTAACTATTACTATGTTAATCAATCAAAGCTCTTTTCCGAGGTAGGCACAGGAGTAGCTCAGATTTATATAGCCGACAGGGAGCTGCTCCTTGATATAATGGGGAATCAGACGGAAGCGGAATCCTTTGTGGATTTGTCCCGGCTTTATCCCGAAGACCCCAATGTGGTCGATAAGTATTACTATAGAGTTAAGGGAAGCAGTCTTGCCGATGCGGCAATGTATGTGGAAAGCTGTCCCGAGGATATGTTTATTGCAGTAAGAAGCGAAAGCTTCAGCAGCTACAATCAGACAGACGAAGCCGAGACGGCTGAAAACCACTCGAGGGCTATTGAGGTCATGGACAATATTGTAAAGGGAATAAAGGTTTCGGAAAAGGAATCCTCCGAAACCGACTAAGCTTTTTGGTGCAGACAAGGGAAACACTAAAAGCCGCCATTATTGCTCCCCCAACTAACTCTTGAATTTTTCTGCTTGCCCGGCTGCCGAAATACTTCGTCAGAAATCCTTGAAATATGCGCATATTCCTGCGGCTTTCTTCCTCGTCTTTCGACAGCCGTTCGGCGCATAAAATCTTCAAGAGCTAATTGGGGGAGCAATAGCGTTTATGACGGCTTTGTAGAAATTATTTTTTGTTGTCGTCGGTTTCCTTCTTGCATATCTCTGCGTCAATGTCGCTTTTGTTTATCACGCAGCCGTTTTCGGTCACCTTGTTGTCGGTGACGATATAGGTCAGATATTGAGGCTCCTGTGTTTTGTTGGGATAAACGGTGCTGTCGTTGCCTTTGTTTATCATTTGCTCCTTGTTCTTTTTTATCTTCATATTACAGAAAGCCTCTCAATCCGTGGGCATAGCGTTCCTCGGCGGATAAAAGCTGCTTTGCTTCCGAGATGATTTCTTCGTCGGCTTCATGAGCATGGTTTACCGTCTCGGAAATGTCTACTATTCCCATATTGGTACCGTCGTACATCAGCTTTGCGATATTGCTGCAGGAGTCGTCCATTGCCGTTTTCATTGCAATGCCCATATCCGCCATAATTTGTGAACCCTTTGGAGGTTCGGCGGGCTCTCCGCCAAAATCCCTTATTTGTTTGGCAACCTTTTCACAGCTTCCCTGATAATGCAGCTGCTGCTTTTGAATATATTCCTTAAGCTTGCTGTTTTTGCATTTATCGCTTACGCTGTCGATGCAGTCGGAAGCCATTTTGCTGTTTTTGTAGATACTGTTCAGTATTTCTAAATTATCGTTTTTTGACATTTTGTTTACTCCCTTAGAATTTGTTCTTATTTTTTTGTCGATTATATTTTTTACAGGAGAGGTCAGGTTTATGCAGAGAAAACCTTTTTGGAAGCTTTTAGCTGTGGGCGTCGGTTATATGGTTTTGGGGAATGTTATGTCCACAATTATGACCGCTGCGGCGTCGGTTCTCGCCAATGTTCCGTTTGTGATGATAATTTTGTTTATTTTCACGCTGTTTATTTTTTATTCGCTGTGTTTTACCGCCGCATTCAAGGACGGACAGCGGGAAAGGCTGTTAGTTAAAAATCACCGTGTTGAAGGAGTTATCAAGGGCAGGTGGCTTATTATCGGACTCATAATGCTTGTTCTGATGTGGATTCCTTCCGTCCTTTTGTTTATAGATTCAATTGCGGGGCTTTTTGACGGATACCTTATCCCCTACAGAATGATTTGCGGTATGATATACCCGCTGGCTTTAGCAATGGGGGTTAATTATCCCGACGCTTCGGCGATGGAATACTGCGATTACAGAGGCATTATTCACCCCGAAGCAGTATGGTTCACCGACAGGCTTCAAACTCCCGAAATTGCGGGAATGCCTCACTTTTTCGCATTTATATTTATGGCTTGCTACATCTTAATACCTGTGGCAACCGTTATTGGCTTTAAAATGGGATTTGAGGACAAGCTTAATCCCGATAAGGTCTTTTACGAGAAAAGATAAAGCATCAATTTTTCCGCATATTTTGACAGCTTGTTTCATAGTTATGCTGTAGGGACAAAGCTTCCCGATTTTCGTTAAAGAAAGGACGCTGACTATGAAAGCAAAAACTAAAATTCCTCATACACTTATTTTCTTGGGCTGTTTTATTTTGGCGGCAGTGGCTGTATCTATCCGCAACAGCTCTGTTCCCGCCGCTTCCTCTGCGGTTTCGGAGGGAAAGCGCACTATTGTTATTGACAGCGGGCACGGAGGGGCGGACGGCGGCTGTGTGGGCATAAACGGCTGCGTCGAAAAGGATATTAATCTTGCAATAGCTAAGGATCTGTCTGCATTGCTGAAGCTGTCGGGATTCAATGTGGTGATGACCAGAACGGAGGATATATCCCTGCACAGCGAAGGCGTTGAGGGACTGAGAAATCAGAAGGTCAGCGATATGGAAAACAGGCTGAAAATTATTCAGTCGCACCCCGATTCCCTTTTTGTATCCATTCATCAGAATCAGTATACCGAACCCGAGTATTTCGGCGCTCAGATGTTTTACACCACCAACAATTCGGGCAACGCCAAATTGGCGCAGATAATGCAGGAGTGCTTTGCGGAGCTTCAGCCGGGAAACGACCGAGAGATAAAGCTTATCGACAACGATCTTTACCTTTTTAAGAATACTAAGCAGCCCGCCGTTTTAGCGGAATGCGGGTTCCTATCCAACTCAAATGATGCGGCAAATCTTTCCGACAGCGATTATCAAAAGAAGGTCGCCTTTACGATTTTCAAAGGAATTACAAAATATTACGGCATTGCTGATACTACCCTATCAGATGTCACGGGAGAAGAAAATGGCGAAACAAAGGACATATTATATATGCAGTGAGTGCGGGCAGGAGCACCCTAAGTGGCTTGGAAAATGTACCAACTGCGGCGCTTGGAACAGCTTGGAGGAGGCGGTAACCGACGTCTCCTCCAAAAGCTCTGTCACCTCTCACACGGTTAAATATTCAAAGCTTAAGGATATAAGCTATGACGAGGACGTGCGCTACGATACGGGTTCAAAGGAGCTTAACCGAGTGCTTGGAGGAGGGCTTGTAAAAGGCTCCCTTGTTTTGCTCAGCGGCGATCCGGGAATAGGCAAGTCCACTCTATTGCTCCAAATATGCGATTATTTAGGAAAGGAACACGAGGTTTTATATGTTTCGGGAGAGGAGAGCAGACGGCAGATAAAGCTTCGTGCCGAAAGGCTTCGTGTAGAGACGGACAGCCTGAGCCTTATAGCAGATACCGACTGCGGAGCTGTAATTGCCGCAATTATCGAGCATAAGCCCGACATTGTTATCGTTGATTCCATTCAGACGGTGCAGCTTGATAATATTTCATCGGCGGCGGGCAGCTTGGTACAGGTGAGAGAATGCACCAACGCTTTTATGCGGCTTGCAAAAAAAGAGGAGATTCCTATTTTCATTGTGGGTCACGTCAATAAGGACGGGGGAATAGCGGGACCTAAGGTGTTGGAGCATATTGTGGACACGGTACTGTACTTCGAGGGGGACAAACAGCTTTCCTATCGCATTTTAAGGGCGGAAAAGAACCGTTTCGGCTCCACCAATGAAATCGGCGTTTTTGAGATGACGGAAATAGGACTTGAAGAAGTTCCCAATCCTTCCGCAATGCTGCTGTCGGGCAGACCTGTCAATGTAAGCGGTATCAGCATTCTTTGCACAATGGAGGGCTCGCGCCCGATTTTAGCGGAGGTGCAGGCGTTAGTGTCAAAAACCGCCTTCTCCGCTCCCAGAAGGGTTGCCGCCGGGTTTGACTATAACAGGCTGTGCCTTATTTTGGCGGTGTTGGAAAAACGGACAGGCTATATTTTCGGAATGTTTGATATTTACATCAACATTATAGGAGGACTCAGAGTGGACGAGCCCGCCGCCGACCTTGCAGTGGCAATGGCTCTGTATTCGGGATTATGCGACCGTCCCTTGCCCGAGGATCTGTTTGTGCTCGGCGAGATTGGATTGGGAGGAGAGATAAGAAATTGCTCCCATGTGGTAGACAGGATAAGGGAGGGAGAAAGACTTGGCTTTAAAGCCTGCATAGTTCCAAAAGCGGCGCTTTCGGCAATTGATAAAAGCAAAAAGTATAAAATAAATATTATGGGCGTTTCTAATTTGCAGCAGGCGTTTAAGGCGTTGGACGTTTATGAGGCTAAAAGAAAGGCTTCCGAGGAATAGGTGAATGCGGTTGAAGGTGTGAATATTTATTCTTGGTAAACTTCTCCTTATGTCTTGTATTTGCAGGGAATAAATGTTATAATAATCTCAAAAGTAATAATCTCAAAAGTAATAATCTCAAAAGTAATAATCTCAAAGGAAGTAAACGGTACATTTTAATTTTGGAGAGAAGGTTATGAAAAACAAAATTCTTGTAAGCGGCAACAATACTACGTTTATAGTAGATTTTATCAGGCACACGGAAACATTTTTCGATTCTATCAGCACCACTACATATTGGAAAGACATTATGGGACACTTTAAGTATTTTTGCCCCGACGCGTTTGTGATCTTTGTGGATCCCGGAATGAAGGAAATTTTACCCCGGCTGCGCAAGCTGAAGGACGATGAAGTTTATAACGGCGCCGGGATTTTCCTTATTTGCGATTCCGATATTTTTGAAAATCCGGAAACTGTTCTTACGCTTAAATTAGTGGCAAATATGATAATTCGCCGCCCCATTTCCGTTGATAATCTTATCCTCACAATAACCAATTACTTTGACAAGCTGAAGGAAGAAAAAGAAAAAACAAAAACCGTGGAAGGATTAAGAAATCTTGCTTCTGCAATCGATTCGGCGGAAACTGCTAAAGAAACGGAAAATAAGGAAGAAAAAGAGAAATCCACCGCCCAACCGGTTAAGGAAACGAGAAGAAAGAAAATCCTTGTTGTGGACGACGACCGCTTAATTTTGAAAATGCTCAAGACCGCCCTCAGCGATAAATATGACGTTATAACTATGGTCAACGGCGTTGTTGCGGAAAGATACCTTGAAAAAGAATATGTGGATTTAGTTGTTTTAGATTACGAAATGCCTATTGAGACAGGTGCGGACGTATTCAGAAAAATCAAAAATAACCCTAAAATATCACGTACCCCGATTTGCTTTTTGACGGGAGTTTCCGAAAGGAACAAAATAATGGAGTTAATGTCCTTGAAGCCCCACGGATATTTGCTTAAACCTATTGATATGGATGTTCTTTTGTCTACTATCAGCAATCTTATCGATTGAATAAACGTTGTTTGGAAAATTTAAGCGCTAATACAATCTTTTCACAAAATTATGAAAGGACAATCCGTATGATTGTAAAAAATCGGGACAGCGGCGGGACAATGGATAACGAAAACAATTTATACATAACCGATTTAATTGACGCAGATACGCTTCAAAAAATACAAAACGCTTTTTCGGATTTTACGGGTATGGCCGCCCTTACATCGGACAGCAAAGGCGTTCCCGTCACCAAAGGCTCCAACTTTACTGATTTTTGCTTTAAATATACAAGAACTACCGAGCTTGGACGAAGAAGATGTGAAAACTGCGATAAAAACGGCGCTAAAATGACGCTTGAAAGCGGCGGTTCTTGTTATTACCGCTGTCATGCGGGGCTTATGGATTTTGCGGCGCCGATTATGGCTAACGGAGAAATGATTGGCAGCTTTATAGGAGGACAGGTTCTCACCGAGCCGCCCGATATAGAAAAAATAAGAGAAGTTGCCGTCGAGCTTGGCATTGACCCCGATAAATATGAGGAAGCGGTAAAAAAGGTTCCTATTGTAAGCGTAGAACGTCTCAATAGGGCGGCTCATTCTCTTTACGTTTTTTCAACGGCGCTGTCAAATATTGCATATAAGGGCTATACATTTTATTTGAACAATATCGAAATCGAAAAAGCCTCCAATATGAAATCGGATTTTCTCGCCAATATGAGTCACGAGATACGCACTCCCATGAATGCGGTATTGGGTCTTGCCGACCTTGCGCTGCGTGAGGAAATGTCTCTTGCCGCAAGAGAATATATACATCAGATAAAGGCGTCGAGCAAAAATCTGCTGGTTATTATCAACGATATTCTTGATTTTTCAAAGATTGAATCGGGTAAAATGGAAATATTAGAGGTTCAGTATGAACCTCTTTCGCTGATAAACGACCTTACAAGCATTGTGAACAGCCGTATCGGAGATAAGCCTATAGAATTTACTATGGACATTGCCGCCGACCTGCCGCAAAGCCTGTACGGCGACAATGTGAGAATACATCAGATAATCCTCAATTTGCTGACCAATGCGGTAAAATTCACCCGACAGGGAGAGGTGCATCTGAAAATCGGTTTTACGCTTCAGGATAAAGATACCGTGTTTATGAGGGCTGATGTAAGCGATACCGGCATAGGCATAAAGAAGGAGGATATGGGCAAGCTCTTCAGCTCCTTCCAGCAGGTGAACAGCAAACGGAACAGAAATATCGAGGGCACAGGCTTAGGACTTGCGATTTCAAAACAGCTTATTGAGCTGATGAACGGTACAATATCCGTTGAGAGCGAATATGAAAAGGGAACAACATTTTCTTTTGAAATCCCTCAGAAAATCATTAACCCGGCGCCCATTGTTCCGAAATTGAAGGAGTCCTTCAAGGCGGCTGTGCTTATCGGCAACAGCTATGTTAAAGCGCAACTTATACGGGATCTTAACTGGATAGGAGCGGAGTACACCGACCTTGAGCATACGGAATCCTTGGACGATTTGCAGGCGGATTATCTCATCATAGAAAAAGTGTTTTTCACTCAGTCGGTACAGGATATTCTCCATAATAACCCGAATATGCAGTGCCTTGTACTTGTAAATTTCGACAGCTTGGATGCTGTTAAAATCCCAAACGTAAGAGTTATCAGCAAGCCCGTGTTCTCACTCAGCCTTTATAATGCAATGGGCATAAAAAAAATAAGCTTTGACGACGGATTTTCTGAAAACGAGGGCTTCACATTTATTGCTCCCGATGCTCATATTCTGATAGTCGATGATAACGCCGTCAACCTTACGGTTGCAGTAGGCTTGCTTAAGCCGTTAAGAATGCAGATGGACACTTCCACCAGCGCTGCCGACGCTATTGAAAAAATTCATCATGTAAAATACGATCTTATCTTTATGGATCATATGATGCCCGAGGTTGACGGAATCGAGGCTACTCATATTATCAGAAGGCTTGTGCCGAGCTACAACGATGTGCCTATTATAGCGCTGACGGCGAACGCAATCGGCGGCGCAAGGGATATGTTCATAAAAGAAGGCATGAACGACTTTGTCGCAAAGCCTATCGATGTTAAGGACATAGTGTCAAAGCTCAGGAAATGGCTGCCCGGCGAAAAAATACTTCCCGCAGACGCACAGGAGCCCGAAATCGAAAAGGATACTTTCGATATTAGCGCAAGCATAGAGGAGCTTTACAAAAAGGGGCTTAACACAAGGGACGCTATATCCCTGCTCGGAAGCGAACAGCTCTACTGGTCCGTTCTTAAGGAATATTACGGCGCTATCGACAAAAAGTATAAGGATATATCAGAACACAAAAGGGAAGAGCGCTGGCGGGATTACACTATTGAGGTTCACGCATTGAAAAGCACCTCCCGTCAGATAGGCGCAGCACATATTTCAGAGCTTGCCACCGAAATGGAAAAGGCGGGCAATGAAAAAAATATTGCGCTTATCAATGAAAAAACAGACCTGATGCTCAAAGAATATATGCTTCTAAAGGAGATGCTTAAGCCGTATTTCACCGGCGGTTCCGAGCATAATGAACGCATTGCACAGCTTGAAGACATAATGGTTATGTTAGATAAAATGCAGTGTGCGCTGAAGGAATTTGATGTGCTTCAGGTAGACGAGGTCATCGAGGAAATGTCGGCGTTCAAATACTCGGACGAAAACGCAGGCTTCTTTGAACAGCTGAACAATGCGGCGCAGAAGGGCGAGATAGAGGAATGTCAGACCATTGTGGAGAAGTGGGGCGAAAACCTCGTAAACTCAGGTTCTAACGGAGATAAGATTCTTCATGCCTTAGACGCTCTTCAGGTTGCTTTAGATGATTATGATACCCTTGAATTAGACGCAGTTATTGAAAAGATGTCGCAAAACAATTACAGCGGCATTAACGAGTTCTTCTTTAAACAGCTGCAAACAGCCGCAGAGAGCGGAGATATTGACCTTTGTACGGAAATTTCCAATAATTGGAGCAAAGCGGTGGCGGAAATTTATTAACAATAGGATCTGTAAAAAAGCACATTACCGTGCGAGGTAATACTATTTATATTTTAAAAGTAGACAAATTGATTTGCTTTTTCACAAGTGCGCAATTATCTGTCTTTCACACCTTACGGTGCAGTTAAACCCGCTCCCCGCGGGGGGCTTAGGTGGACACCATGGGGAGAGGGGGCAAGTACAAACCCACCAAAGCGGGGACTTTCCCCCTCTCCCCAAGGTTTCCACCTAAGAACCGCTTCCTTGCCCCTCTCCCCCTTTTCCCCGCTTTGGAAGTAGTGCTTGCTATAATGGTTTTACTCTCGGTTCTATTTTTGCAAAGAGCGGGCTGGTATTGCGTTCGTTAAAGCTGTGGTACGGACTTGCTTTGTGGCGGCTCCTTATGCGATATAGGCGGTGCAATTAAATGTTAAGATGCTGTCACAACAATGTGCTGCCATTTGAGTGCTTGTTACAATGTTTTTGTCTTATTTTAATCGATAATTAGTATAAAACCTCGCAAAGATACAACTGCCTATCATAAAACAGGGGACGCCCTCTCTTGCAGGGCGTCCCCTCTTACAAAAACGCCCCACTGGGGAGTTTTGGAATTCATACTATTAACCGATTAAAAACCGTTTTTCCAATTTTTAATCGGTTAATAGTATTAATCGGGCTTTCAAGAAAGATGATTATGTTACAACTTTAGTTTTTTACAGCTCCAAATTATATCTGAGAATTTATGCTTTTTGCGGCAGTACCTATTCCAAAATTAAACATTGCATTTCCAAGCGCCGACTTAAAATATTTGTTTTTGTCATTGCCCGCAAACATAAAGGGAGCATAAGCGTCGCTGCCCGAAATATCAAGCATATAAGGATAGTCGGAAAAATGCTTCAGATAGTCATTGCAGAAATCCATTGCGCCGCTGTGTATAAGGCGAACCGTCTCTGCGTTTCCTTCTTCGTTTTCCGTAAATACGGGATTCCCGTCAGCGTCAAATTCCTTTAAGGAAGGGCTTTCCGAACCGAGAAGCATTTCAAAAAAGGCGTTATGCCCCTGAAAAGCGTCGTGATATTCGTAAATATGACGGTTATGGCGCTGAGAATAGCAGTAAGCATACGCTTTCCCGCTTTGTATAAGTCCCTCGGAGGCGTCGGGCTGTTCGCTGAAGCTGTCGTTTGTTCCTGCAATAACGCCTATTATCTCGGTTTCATAGCCCCATTTTTTGCAGAGTGCGGCAATAGCTGCGCCGCCGCTTCCCGCCCAGCCCACGTCTACCGTTAAAGCTCTTTTGCTGTCCGACAGCATTTGCGAAAAATACTTCTTTGCCCCTTTTTCACAGCAGGAATAAATTTCTTTTACCGACTTTCTGTTGTTTATGATAAATATTCCCAATTCCATATAGTTTTTTTCGTTGATAACAGTATCCTTAAAAGGACAGGAATCGGTTAAACCGACTAACCCCATTTGCTCCAAAAGCTTTGATGCGGTAAGATTATTGCCGCATTTATGATAAATAAAGCGTCTAATAAAATCAAAGGTGTTTTCCTCAAAGCACAGCTTGATTGCCGTAAGCCTTGACCACAGAAAATACTCGGTGTTATCATCGGGATAAAGCTTGTTGTAAACACGTTTAAGTAAATCGCCGTCTCTTGCCAAAAACAAGACCTTATCGGCATTCCGCTCGGTAAAGATACGGTGAATGAAATTGCAGTAGCCGAGGACAAAAATCCCGCTGTAAACATAACCGTATTCGTAAAGGACAGGGTATGTCTTAACGCCGCTGTGAAGCTTTATGTTTACTGTTCCGGAATATGCGCTTCCGATTATCCTGCTCATTTCATAGGGACGGTAGGGAGCACCGCAGCTGTTTACGTTATTGCAGGGAAATGCGGTAAATCCGTTTTCCGTGCTTTTTTCAATATCGCTGTGCAGATTATCGCCCACATGAGCAAGCTTCCCCTTCGGCATAAGCTCCTTAGCCCTTGCATACAAAAGTCCGTCATTCTTTGAGCAGCCATACTTATTTGATACAAGCAGTTTTTCAAAGCCTTCAAAACCGTTTTTTATCAAAAGCTTTTCCAAAAAATCGGATTTCAGGTACATATCGGAAATAATAAAAAGCTTTGTTCCGTTTTTCTTCAAAATGTCCCAGACCCTTTTCATATAAGGATTTCCGCAGCACAACCTCATTTCGGCTTTCAGCTCGGTTTCCTTTGCCGCCCCGTAGTCCGTGCCGATATACGTATTGATGTAATCGTAAATATCGTCTATGTCAATCTCATAGCTGCCGTTTAAGTTATGCTGCTTCTCACGGGCTTCACGTTCACACTGCTCCCTTATCTCGGCAAAGTTAAGAAGCCCCGTTTCCGCTCCCACAATATGAAATAAATCGGCAGGCGCAGCAAAGGGACGCTGTATCAGGGTATCGAAAATGTCAAAGGAAACGGCGTCAAAGCCCGAAAGCTTTTCGGCAAGCTCTTCGGGAGACATTTTATAATAAAGCTTGCTTTCCGGACCGTCACAGCAGGGCTTTCCCTTACGTTTTCCATATCCCGAAAGCCTTTTATCTCTCAGAATGTGATAGGAAAAATTGAGCCTGAACAGATAAACGGCTCTTTTTAACGGCGAATTTCCCTGAGCCTTATATTTGACATATAACCGCCTTATCGGAGGCTCTTTTGCAACCAAAATATCATAAATTTTCTTCTTTAATTTCAATTGTTATGCTCCCTTATGAGATTTTCTTTTAAAGACAAGGTTTTTTATGTTAGCCAGCAGCTTTGGCGGTATAAGCCCCACTACAAGCGGCTTTATAAGAAAGATTATTCCAATGGGATAGAGCCTGAGCTTTTTGAAGCCCTCGGCTTTTACCCGTACTTCCTTGACCTTGTCCGAGTATTTGCGGCGGGAAACGGCGGATTGATTTTCATTAAAGGCATACAGTCTTTCCGAAAGATTTATGCCCTTTGCACCCAATGAATACATAGTCATAAAAAGGGCGTATTCCTCACAGCGTGCGGTTTTTTTGGAAACAGGGTACATACCCGCTTTTTCAACAGAGGTTTTCTTCAATGCGCAAGCCCCGTGCATAAACGGGACGGCAAAAAGAAAGTCTTTTTTCCCCGGTGAATCGGGATAATCACGGTGTCCCCACTCCCCGCCCTCGTCAAAAAGAATAATATCCGAGGCAACAATATCGCATCGGTTTTTTTTGTATTCGGATATAAGACGCTCAAAACGGCGGGGAAGGGAATAATCGTCAGCGTCCTGCCTTATGAGCAATTCTCCCCCTGCCTGTTCAATGCAGCGGTTAAGGGAATAAGCGCAGCCCATATTGGCTTCGTTTCTGATATACACTATTCTTTCATCGTCAAATGAATCTATAATATCCTTTACATAAGCCTTTGAACAGTCGTCGCATATCACAAATTCAAACTCTTCGTACTCCTGTGAAAGGACGGAGCTTATTGCACGGCGCAGCTCGTTTGGCTCAGGATTATACACGGGCATAATTACCGATACGGTAAGGGAATTCATTATATTATTCCTTTCATTTGCGTTTTATCAGCCACAATATTTCCCACAATCTCAGATTTAATCGGCAAAAGCTCCCTTTTCCGCTTAATACCGCCGTAGCGTAGCCCCAATAAACGGGCTTTTGGAGATTTCCCTTTTTAAAAAGCTTTTCCATTATCCTTGGAATGAGGTAAAGCCGCTTTGTGTCGCCTGTTTTCTCTGCCAACGGAAAGCTGTACAGCTCTGAAGGGTCGTCGGAAAATCTCAGATTGCCGTATTCCTCCGCCGTGTCCTTGTCGGGATTGTACATCAGCTTGTCGAGAAGGGGAAATGCAAATTCTTGACGTTCCTTGATACCGTATTCTTTTTTTGCAATTACTCCGTTCTTATCGGCATAATCCTCAATAAGCCGCTTTTGCTCAACAATAATCCTATGCTCAAGGTTTAAGCTTTTTTCTTCCTTTAGCAGGGGTACAATTTTGTTTTCTTCCTTTCCGTAGCCCACAGTCATTCCGTGCGGCGCGCTGCATAAGGCTTCAAAAAGGTGATTGTTGAATTTGGAGACAAGCAGGGGAGAAGTATTTTTATCAAAAAGGTAGGTGTAAAAATCCCCGTCCTCCCTATTTGCTTCGGAGTACATTCCGAAGTAAAAGCCTGTCTGTTTTCGCTTTGTCAAAATACGGAGCATACGCTGCATAGAACCCGTCCAGCCGCTGTCAACAACGGCATAGGGGGTATCGGAAAGCAATCCCTCCTGTTCCAGATAATAAACGGCGTTTTCCTTGACAGACTGTGAAACGGATTTTATATAGTCGTTGTAAACCTTTGATTTTTTCAGCTTGCCGCAAAATTCCGCTGCGGCGGCTTTCCCCATTTCCGTTTCTTCATTGCCGCTGTAATTAATATCTGAGTAAACTCGATTTCTTTCCTCATCGGACAATGTCAGCCTGCTCAATATTACCTTTGGAGTAAGGGCAAAGCCGCCCTCTAACAGATAGCGGTACGCCTCCTCCCCCAAATCCGACAATGCGGCTGTTCTGAGCGACAATCTTGAACAGTAAAGATACCTGAGCTCAATATCAAGATTGTTCTTTTCGGCAATAATTCGGGCGGCGTTATACATTATATATCCGTCCCTCGCCAAAAAGTACAATCGCCTTATACCCATTTCACCTGCCGATTTCAGAACCCACTTATCAAAATCGGTTATAACGGCGGGCATAACAAATTGTGTCGGTGTGTTAGTTTTATTTTTCACTTAATGAATTTTCCTTTGTCATTTAATGATAAATCCGGCGGGAAGTCTCCATGAGGAATTGGAGTAGTAGAAGGTGACGCTGGTCATCAGATATTCATCGCCGTAGTACATACAGGAAGAGCTGCCGCCGTCAAGGTTAGCGGCATTGACTGCGCCGTACTCCGACATTATGTTTATCAAATCGGAGGCGGAAGCGCCAAGGTGTCCCGACTTTCCTCTGCCGTCTGTTACCAGTAAGAGCAAGGCGCCGTCGGCACGCTGTCCGATTGCGGTTCGAGGATTAAGTCCGCTTCCCATTCCGTTAAGCTCACGGGATTCTCCGTTTATCACAAGCTGTACAAAGTGATTGTTTGAATCGCTGCTTTCCTCCTGGAAGCAGACGGCGTCACGAATCTTCATATCGGCTATCAGCTTTTCCGTATCCTCCCTTGTCTTGCCGTCAATATCGATTATTTGAAGGATATTGTCCTCTGTAAGCCCTATAAGAACCAGTCCCGAAAAGGACTGAGGCTCGTTCATTCGTATTTCTCCGTTTTCCACCAAAACTCCGTAGGGTCTTCCTCCCGTATTGTTGGTGGAATCGTAAATGCCGCCGTTTATTCCTCCCACAGCGCCGTTTTGTTTTACAAGCTCGTCAAGGGTTATCCCTTTATCCTTCCAAGGGTAGATAGAAGCCACGGAAACCCTTGACGGGTCTTTTACAATAAGCATAGTGGCAAAAAAGGTCTTTCCGGAAATCTCAACCTTTTCTATATCGGGAGTTTCATTGTTTTCGCCACTGCTGTCCCCCGAGCTTATTCCCGAATCAATAACGATTTTTGAAGCGTCAACCTCTTCGTTAAAGACGGGCATTGAATTTTCGTCCACAATATGCCGAATCTCATCGGCGTCTACAAACCAAGAGGCAAGGAATTTAAGCTGTCCCGTTTCCAAAAGGGTTGTGACAAAAACTCTTTTTGCGGAAGGGGATATATCGGAGCAGATCATCTTGAGACAAATAAAAAGAGTTAAAGCCAATATTGCGATAAAGGTAAATAGGAAAAGAAAGAACTTCCCAATGCCCTTAAATATTTTTTTAGCAGCAGAATTTGTATCGTTCATATTAAATAATTTCCTTTATATCCGTTATTATCCATTTTGGAGCGTCAGCAGTACCTATATTTACAAAAAAGAAGGTGCTGTTCATAGTGTCGGTAACTAATGTTCCGGTGTTCAGAAGCATATTTTTGTTAAAGAAGACGTCGCAGGAAAAGCAGCTGTCGGTGTATCTGATATAATTGGAGATTTTCTCGTCGGCAAATGTGGGATAGCTGTGGGGACTTGTAAATGTGATGTCTATTCCGTTGGCGTATTTCCATGCAACATCGTAAAGGTATGAATTTTCGTCAAGATAGCTTGCCACAATATTAAATCCGTAGTTTGCGCCGTTAAGGTCTTGCGTTAAAAACAAGCTCCAGTCCTTTGCCGCTCTCGTAGGATCAATATTTGCCAAAAGCTCTTCGGGAACGGAATCGGAATAAGAAGGCTGTTCCGTTATTTTAACAACATTCTTGCTTTTGTCAAATTGGGCGGGCTGTCCCATTGGGTCTGTTATCTCAATTTCCGCTTCATTTTTCAGAACCGCACAGCTGTATGTCAGCAGCTTAGGCATATCGGAGCAGTATTCGGCAACATTGGAGTAATCGGGATTGTCTGAAGCTTCGGCTGTGTTGGAATCTACCTCATTGCCGCCGATTTTCAGGGTGTAGTTATCAGGTATTGTAACCGTGTACTCGGTAATGTCTATCTTGGTGCTTTCTTTGCACTCTAACTCGTTGCCGAAGCCGTCGGATATTACAAGCTTCGGCTTTCCGAAAGCGGAAATATTGTAAAGAAGCTTTTGCGGGTCCTCAGAGGAAGGAGAGCCTTGAAGAACGTTTCCGTTTAATTTGACCGTTATGGAAGGCGGGAGAGACACCGAAAGATTGAATAGAGCCGCATTTACTTCCTCGGTTTTCCATTCCGAATAGGTAAACAGCGAAAGCTTTGTTTTCTCCGAAAGACTTTTTAGCTTTATATACAGCAGGGAATCTGCTTCATCGGAAACGCTGTATGTGAGGGCAGAGCCGTCGGAGCTGCCCGACATAAGCTTATAGGTCAGCTTATCGCTTGATAATGCGGAAATAAAGCGTTTCTTTTCCTCCTCCGTTATTTCAAAGCCGCCGTCTTCGCCCTCAAAAGAAACTATACTGTCTAATGTCCCTTTTTTGGCATTGCCGGTTATTTTTTCAAGCTGTCGTTCTATTTCCTTTTCAGGCTGACTTGCTTCATATTCGCTTAAGACATTAAAAACATAAATTATTGCCGCCGCTGCCAATACGACCAACACAGCCGCAAAAATTATATAAACCAATTTGCTTTTTTTCAATTGCTTTTTCATAAAGAGTCCGCCTTTTTTATTTTTCGGTTAAGCTTTTTTAGGGCGTATCTGAAAACTAAGCAATTTTGTACAATTTCGCTAAATGCGTGGCGATTTCAAGGAAAAAAGCGCAGGAATACTAAAGTATTCCGAGCATTTTTGACGCAGAAAGCGTCCGCAGTTAGTAGAAATTGTGCAAATTGCGACTTTTCAGATAGCCCCTAGTCAGGAAGTACAAGATATTTTTCATTCACCGAATTTTTTAACACTTCGATAATATAATCATAGCTGAAGCTGCCGTATTGCCGCACCCCGTGTGCGGAAGCAAGCTCAGGAGTGTAATCCGATAGCTTGTAAAGTCTTAAATTGGAATACCCGCTGTCATAATGAGTGACTATGGGAGTAAGCTTTACATCGGTTATTTTCACAGGCTTGTCCCTTTCCGTAAAGGTTACGTCAAAGGCAAGGATACCGCTTACAAGGTTAGCTCCCACATTCTGAGCCGAAATAAAGTTTCCGAGGGAATATGCGCAAAGAGTTTCTCCCCGTTTTGTCTTTATCATCTCTATATCTCTCAGCACATGAGGGTGGTTGCCTATAATAACGTCTGCTCCCGCCTCCGCTAAGGTCTTGGCATAATCGCGCTGCCAATCCTCGATTCTTCCCGAGCCTTCTACGCCCCAATGCAAAGCCACAACACATATGTCGGAAATTTTCTTTGCCGCCTTAACATCGGCAATCATTCCCTCAAGGTTGTTGACGTCTCCTATTATCTTTTCCGAATCGGAAGGAAGTCTCAGTCCGTTAAGGCTTTCGGTGTAAGAAAGAAACGAAAAGCTTACGCCGCCGAACTCGCCCGTCCGTATTTTGTCTTTATCGGCTTGGTTCTTATAAACTCCGGCAGTCAATATGCTTTTTCCGTCCCAATAGTCAAAGGAATAAGACAGCCCCTCCTCGCCATAGTCAAGACAGTGGTTGTTTGCAAGAGTGAATACGTCAAAGCCTATGTCTATCATATGGTCGCCCAATGCCGTTGGAGTGTTAAACATGGGGTAATTTGAAGGCTCGTACATATCGTTGCAGATAAGGGTCTCCTGATTGATTACCGCAAGGTCGGCTGATTCTATCATATCCTCCACATTGGCGTAAGCGTCAGTAAAATCATAGCCGCCCTCTTTTCTCGCCTGCCTATAAATCGGGGAATGTATCAGGTTATCGCCCACGGCGCACACTGTTACTGTTTTAGGTTCAATAACCGGCTCAGGCGGCAGGGTAACCTCTTCGGTAACAGCTTCTGTTGCCTCGGTTACGCTTGCCGTTGTAACAACACTCGTATCAGATGTGGATTCAGACGTGGCAGCAGGGTTGTCCAATGAGGTGCAGCCGGTAAGAAACAATATTAAAAGTACAAGAGCTTTGCTTTTTATTTTCATCAGTCAATACCGCCTTTATTATGTAATCTATATGTAATTCTAATTAAAAAAGTAATCGTAAACGCAGTTTATACACTCGTCAAGTATGTGGAACACATCGTTATTCGGGTTTGAGCCGATGTAGCAGCCGTTAGTGCAAATCGCAACACCGGTGTGATTGGCGGGGTCATAATACAAGCCGCAGACATTTCCGTAAGCGCTTCCCGAATGCCCGAAAATTCTGTGTCCCTCCACAAGGTTGCCTTCATATATTCTGGTTGAAAGTCCAACGTCGAAGGACAGCTCCCCGCTGTGATAATACGGGGTATTGATAAGGTCTACCGCCTCCCTGCTGAGTATGCGCACTCCGTCGACAGTGCCGTCTCCCGAAATTACGATTCCTAACCTTGCTAAATTTTTGGACGATATAAGAAGCTCGCACTGAGCATTAAGATAGCTGTTTCCTAAACCGAAGGATTCATAATAGCTTGTCGACCTGCCCCATGTTTTGGGGGAAATTCTTAAAGCTCCGCCGCTGTAAATATTAGCGCAGTTTTGTCGGTTGTCAAGCATATTTGCACAGTATGCGGCGTCCATGTCCAGCTTTGAAAACAGCACGCGGTCGGCAAAGTCGTGGAAATACTCTCCCGTGACAAGCTCCGCAATAGAGCCGACGGTACCCGCTCCGAAGTTTGTATAAAGATATTGGGTTCCCGGCTTATAGCCAAGATTCGATTTTTCCAAAACATATGAGGTGCTGTAATATTTTGACGGAGATTCATTGTATGCAGTGCCATCCACAAGTCCGGCGGTATGAGTAAGCAAATGCCACAGCAGTACCCGTTCATTGTCCGCAGAAGAATTATAGGGCAGCCCCGTAAGCTCCTCCAAATCGGTATAGGGGTCAAGCTTTCCCTCGTCATAAAGCGTCATCAGCGCCATTGCGGATACCAGCTTGGAGACGCTTGCCACACGGTATACCGTATTATGGTCGCAGGGGATTCCTTGTTCCTTATCCGCTGTTCCACGGTTAATTTCATATATCACTTTCCCGTCGGCGAAAACGCATAGTCCCATGCCCACAGTGTCGTTGTCCTCGATACATTTGTCAATTTGAGCTTCAAAGCTTTTATAATCAATATTTTCCTTAACAGGACTCAAAACCGCTTCGGTTGTAACAGCGGGAGCGGTCTCCTCTTGGGAAGTGCTTACAGTGCTTATTTCCTCGGATGTAATAATCTCCGAAATATCGGTATCGGTTTTTGTTATAGAAGATTGTTCATCGTCAATTTTTGTGCATGAGCATAGTATGAAGGGTATTAAAAGCAGCACAAGCTTTTTCATATATGTAGCCTCCTGTCGCATTATGTCAATTATACCACCGCAAATTTTAAAATGCAATATATAAGGCGTTTTTGTAACCTTATTGTAACCTTTTGAAAAGCGGTATGCCATAATTCGGCAAATACAGTACAGACCGTTACATCAAAATTAACAAATTCTCTATCCAAAAGTTAAATAAAACCGACAAAACATCTTTTCAGCTATTGACAAATGTAAACGATTACGTTATAATTCTACTGTAATGTAATCGATTACTTAATTTTTTTTGGGAAAGGCAGAGAACAATGAAAATGCAAAAATTTAGAGCGGCTTCTTTGATAATTTCGGCATTAACGGCGGTATCCGTAATTTTTTCGGGCTGTAATAACGGTACTGACCAACCGACAGATACAAATACGGGTTCAAGCATATCCGCCGAGAATACCGCAAAGCCCGCCGAAATGAGGGACATAACCTCAACCGAGCTGGTAAAGGAAATGAAAATAGGCTGGAATCTTGGCAACACCCTTGACGTTTGTCAGGCGGATCGCAACGGAGACGGCAAGTTAGACGAGCATGCCGAGGAGGGCGAGGAGGTAGATGAAACCCTGTGGGGCAACGTGATGACCACTCCCGAATTGTTTGATAAGCTTAAGGCTGACGGTGTGAATGCTGTGCGTCTGCCCGTCACATGGAGAGATCACCTTGACGATGACGACAATATTAAGGAAAGCTGGATGAACAGGGTTCAGGAGGTAGTCGATTATGCTATTGACAGAGGGTTTTATGTTATCATCAATATGCACCATGACGGCGGCGGCGACCCCAAATTCGGCGCATGGATAATTGAGACGGCAAAGAGCGATTACGATAAGTTTTACGCTCGCTACAGCAAAATGTGGAAGCAAATTGCCGAAAGGTTTAAGGACTATTCGGATCACCTTATTTTTGAATCAATGAACGAGGTGGGCTTCGACGGTTATTCGGGCGATTACGACCTGCTGAATAAAATCAATCAGGATTTTGTAAACATAATCCGTGAAACGGGAGGAAACAATCCCAAACGTCATTTATTGATTGCGGGCTATTGGACGGACGTTGCAAAAACCTGCGACCCTGCCTTTAAAATGCCCGAGGACAAGATAGCCGATCACCTTATTGTTTCCGTTCACTATTACACGCCTTACGAGTTTTGCGGTGCGGGAACACAAAAAACCTGGGGCAGCAGCTCCGAGGTTAAGCTTATGGAAAGCAAGATGAACCAGATGAAGAAAACCTTTGTTGATAAGGGCATTCCCTTTGTTATCGGCGAATATTCCGGCGGTGGCGCAGCAAATGAGTTCATCTATTTCAGCGAGTATCTCACCAAGCTTTGCCACGATATGGGCGCTTGCTGTTTCTTATGGGACAACGGAGGAAATCTGAACCGCAAGGATCTTACATGGAGAGTACCGGGGCTTATGGAGGCTCTGAAAAAAGCGACCTCAGGCGAGGATTATCAGGTTACTAAGGGAGAATAAAGAAATTCACCTTTTGATAAGTTTAGGCGGCGACTTAGAATTATCGGAAAAGCATTGACTGATAATTCTAAGGCGCCGCCTTGAATTTGATTTACTTTTTCAGAATAACATTTTAAGCGGCGGGCGCAGCAAAGAGATAAACGAAATACACCGCATACAGCGCTAACATAATCACTCCGCCTAATCTGCTGATTCTCTTATTCTTTAATGTCAGAAGCCATAGTACAACGGCGGCGGCTATTGCAGCAGCAGCGTCGATTATGAATGAGCTTTTGAACTGAATGGCGGAGGGAGAAACGAGAGCGGAAATACCTACTACAAAGAGAATGTTAAAGATATTGCTGCCTATAATATTTCCTATTGCAATATCCACCTTGTTTTTCCTTGCAGCCTGAATGCAGGTTACAAGCTCGGGAAGGGAAGTGCCGAACGCCACAATTGTAAGACCGATTATTCTGTCGTCCAAGCCTGCAATTTCGGCAATCTTAGTTGCGCCGCTGACGGTAAAGTCGCTGCCCAACACAACCATAGCAAGTCCCAATATTACAAACAGTATCATCTTAGGGATAGAGGCGTTCTTATCAATTTCGGGCACGTCGTCGGCAAAGGAGCTGTCGCCGCTTTTTGAGAGCTTGAACAAATAAAACATAAACGCCGCAAAAAGGAGCGCAAATATAACTCCGTCAAGCCTGTCGATGCTCCCGCCCAAAACGCCGAGCAAAAGCATAACCGCCGTTATGAATATAACAAAGGGAATCTCATAGCGAAAGGTCGTCTTTTTAACGGGAAGCCTGCATATAATGGCGGAAATGCCAAGAATCAGCAGTATGTTCATAATGTTGCTGCCTAAAACGTTTCCCACCGCTATTCCCGCATTGTTCTGCACTGCCGAGGTTATGCTGATAGCCGCTTCCGGTGCGCTTGTGCCGAATGCCACTATGGTAAGACCGATAACTATCAGCGGCACATTGAGCTTGGCGGCAATCTGTGAGGCGCTGTCCACAAAGATGTCCGCTCCCTTTATGAGTCCGATAAAGCCTATTATTAAGAACACAACGGATATTAAAACGTTAATGATATTCCCGCCGCCCATGGCCTCGCTCAGCTTGTTTAAAATAAAATCAGTCATTGCTTCTCCTTGCTGTTCTTTAATACATTATTATGCCGCTTGCGTATTTTACGGGCGGCGTTTTTTCTTATTTTTTCATTTCTTGCAGCCTGTTTTTTTATAAGCTTCTCTTCTTTTGTTATACGCTTTGCTTTGACCTTTATCGTATGCTTTGGACGCAAGGGCTTGTCCTCGTGGAAAATGTCGCCGTATTTCAATTTGTACACCTTTTTGGCGTCACGGGGAAGCTTTTTATACATCAGCTTACGGTTGTATTCCTTAATAGCCTCGTCGTAGACGGTGAGAAGCTTTTCGGCAATGGATTTGGTTCCCGAGGCGACAATGGATTCTCTCGACACGGATTTCAGTTTATCCAATTCCTCTTTGGACAGAGATTTCAGATGCTTCATATGCTCATACATTTCATCGGCATTGCGGAAGAAGAAGCCGTTTATTCCCTCCTCAATCTGGTCGGCGTTAAGCTCGTCACGAATTGTAAGTACAGGCATTCCTGTTGCTTGTCCTTCCATCATTGAAATAGAATGACATTCGGTAAGAGAAGCGGTAATGTAGCAGTCACAGGCGGCGTAATACGGCGGTATGTCCTTGTGTTCAACTCTGTCGGTAAAGATTACGGTATCGGATACGCCGAGCTTTTGTGAAAGCTCTCTGAATTCTTCAAGCTGAGGTCCGCCGCCTATCAGCAGAAGCTTCATTCCGTCTTCAGCCTTAACGTTTTTCGACCAAAATTCAAGGAGAGTTTCAATATTCTTTTCCTGACCCATTCTTCCGCAAAAGCAGAAAACAAGGTCGCTGTCGGAAAGCCCGTATTTGTCGCGTACCGCCTTGATTTTTTCCTTATCAACCGAGTAGCGGTTAAATACGTCGGTTTCCACCGAGTTGGGAATAACCGTAATAGCTTTGTTTACCCCGCAGCGGCGGAAGTATTCCTCAACCTTCTTAGAGGGACCCGTAATTGCGCTTGCGGCAGTGGCAAGAACCTTTGCGTACTTGTGGGAAGCGGAGGTGAGCAATTTTCTTGTAGGCTCGTTATTTGCCACATAATAAACGTAATCGTCATACATAGTGTGCATGGTGTACACCAAGGGAACCTTCAGCATTCTTGCGATTATGACTCCCGAAAGACCTATGCCAAACTCATTGTGTATATGAATAACGTCGGGGTTGAAATCCTTGATAAGCTTAAGCCTGTCCGTACTTATGGGGGAAGCGACATCATAGCCGTATATTTTTTCGAGCCTTATTGCAGGACAGTAAAGTATATCCTTTGAGGCTTGCGTCTTTTTAACATTTGAGTCGGCAGTGACAATAATTGCCTTGTGTCCTAACTGTTCAAGTCCTTCCTTAAGGGTTTTTACATGGGTAACCACTCCGTTTACTGCCGGCAGATAAACCTCGGTAAATAATGCAACTCTCATAGCTTTTTTCCTCTTATTTCATTTTAAAACCGGTTAGACGGTTTTCTATTTCTAATCAGTTCATATTTCACAGTTCTTTAGCTGCGCCAAATTATCGGCGTATTATTATTTTACTCTATTTTGGCAAAAATATCAAGTAGCAAATAGGCTCCTTGGTAAGCTTTGCTAAAAAAATTACGAAAAATATTTGATTGTGTCAATTCACATAAACAAAAGAGGACAGCATACGCTGCCCCCGATTATTAATACTTTTTCTTAATTAAAAAATACATTTTTTTAATTACCCTTGCCTACGGCAAGGGTGCG
>CAYMFX010000003.1:0-36502 GCA_964389845.1 uncultured Ruminiclostridium sp.
CCATTTGTGGGCATAAATCTTGTGAAAAACAGGATTGCGGTTCCGTAGATTTTTTCGAGGGAAAAATGGATTCGAACTCTCCCGAAAAAATATTTACAAAATTTTCCAATTTTGTTTTTATAGATTGTATAGTACGCCTGTGACTGATGGGTGACGACCTGCGGACTGTTCCCCTGGAACGAAAGGCACTGTGATTGCAGTCAATAATGTCGGAACCCTGCATTGTGAGTTTGATACTATTCTCAAATTAAAAAGATTGTAAAACTTTATGGATAATTTGAGAATAGTGCTTCGGGTGTAATTTCAATTTAAAATTTTGTAAAGAATGATTTTAAATTGAAATTAGTATGACAACGGCAGATTGCTTGCTTAAACACTCTTGGATATTCTTTTCTTACCCAAAAAATAAATACTGTCGCCCCAAAAGCGCCTCCCCCCGAACTTGACGAGCGCTAAATTTAATGATATAATTAAAATGTACATTCATAGTCAATTTCAAATTCAAAACTTTCCCTTATAATACTATTTCTAATTTAAAAACGTTCTTTGAACGTTTTTAAAGGTTCCGCTTTCAGCGGAACCGACGTGACTTCGTCACGTCAAGAAATAGTATTGAACGTACATTCCGCACCGCCTTCGGCGGCGTATTCGGCTTCGCCGAATATTTTAAAAACGTTAGCACGTTTTTAAAACGGAATTAGTATAAGAAAGGTAAAACGTCACAATGGAACTTAATTATCCGGACAATATCAGAAACTTCTGCATAATTGCTCATATAGACCACGGAAAATCCACCTTAGCGGACAGAATATTGGAGCTTACCAAAACCGTTGCCCACAGAGATATGGAGGAACAGCTCCTTGATAATATGGAGCTTGAACGTGAGCGCGGAATAACCATAAAGGCAAGAGCCGTGCGGCTTATTTACAAGGCGCAGAACGGCGGCGAGTATATTTTCAACCTTATCGATACCCCGGGACACGTTGACTTTAATTACGAGGTGTCACGCTCTCTTAACGCCTGCGAGGGGGCAATACTTATCGTTGACGCATCACAGGGCATAGAGGCTCAGACGCTGGCTAACACCTACCTTGCCATTGAGCAGGATTTAGAGGTGGTGCCGGTAATAAATAAGATAGACCTTCCCTCCGCACGTCCCGATGAAGCAAAGGAAGAAATAGAAACGGTAATAGGTATTCCCGCCGACGACGCCCCTTGCATTTCCGCTAAAATGGGAATAAACATTGAAGCTGTAATGGAGCAAATTGTTAAATGCGTTCCAAAGCCTAAAGGAGACAAAAACGGAAAGCTTAAGGCGCTTATTTTTGACAGCTATTATGACGCATATAAAGGCGTTATTGTGTATATTAGGGTTAAAGAAGGCACGGTAAAAACGGGCGACAAAATAAAAATGATGGCTACCGGCGCCGAGTTTACGGTTACCGAGCTTGGATATATGGGAGCAACAAGTCTGATTCCCGCCGAAGAGCTGCGTGCTGGCGAGGTAGGCTATATTGCCGCTTCAATAAAATCAATAGGCGATACACGAGTAGGCGATACCGTAACATTGGCTGACGACCCTGCCGAGGAACCCTTAGCGGGCTACCGAAGGGTGAACCCCATGGTGTTCAGCGGAATTTACCCCGCCGACGGCTCAAAATACGGAGACCTGCGCGACGCTTTGGATAAGCTGAGGCTAAATGACGCTTCCCTTTCCTTTGATCCCGAAACATCAGTAGCCTTGGGCTTCGGATTCAGATGCGGCTTCCTCGGACTGCTCCATATGGATATTATACAGGAGCGTCTTGAAAGAGAATACAACCTCGACCTTATAACCACCGCCCCCTCGGTAGTCTACAGAATAACTAAAACTAACGGCGACGTTGTAATGATAGACAATCCCACCAACTACCCCGATGCCGGAGAAATATCTCTTGCCGAGGAGCCTATGGTTTCCGCTCACATCTTCTCCCCCTCCGAATTTGTCGGGAGCATTATGGAGCTGTGCCAGGACAGGCGGGGTGTCTTTAAGGATATGAAGTACCTTGACGAAAAGAGAGTTGACATTCACTATGAGCTGCCGCTGAACGAGATAGTTTACGACTTTTTCGACGCTCTGAAATCCCGTTCAAGAGGTTATGCAAGCTATGATTATGAAATAATAGGATTTGCCCCCTCCAAGCTTGTTAAACTTGATATAATGCTTAACGGAGACGTTGTAGACGCACTCTCCTTCATTGTCCATGCGGATAAAGCATACCCCAGAGCAAGAAGAATCACCGAGAAGCTTAAGGAAAATATTCCGAGACAGCTTTTCGAGGTGCCTGTACAAGCTGCTATAGGCGGAAAGATTATTGCCAGGGAAACTATTAAGGCAATGCGCAAGGACGTGCTTGCAAAGTGCTACGGCGGCGATATTACGAGAAAGAAAAAGCTCCTTGAAAAGCAAAAGGAAGGCAAAAAACGTATGCGCCAGCTTGGAACTGTGTCTGTTCCGCAGGAAGCGTTTATGGCTGTATTAAAACTCGACGAATAAAACGATATGTCAGCACTGTATATTCACATTCCCTTCTGCCTTTCCAAATGTCCCTACTGCAATTTTTACTCGGTGAAGTATGAGAAAAGCAAGGCAGAACAATACAAAAACGCTGTTATACGCAATCTGAAGCACTATGACAATATATCCGGCAACATATACGATACCGTATATTTCGGAGGCGGCACGCCGATTTTATTGTGGAAGGAAATATGTGAGTTAATGAATTATATTCGGACAAGTCCCGAAGCGGAAATAACAGTAGAAGCCAATCCCTGCTGTTCCAATGAGGAAAATTTGTCCGCATTGCTTAGTTCAGGCGTAAACCGAATATCCTTCGGGGTACAAAGCCTTGATGACAGCGAGCTAAAAGCGCTGGGCAGACGGCACTCTGCCGCACAGGCGGAAGCGGCAATTGAAGCTGCATATAAATGCGGATTCAAAAACATTTCCGCCGACCTGATGTTAGGCTTGGAGGGGCAGACGGCTGAAGGGGTTTGCAGCAATATCCGGCTGCTTTCAGAGCTTCCCGTTACTCACATATCGGCGTATATGCTTAAAATAGAAAAGGGTACGCCCTTTGCCGAACGAAGCCTCAGCCTGCCTGACGAGGACAGCATTTGCAGCATTTATCTTTCAGCCGCCCAATATTTAGAAAGTAAAGGCTTTAAGCAATACGAGATAAGCAACTTTGCACAGGAAGGCTGCCAATGCCGCCACAATCTTAAATACTGGAACAGAGAGGAATATCTGGGATTAGGCCCCGCCGCCCATTCATTTACCCACGGAAACAGATTTTACACCGAAAACGATTTGAATGCTTTTCTTTCCTCTCCAATTCAAAAAACGATCCCTGAGGAATCCTCGGAGCTTAGCGATGCAGAGGAATACCTTATGCTGAGACTTAGGCTTACCGAAGGTGTCTCGCTTGATAAATACGGGAAAATAGGCGGCAATGCAAATGAACTTATTAATAACCTTGATAAAATCCCCAAGGAATACTTTAGCTTTGACGGAAAACGAATTTCTCTTACGCCAACGGGCTTTTTGGTATCGAACGCTGTTATAAGAGCATTGTTGGGCTATTAATTTTAAACATATAAATTATCATATGTATTTTTGACGTTTGATATATGTCTGTCATATTCTTATCATAGACGGCATATATAATATAGCCATATTAAGTAAGGTTATTTCCTTCTGCGAAGTATCAAAGGGGGAAATCCTTACGCCAACAAATTATCCGATTTATTCGGTTTATGTTATATTTTGTAAATTTTGTAAATTCAGCGCAAAATTTCTGTCGGAAATATACCCGTTAAAGCCTATGATAATTAAGGCTTTAACGGGTATATTTTTTGATATTGATTAATACTAAATCTCAATAAAAATCAGACAAATCCAACGACCGGGGCGTCCCTGCTCTGTGTCAGCCCGACTTGAAATATCCGCATATTCCTGCGTCGGGACTTCCTTGATCAGGAACGCCCCGCCCGCCGGCTTTGTCCTATTTTAATTGAGAATTAGTATAAGAAGCGATTTTACATCTCCGCATAAATAATCTCATTCCCATGCTCCCTGACAACTCTCTCCACGTCCGAGAAGTCAATATAAACCGTTGCCGTATTCTCATTGGGGTGCAGTGCGAAGTGCTTTTCCCCAACTAAATCCTTATCAAAAACAACAGTCACTTCCTTATTCTCGTCATTCAGCACACCAAAGGAAGAAATGGAACCGGGCTTAGTTTTCAGATACTTATCGAGCCTTTTTTCCGAAGCAAAGGACAATCTTGTAGAGCCAATCTCCACGGCTAACCTTTTAAGATCAGCCTTTTTGTCAAGGCTTGTAACCACCAAATAATGCTTATCCCCCTTTGCATTCCTCAAAAACAGGTTCTTGCTGACGGTATAGCCCTCCCACAGGTCCGTGTCCATTTTATACCTGTCCTCTGCGGAAAACACGGGGATATGCTCCTCCTTGCGGTAGGCTATATTCATTTTATCCAAGGTTTCGTATACTATAGGCTGTCCCGACATTTTTCTACTCCGTCACTTTACCCATTTCATTGAAATATCAAAAGCTTTTACGCTGTGAGTAAGCGCACCTAAGCTGATTATATCAACGCCCGTTTCGGCAATCTCACGAATGGTATCTAAGGTCACGTTGCCGCTTGCCTCTAACTTAGCCCTTCCCGCCGTAAGCTCCACCGCCTTTTTCATTTCCTCGCAGCTCATATTATCAAGCATTATCACGTTTACCTTGCAGTCCAACGCTTCCTTAACGTCATCAAGCGTTCGTGCCTCCACCTCGATTTGCAGCATATGTCCCGCCCTTTCACGAAGAGCGTTTACCGCTTTGGTAATTCCTCCGTAGGCGTCGATATGGTTATCCTTGAGCATTGCGGCGTCGGTAAGGTTATAACGGTGATTCCTTCCTCCTCCTGCCACTACCGAGTATTTCTGTAACGGACGAAGTCCCGGCAATGTCTTTCTTGTATCGGTGACAGAAGCGTTGGTTCCTTTAACCAAGTCCACGCATTTTTTTGTATAAGTGGCAATTCCGCTCATATGCTGAATAAGATTAAGCGCAGTGCGCTCTGCCTTCAGCATTGCCGCCGTATTGCCCTTAAACCTTGCCACAATATCGCCCTTCTTTACCGTGTCGCCGTCCTTGAACAAAAACTTTGCCTCGGTATTTTCGTCAAGCAGCTTAAACACCCTTGCAGCGACCTCCACCCCTGCCAAAACGCCGCTGTCCTTTGCCATAAAATAAGCTTCGGAAATATCGTCCTCGGGAATAAGCAGGTCGGTGGTGCTGTCGATATAGTTAATGTCCTCATTTAATGCGGTTTTAATTAAATCGTCAATATAAAATTGAGATAACTTCATTAGTGTAATCCTTTCTTTTTGCTGCTTATTTTATTTCAATATCATTTCATATTATTGCAAATATCTTATTGCAAATATCAGCGTAATATTTCAAGCTGTTTGTATAAAAAATCAAACTTTTCATCTAAAAAAACATTTTCTCCGATTTTTTCAAAGGGCAAATTTGCAATATTTACCACAGTCTGTTCATACCACCATTGTCCCGTATCATAATCCGAAAATCGTCCGTTGTACATTATCCGTCCCTTTTGACCATCTTTAAGAACAAAAGCTATTTCGTTAAGAATATCTTTCCCGTAAAATCTTGAATCGGCATTATTATAATCCTTGTTATGTCCTCTGCGAAAGGGTTGTCCGCTTATCTGCGGGTCGTAGGAAAATACCGTCTCAATTCCGTTTTCGCTTTCGTTGAAGCTTATATTTTTCACCTTAAGCTCCGAAAACTTTTTAGGGGATTCATATGCTCTTTTTGGCAATATCCTTGTACCATATCCCAAAAACCTGTCATACTCATTGGGGGTATGGAACTTTTTTCCGACCTGATAAAACCGCCTGTAATCATAAACACATTCGTCCGATGAATCGGGATTTTTTTCAATGGGAGCGGCATAGGAAAACCTGCTGCGTGCGTCGGCACATTCTCCGTTGCGTTCTGTCTTATGCCAAACCGTTACGATTTCCTGAACTATTAACATTATATATCACCGTTAATACTCGCTGCTATTGCAATACAGACTTGCGAATAGTATTATTCCTATTATTTATTCCGCTTCTTCGCTCTTTCCCCTTTCAACCACCTCACCCAAAAAGATATAAGCCACGGTAGCCAGCGACTTTGCCTCAATTAAATCGGGAGTAAGAGCGTAATTGCCCTTATCGAGCATTTCCTTAATCTCAGTAACCCTCTTAAGCCCCTTTTCCGCCTCCTCATAATTGGGCACAACAAAGTATGCCTTCTGCATTATATGGCGTATCTCGGTACGAATGCCCTTTTGCAGCTCCTCGCCCTCGGGAGACCTGAAATCTGCCTCTATCGGAGCATAATCCTTTTCAGCAGGAGTGGTAAGGTTAATCTGCTCGGCAATAAGCCTGCTGAAAACCAATGCCTCCAACAGGGAATTTGACGCAAGGCGATTTACTCCGTGTACCCCCGTATGAGCGCACTCCCCCGCAGCGTACAAGCCCTTTACCGAAGTAGCGCCGTTTCCGTCAACGTTAATTCCGCCCATAAGGTAATGCTGACAAGGGTAAATGGGAATAGGCTCCTTAGTCATATCGTAGCCCTTTTCAAGCACACGCTTATAAATCATAGGGAATCTGTTTTTGACAAATTCGGGATCCTTATATGAAATGTCCAGCCAGAACTCATCGCTTCCCACCGCCTCCTGCTCCTTCATCATACATTTGGACACAACGTCGCGAGGAGCCAGCTCCTTGCGCTCAGGCTCATACTTCTGCATAAATCTTTCTTTTTTGGCATTGAGCAGATACGCTCCTTCCCCTCTTACCGCCTCCGAAACCAAGAAGCATTCGCGGTTTTTCCTGTCTGCAAAGGCAGTGGGGTGAAACTGCACATAGCTGAGGTGCTTTATCCTTGCCCCCAAATTATAGGCGAACTGTATGCCGTCTCCGGTTGCGATAGCGGAATTTGTCGTAAAATCGTAAACTCTTCCTATTCCACCTGTTGCCAAAACCACTGCCTTTGTGGTATAATAGTTGTGCTTGCCCGATTTGAAAATATCGAGAAGAAAATCCTCTCCCTTCTTTTCCAATCCCAAAAGGTGAGAATTTTCCATAATGGTAAGGTTTTTAAGCTTTATCACCTGGTCAATGAGAGAGGTAACTATTTCAAAGCCGGTGCTGTCCTTATGGTGAGCTATACGGTGACGTGAATGACCTCCCTCTAAGGTAAGGTTTACCGAGCCGTCCTCATTGCGGTCAAAATCAACGCCGTACTTGATAAGGTTTTTAACGTCGGTAGGCCCCTGTTCCACAAGGATTTTCAGATTATTCATATCGTTTTTGTAGCCGCCCGCAATAAGGGTATCACGAATATGGAGCGAATAATCGTCGTCCTTCGGGTTCATAACCGCCGCAACTCCCCCCTGTGCCAATGCGGAATTGCACAAGGTGATTTCTTTTTTGGAAATCATCAGGATTTTCAGAGCCCGATTAAGGTTCAGCGCGCAGTAAAGCCCGGAAACTCCCGACCCTACTATTATCACATCGAATTTTTCAAATTGCATTGCAAGCATCTCCTTTTTCGCCTTTATACGGCGGAATAATATTTAATACTATAAGAAAGGACTGATTAAAAATGAGAATCAGAAAATCAGAAAATCTGTAAGAATTTCAAGACCAAAGGAGGAGATTATAATGATCAATTAACTTTAAAATTTTCTAAAAACAAAATCTTTAATTCCTTTGGAGGTAAAAATATATGACTGAAAATAATACAATAACAAATGAAATCATGAGCGAAGGCTTAAGGGCAAAAGCAATTCTTGCCGCCGCAGACTGCGGAGAATACGATATGGAAAGCTCGATAAAGGAGCTTGAAGAGTTAGCGAAAACCGCAGGCGCACAGGTACTGGCAAGCGTTATACAAAAGCTTCCCGCTCCCGAGCCTGCAACGGTTTTAGGGGAAGGGAAAATTAAGGAGCTGAAGGAATTGGTGCAAAAGCTTGAAGCCGACCTTGTGATATTCGACTGTGAGCTTACCGCAAGCCGAATCAGGAATATTGAGGATATAGTAAACGTAAGGGTAATAGACCGAACGATGCTGATTCTCGACATATTTGCGGGAAGAGCGGTGACAAATGAAGGAAAGCTTCAGGTTGAATTAGCTCAGCTTAAATACCGTCTCCCCCGTCTTGCGGGAATAGGTGCGTCAATGTCACGTCTCGGCGGCGGAATAGGAACGAGAGGTCCCGGTGAAACAAAGCTTGAAACCGACCGCCGCCATATCAGAAGCCGCATAAACAAGCTTGAGGAAAATCTCAGGGAGCTTGAAAAACGCAGAGGCTTTTCACGTTCCCGCCGCAAGAAGGACAACGTGCTGACCGCCGCCATTGTGGGCTACACCAACGCCGGAAAATCAACTCTTCTGAACAAGCTTACGGGAGCCAATGTTTTAGCGGAGGATAAGCTGTTCGCCACCCTCGATTTAACATCGAGAGGGGTAGAATTGCCCGACGGAAGGACGGTTATTGTAATAGACACCGTTGGACTTATTCGCCGCCTTCCCCATAATTTAGTGGAGGCATTTAAGTCTACCTTAGAGGAAGCGGCAAGCGCCGACATAATCCTTCATGTATGCGATATAAGCGATAGGGAAGCGGCGGAAAAGGCGCAAACCACACAGGAGCTGCTAAGCGAGCTTGGCTGCGGCGAAATTCCGGTAATCAATGTGCTGAACAAATGCGACCTTATCGAAAACGAAATACCCGAAACAAAGGATACCGTTAAGATATGCGCTAAAACGGGAGAAGGCTTCCACAAGCTGTTAAAGGCTATTTCCGAAAACCTTCCCGAAAGCTCCAAACGGGCAAGTCTGCTGATTCCCTACGATAAATCAGGCTTAACTGCAAAAATCAGAGAAAAGGGAAAGGTCTTTTCCGAGGAATACAGTGAGGACGGAATAAGGGTTGACGCACTGATTGATGTTTCCATTTTTAAAGAATTAGAAAAATATATAAAATAATTGACAATGCACAGTTGACAATGTACAGTTTCTGTTTGTACATTGTCAACTTTTTTTCATTGACGCAGAAACCAACGTAAAGACGCTTTTAAGAGACTTTTGAAATAATTAGTCTCTTTAATACTCATATCCGTAATGCGCCATATCAATTATTTTTGAGGGCATCTCATTGATGATTCAGAAGGTCTATTTCAAATCATCGCCGCAGGCGATACCGCAATTGTCAATTGTCCATTGTTCATTGTCAATTGTTCTTTTCTCCACCTCGCAGCCGCCAACCTTTCTTATGCCGAGAACGTGACAGCTGCCGCCGCCAAAGACCTTTTCAAGATCCATTTTAAATTCCTTTAACAAATCGTTGGGTACAAAGGCTTGGATAGTTCCCGCAAAGCCTCCGCCGTGAACACGGCAGGCGCCCTTTCTGTTAAGAACATTTTCCGCCACATTAAGACCTATTCCAAGACCCTGATTCTTATAATCATTCACCGAGAAAACGTTTTGCAGATACTTGTATGAGCTGTTGCCGCTTTCCCTTATGGAATCAAGGAATGCGGGGAAATCGTTGCTTCTGAGAGCGTGAACCAACTTGTCTACCCTGTAGTTTTCATCAAAGAAGTGAAGCGCACGAAGCACTGCTCTGTCGCCGAATTCTTCACGCAGAGGCTTAATATTGAGCATTATGTCCGCCCGGCATATCTGACGGAGATAGTCCACCGAGAAATGATTTGCTATCGCCTTCATTTCTTCGGGAATAGCCGCATAATCGGGAGTAAGGTCGGCGTGACTGCCCTTTGTGTCAACTATGCAAAGGGCGTGATTGAACTGTGAGAAATCCAGCTCTATTTTGTCAATGATAGGGCTTGCGGTGTCCTTGAAATCTATTGCCACAAAGCCGCCCACCGATGAAGCCATCTGATCCATAAGACCGCTGGGCTTTCCGAAATATTCGTTTTCCGCATATTGCGCAATCTGAGCAATTTTGATAGGGGTTACAACGCCTTTATTGTAAAGCGAATTTAAAATATTGCCCACCAAAACCTCAAATGCGGCTGAGGAGCTTAAACCGCTGCCCTTAAGCACGTTTGTGGTGGTATAGGCTTTAAATCCTCCCACATTATAGCCGTTTTTCTTAAAGCCCGCCACAACGCCTCTTATCAAAGCGTCGGCGGTATTCTTCTCTTGTTCCTTGACCTCTGTGTCATTGGTGTCGATTACACTTTCGGTGAAGCCCTCGCTCTTTAACAGTATCTTGGAAATCTCCAAAGGCTCCACCACCGCTATCACGTCAAGGTTTACGCTTGCCGCCAGCACCTTGCCGTGGTTATGGTCGGTGTGGTTTCCTCCCACCTCGGTTCGTCCCGGCGCAGAAAACAACCGAACATTGTCATTCAGCATTCCGTAATAATTGCGGAATCCCTCCATTGCTTTTTTGTAGCGTTCTTTCTGAGCGCTAAGCTCATCGGGCTGATACAAATCAGCGATTGAAAACGAGTTAGCCATATTTTGCAGTTCCTTTCTTATGCCGTCGCCGTATAGGTTGGGCAAGCTTATATTATTGCTCCCCCAACTAACTCTTGAATTTTTCTGCTTGCCCGGCTGCCGAAATACTTCGTCAGAAATCCTTGAAATATGCGCATATTCCTGCGGCTTTCTTCCTCGTCTTTCGTGGTCTCCCCCTGTGGGGGAGGTGTCACGCAGTGACAGAGGGGCTGACCGACAGACCAGCCGTTCGGCGCATAAAATCTTCAAGAGCTAATTGGGGGAGCAATAGACCTCCTCGGAAACCTCCGAAGCACCGTCTGAAAGGGAATTATTCCTTTTCAGTATAAAACATATGGTGTTTTTTCTCACGATGTCCGCAAACGCTAAGCACAAGCCCCATTGCCACATAAAGCGATACCGTTGAGGTACCTCCCGCACTGATAAAGGGAAGCGGGATTCCGATAACGGGAAGCACCGCCAAAACCATTCCGATATTGAGAATGGAATGTATCATTATCATTGCGAACACGCCTATGCAGATAAGCTGCCCTAACTGATCCTTCGCCCTGACGCTGTTAAAATATATCTTAAGGCAAATAAACAGCAGCAGCATTACCGTAACGATACAGCCGACAAAGCCGAGAGCGTTGCCTATATACGCAAAAATAAAGTCATTGTGAATATAGGAGGTGTAGGTGTAATCGCCTCCGAAGAGACCTTCTCCCACTAAGCCGCCTCTTCCTAAGGCGATCCTGCCCCAATGCTGCTGATACCATAGGTTTTTTATCTCCGCCTGCTGCATTTCCTCATCGAAAAGAATCAGAAACCGAGCTTTGTGGTGAGGCTGCATAATATAGTTCCAAGCCACATAAACCGCCGCCGGCACCGCCGCACAGCCCAAGAGAATATATTTCCAGCTAAGCCCCGCAACAATCAGCATCACAACAAATATAAACAGGAATACCAACGCCGTACCGTCGTCGCCCTGTAAGGATATAAGCCCAACGGGAATCGCCCCGTGAATACACAGCAGTATAAAGTGCGGCAGCCTGTTCATATTCTTTCCCACCTTGTAAAGGTGAGTTGCGAAGGTCATTATAAATGCGTCTTTAAGAAGCTCCGAGGGCTGAATGGTAGTCGGACCTAAGCGAATCCAGCCCTTATCGTCGGCGCCCGCCACACCTTGTCCTAAGCTTGTAAAGCATAATAAGGTCAGTATCAGCGCCACCGGCGCATATATGAACCATATCTTTGAAATAAACTTATAGTCGAAGCCCGCTACCGCAAGCATTGCCACAACGCCTATCACAAGCGCCAAAATCTGCGTTTTGTAATATTCTGCGCTGACATTTGCAAAATCGTTGCAGTACATACTGTAAAGCAGTACGATGCCAAAGGAGCTTGCCGCTGCGCATAACAATATAAGTATCTTATCCAGCCGCTTCAAATAATCGAGAACGGCTTTTAAAACCTTTTTCCCCATCTGTCCCCTATCATAACCTCATTTTATCGTTATGACAAAACAAGGCGCTGTTTTTTCTATTTTGCCCCGCCTGTTACGGGAAAATCCGAATTTACTAAAAATTTGCGGGAACGTTTATCACCTTATGGGACAAAAGCTCCTTTACCGATACCTCATCGGCTGCTTCGGAGATATAGCTGCCTTGAATCATATCCACGGGGTATTCTTTGATATTTTCAAGCTGCACAGGCTCGTCAATATGCTTTACACATATTTTTATTCCCATTTTATGGGCTAAGGTGATAACTCCGCCGATAGCTGACTTATCGAATTCATCTCCCTCTGTAAACTGCTCCGCCCGTATTTTTGCAATGTCGGGCTTTCCGTTTTTCAGAGCGTTCAGCGACATATATTCTTTTCCGAAATCGTCTATAATTAAGCCTACCCCAAGCTCCCTCAGTCTGCCGAGAACAGCATTCTTTTCCTTTCCAAGCTTTATTTCGGCGGTTTCGGGAATCTCCACCGCCAAATTGCTCGCCTTGATGCCGTATCTGTCGATTGCGGTTTCAATAGTGGAATGAATGGAGCTTTTTCTTAACTCGTGAGAGGTAAGATTGATGTTCATAACCAATTCTTCCCGTCCCGTAACGGAAATAAGCTCCTTTAAAAGTCCGCAGGCGTTATTGATTACCCAAGAATCTATAAGCTCGTCAATGCCGATGCTTTCCGCAAGTCTTATTATAAATCCCGCCGGCATTTCTCCCGCCTCACGGTCGCACCAGCTTACCCCCGCTTCAAGAGCAATAATTCTTCCTTCGGTGTCAATTATGGGCAGATAGCTGATGCCGAATCCGTCCATACCGTTCAGAACTGCGTATCTTAACCTCTGCTCGGTGTTAAATACAACGCCGGCGCTTTGATCCTGCTTTTTTGAATAGAAGGAGTAAAATTCTCCGTTATCGGAGGTAGCGCGGTACATGGCAAGAGTTGAACAGCGGTATATTTCTTCAAGCTGGGCAGCGTCGTCGGGATACATAGCTGCTCCTGCGTGCATTTCAACAAAAAATTCCTCCCCGTCGATAAGCCAGCCGTGTTTAAATCTTTCTGAAAGAATATCAAGAAATTCCCTTGCCTCTTTTCTGCCGCCGCCGGGCATCAGAATCAACAAAAGGCTTCCGCTGAAGCGATACACCGTTTTTCCTTCAAAATCCATTTCATCTATGTATCGGCAAACCTTTTTCAGAAGATTATCCGATTGAATATGACCGAAGGCTTCGTTTATCGAGCTGATATTGACAAGCTTAAGGGCTATTGCGGCGCCGCTTTCCCCTTTATCAAGGTACTCCTGCAAATCTCTGTCCAGCCTTGTTCTGTTGGGAGTTTCAAGTACGGGGTCGGTATAGGCTAATTTCTTAAGCTGTTCATTCTGCTGCTTATATGCTGCATCCATATTGCAGCGCATAAGCATTGTGGAGATTATCTGAGAGATATTTCTGAGCAGCTTTTTGTCTGCGTTGCTCCAAAGTCTTTCCTGATTTATCATCTCGTAAAAAATTATTCCCACAAACCTTCCGTTTTCCGCAAGCTGAGAAACCGCATACGCCTTAATGCCCGAAGGTCTCATCTCCTCGAAGCTTTTTGTTGAAAAGAAGGTATCGCAATAATTAAGCTCCTCCATAAGCTGTGGATTTTCGCTTACCACAAAAGGCACCTTCACCTCGATACCCTTAGCGCTCCAGTCTTTTTTTAGCGCCGTATACTTGTTTTCGGGAGCGTAATCGTAAAGGGCAATCCTGTCAAGCTTCATATACTCTCCCACAAGGCGAATAACCATGTTCAGCGCTTCGTCAGGGTCGTTCCGATCAAGAATAATCGTGTATATGTTATTTAATAGGATTTGCTGTTCAATATTGCTTCCAAGCTGCTGATTAGCGGTCTTGGAGTTTTCCATTTCCGTATAAAGCACGAGTATGGCATTGGCTATCTGGGAAACAGTTTCAGCCAGCACCTTAAACATCGGCGTAGTTTTTTCCAAAGCCTCCTGATTGTCGGAAGCGATTACCCACACCGCCATGAGCTGGTGGCTGCAGCGGATTTCTTCCGCAATCTTATGCTTGCACTTTTTAAGAGAAGCTACCTTTCCGTTTTCATCGGGAGGCGACAGCATAAGATTTCCTTCTCCGTCATAAAGTGCGGAATGCACGCCGTGGGTAACCGTCAAAGCCTGCTGTATTCTCAGCAGGTAGTCCTCGCCCAATATTTCCGTCAGTGAAGCGTCTCGAACGTTCACGGCGGCAGTTCCAAGCTGCGGTTCCCGCTTCTTTTTTAAATTTCCGTCAATGTCAAATTGATTTTCAGAAGCGTCGAGATAATCCGACACATCTATCATAGTGCCTAAAAGATACTGAGATCTGTTAAAGGTATCCTTTTTCACCGTACAGTTAAGGCGAACCCAACGGTAATCCTCGCCAACCCTCACACGGCAGTGAGCATTTAGGGTATGTTCACGTCCCGAAACTATCTCGCTGAAAACATCGGCAAGGACAGGAAAATCATCTGCGTAAATTATCTCCCGCAAATTCATTCTTCTGTCTTTCTTGCTCAGGTTGTGATATTTTTCCTGTAAGGTGATGGGAATATCTCTTGTAAGATCAATTCGTATTTCAACGCATTTCGTCTCACGAAACGCAATATCAAGACCGCTCATTTATCATATATTTAGTCTTTCGGGCGTTCTCCGGGGAAATACGGAAACAGCCCGATGAAAAGGCTTCTCCTTTCCACAAATCTGCCGCATACAAAACAAAACGGCGAAAAAATAATATTTTATAACCAAATCGCAGTCAAGCTCCGCAATAGGTATTACAAACATCTCATAAATCCGAATAGCCACACTATTCCAGTATGATTATATTTTACCATATTATTTTTAATATTGCAACCGTATTTGTTTAAAACAATGAGAAAAATATGTGATAGATTTTGTAAATGTCAAATTATTGCTCACTGTGAATTGCAACACAAATAACGCTCCCATTTTCACAGGAGCGTTATTTATTATATAAGACAAAAGAGAACTTCACTCTTTCACTTACGGTTAAGCCTCCCCGTAAAATTCCTTCTCAAGCCTCTTTTGTTCATCCTTAAGCCCCTGATTTATCTTATCGATAACGGAGGGCGCATGAATCCTGTCATATTCCTTCTTCTCGGCTTCGGTCATTCCCTTGGCTGCAGTGTTTTCGGTTTTTTTGGAGGTCTCCTCGGTTTTCTTTTCCTCAGCCGCCTTGTCCTCCTCGGAAACGTGACCGAATTCCTTGTCAAGCTTCTTCTGCTCTGCCGCAAGGTCATCCTTTATTCTGTCGATAACGGCACGGGTGTCCCTGTCGGTTTTCTCGTCTGCAAGAATATTGTTTATCTTGGAATTTAAGCTGTTGTTGGAAATATTAAGATTAGCAGACATATTGGAAAGTCTTTCTTCCTTGTCGGCTGTGCTGTTGCCCCTTATTTTGTCAAGGCTTATCTCGGAGGCAAGCACACGAGCCTCCTTCTGAGTCTGCATATTGGCGCTCATAAGAGTTCTGACTGTGCTGATGTCAGTGCCGAAGAAATTGCTGAAATCAACCACGTCGGTTTTACCCAGCATACCGTTGATAAGATTGCTGGCATTGGCTATATTGGTCTGAACGTTAGCGGCAGTGCTAAGCTGGCTGTTAAGCTTATCTACCTGCTGTTGTTTATATTCTTCGCTTTTGCTTGTATCCTTTTCAATTTCGGTGAGCTTCTCGCTTATTCTGTTTAAAGCATTGTTGGCTACGGCATTGCCTGTAACGCTTGAAGAACCGGCATTCATAAGACTGTTTATAGAACTCATATTAATATTCCTCCTATAATCAAAGATACTATCCATCAATTGTAATATCGACCGTTTACAAAAAAAGTTTAGCACATTTTTCCTGTGCTGTCAACTAAGGGGTATCTAAAAAATCAAGACTATCAGGAGAAATTTTTATGCAATATTACCATGCCTGTTTCACAGCAAGCAGAACCTCTTCGCTTACTTCATTCCTTTTGCTTTTTCTCTTCGTCCTTCTCATCGGGAACGCTTATGAACGGCACTGCAATTCCCGAAGAAATCATAGAAATGGAGCTTTCACGAATCAATGCCTCCATAATATCCAAATTCACATCGCCAATAGTCGGTTTAATGTTCTTCACACTTTTGTCATTTTCAACATTATTCATAAAATAAACACTTCCTTTCTGAAAAACGGAGAAGCTTCCCCCCTTTAGCATTTGCAGAAAAAATCATTTGATACAATCGGCAATTGACAAGGATGTTGGTTTATGATACAATGGCGTTGCCGAAAAAAGTCAGAGAAGGTAAATAAAGAATGAAAAAGAAAATAGTATCAGCGCTGATTTTAACAGCATTGACAATACAGTTAGCAGGATGCGGCGGAACCGATACCCACAACGCCAACGAATCCGATACCTCAGAATACGAATCGGTGTCGGAACAATCTTACGAAAACGAAACGATTTACAATACAACCGAGGAACTCAAAGAAACCGAGTCCGCCGCCCCAACCGAAACTGCCGATATAACAACAAATGAATCCGAGAAAACCGAAACGGCTGATAATACGGCAGAGGAAATTACATTGCCTGTCCAAACCGCCGAAAGCACCACCAACCGCCAACCCATCGTAACCGAAGCTGTCACCGAGAAAAACGATATTCCAAAGTGGACGGAAACGGAAATCAGCGCCGAGCTTTATGTGAACACCGACAACATTTATTCAAGAGTAAGCGCAATACAGGGCAGCACAAAGGTTAAGCAGTACAAGCTGAACGAAAAGGTCACAGTCGTTGCCAAAACAAACACAAGCTACTTTAAGCTGAACGACGGAACATTTATACATCAGGATTACTTATCGGAAAACGAGGTTGAAATTAAGACGGAATACGGCGGCGATTACACCTCCGCAACAAATAACGGGTATGAAATAAAGAGAGTGAACGGTATCACATATGTTGACGGAATAATGATTGCCAACAAGACCTATACTCTCCCAAGAAGCTACGACCCCGGAGTCCACCAAGAAGCAGCCGACGCTCTTGCACAAATGCAAAATGCAGCGGCTGCGGAGGGCTTGTCATTATTTATCGTATCGGGCTACCGTTCCTATAGCCGGCAAGAGGCTGTCTATGCGGGCTGGGTGAGCAGCGACGGCGCAGAAAAAGCCGATACCTATTCCTCCAGACCGGGACATTCCGATCACCAAACCGGATACGCCTTTGACCTGAATTCTCTCAGCCAGACCTTTGCTTATACACAGGAGGGAATATGGCTTGCGGAGCATTGTGCGGAATACGGCTTTATTATCCGCTACCCCGAGGGAAAGGAAATGTACACGGGATATATTTATGAGCCGTGGCACGTCAGATACATAGGCAGGGAGAAAGCAAAAATTATAACCGAATCGGGGCTTTCATTGGAGGAGTATTACGGCTTCACATCGGATTATGCCGATTGCCAAGATAATTGAGAGAACAGCACTCGGGTTCGATTTCCAAAGATATACAAGCAAAACAGCACCGCATAATGTTCATCAAGCATTATGCGGTGCTGTTTTAGCTTTCTCATCATAGAAGCTGCTAATCACGCACAACCGTCTTCTCCTACCCCTCAAAGCCGCTTACTCCTGTCGTTCTATCCTCGCCCCTCTGCTCTTCTCCCAATAACTGCCCAACCGCAGGGGCGAAGCCGGTTCGCCTATCGGCTCACCCACGGCGCTCCGCACCGTGTCCCTCGGCTAACGCCGAGGGCGGCTTCGCCGCATCATAACTGCTCCTACACCTCAAAGCTGCACCCCTCAACTCCCTCTACCCTTACCCCAATATCTATTAAACAAAAAAGGGAACTATAAAAACCTCTTAGATGTTGTGCTTAAAAATTCAGTCCTCCGCAGCTGCGGAGGACTGTTTATTATAGTGTTTTATTGTTGACAATTCAGAGTCACTACGGAAAGCAGCGGCGCTCCTTTCAAAATTTGAATTTATTTCTTTCGGAGCGCTTGACGCTTGGAGAATTTCGCTGCCTGCGGGCAGCGACCAAAGGGACTTTGTCCCTTTGGAATCCCTACTTCCTTTTTGTATCACAAAAAGGAAGCGAAAAAAGAATTGATTGGTTTAGGACAAAGCTTTAGCTTTTTTATTGCCAAAACCTTCAAATCATACTGTCTTCCCAGCAATCGGGAGCCTGAAGCCCAAACATCTTAGCAACAGTAGGCGCAATATTAGCCAGTCCATAACTATCTGAGGGCTTAATCTCAAATTTCAATTCCTTATCGTAAATAATAAAGGGCACAGGATTAAGCGAATGGGCAGTTCTGACTGCAATCTCACCCTTCTTGTTCTTCTCAAGCATCTCGTCCGCATTGCCGTGGTCGGCGGTAACAAGCATTGTAACTCCGCACTCGTCACAAACCTCAATCAGTCTCTTAAGACCAATATCAACGCTCTCAACGCCGATAATCGTGCTTTCAAGACTGCCGGTGTGCCCAACCATATCGCCGTTGGGGAAATTGCAGCGGATAAAGTCATACTCGCCGCTCTTGATGACTTCGATAAGGTCGTCCACAATCTCCGCCGACTTCATCCAAGGTCTCTGGTCAAAGCTTACATTGTCCGAAGGAATCTCCTTAAAGGTCTCCAGCTCCTCGCTGAACTTAGCGCTTCTGTTGCCGTTCCAGAAATAAGTAACATGACCGTATTTCTGAGTTTCGCTGACGGCGTACTGCTTGTATCCGTTGCTAACCAAAAGCTCGGACAGTGTGTTCTTGATTTCGGGAGGATTTACGAGATAACGCTTAGGAAGCTTCAAATCCCCGTCATATTGTAACATACCCGCATAAACAACATCGGGCTTAGCGCCTCTGTCAAAGAATGTGAAAATATCATTGTCAAACGCCATAGAAAGCTCAATAGCTCTGTCGCCCCTGAAGTTGTACAGCACCACGCTGTCCTTATCGTTGACAGTGCCTACAGCGGCGCCGTTTTCGGCGATAACAAAGGCGGGAAGATCCTGGTCGATAATGCCGTTATTCTCCTCACGGTATGTCTCGATAGCTTCCTTTGCGCTTGCAAACTGTCTGCCCTCGCCCTTAACGTGAGTTTTCCAGCCGAGCTCTACCATTCCCCAGTTAGCCTGATAGCGGTCCATTGTAACCTTCATTCTTCCGCCGCCGCTGGCAATTCTGCCGTCAAAGGAGCCGTCGTTAAGCTCCGACAGCTTGTTTTCAAGCTGCTCAACATAAACCAAGGCGCTGGTAGCAGGAACGTCGCGTCCGTCAAGAAGAATATGCACTCTTACCTTAGCAACGCCCTCCTTCTTAGCCTCCTCAAGCATATTGAAAAGGTGGGAAATGTTGCTGTGTACATTGCCGTCGGAAAGAAGCCCGATAAAATGGAGAACAGAGCCGTTCTTCTTAACATTTCCCACAACCTCCTGCCAAGTGTCGGAGCTGTACATTTTTCCGCTTTCTATGGATTCATTTACAAGCTTTGCCCCCTGAGAATAAATCTGACCGCAGCCGATAGCGTTATGTCCAACCTCGCTGTTGCCCATATCATCGTCCGAGGGAAGTCCCACAGCGCCGCCGTGAGCTTTAAGTCTTGTATTGGGGCAGTTTTTAAGCAGCCAATCGAGAGTAGGCGTGTTAGCAAGAGTAACTGCGTCGCCGAGTCCCGTCTTGCTGAATCCAACGCCGTCCATAACTACCAATAAAATAGGTTTTTTAGCCTTCATATTTCAAAAATTCCTTCCTAATTTATTCATACTAAATCAGCCATTTTCGGCAGCTTTAATGATTACGGTAAAGTCCTGAGCCTTAAGCGAAGCGCCGCCGATAAGACCGCCGTCCACATTTTCCTTAGAAACAAGCTCTTCTGCGTTTTTAGCGTTCATAGAGCCGCCGTACTGAATTGTAATGCTGTCTGCGGTTTCATTATCGTACAATTTTGCAAGCTGAGCGCGGATAAATGCGCAAACCTCCTCCGCCTGCTCGGCGGTTGCGGTTTTGCCCGTGCCTATAGCCCAAACAGGCTCGTATGCAATAACGCACTTCTTAACGTCCTCTTTGGAGACAGCAAAGAAATCAAGCTTAATCTGACGTGCAATAACCTCCTCGGTAATATTGCATTCTCTTTCCCAAAGCAGCTCGCCTACGCATACTATAGGCTTAAGCCCTGCCGCAAGAGCCGCCTTTGTGCGCTTGTTTACGGTTTCGTCCGTCTCATTGAAATACTGTCTGCGCTCGGAGTGACCGAGAACAACATACTCAACGCCCATTTCCGCCAACATATCGGCGCTGATTTCACCTGTGAATGCGCCGCTCTTTTCAAAGTGGCAGTTCTCTGCGCCAATCTTAATGTTTGTTCCCTGAGTAACATCAAGAGCTGTTTCAAGGTTAGTGAAGGGTACGCACGCCACAATCTCTACGCCCTTAACATCTGCAACAAGCGGCTTAAGCTCTTCAAGGAGAGCCTTTGCCTCGGGACGTGTCTTATTCATCTTCCAGTTTCCTGCAATAATTGCTTTTCTGACATTTTTTTTCATAATCTAAATTTCCTTTCTTTTATTAAATTATTTTACAACTTTAATACCGGTAATAAATCTGAGAGGGGGGATTCTTTTGCATATCTCATAAAGTCCAACGGTAAGGACAAGGCTTAATACAACAATCAATACATACTGTATCGGGAGAGACAAATCGGTTTTCACAATAAGGAATCCCACTGCAACAAGCACCGTTTGATGCAGCCAATAGACAGGGAAGCAAGCGGGCGAAAAATATTCGGTGAATTTGTTCTTGAAATCAAGGAATTTCGCCCCAATAGCCATTGCTCCCAAAATACCCGTCCATTCCAAGGCTCTGAAATCCAAAAACCACAGAATTTCATTTTTTTCGCCTATACTCCACATAACACAGCGGAGTATCACCATAGCAAGCCACAATCCCGCTAACAATATCCAATTGCGCTTAAGCTTGTCTATCACCTTGTCGTCGGTAAACAGGAAGAATCCAAGCAGAAAACACAATGCAAATTCAAGTACGTCTTTTCCGCCCACATTCAGCGCTAAGCCGCCTGTGCACAGCAGCGCAAAGCCCGCCGCAATGATAATCCCAAGAGGAATCCTTGATAGCTGCGGCTTTTTATCCCTTTTAGCATACCAAGCCGCCAAAGGCAGAAACACAAGCGAGTACACAAGCAAAAACAGAATAAACCAAAGATGTCCCGGGGTAAAGCCGCCGTCATATCCCGTAAGGTCAGTCCATTTTGTAAAGAAAACAGGATAATGCTCAAAATATCCGCCCTGATAGCCGTTATAAAAAACGTCGGCAAAATAGCTCTGTATAGGCACCCACAGCATCACCCCGCTTACAAAGGGAACAAACAGCCTGAGCGCCCGTTCCTTTGCATATTCGCTCATTGACCTTTTTTTCAGCGCAAAAAACGTTGAAGCGCCCGCCAGTGCAAACAGCAAGGACATCCACCAAGGATAAACTGCAAGCTCGAGGTATTTCAGCCCGCTCAGCTCGCCGCCGTAAATATAAAAGGCGCTGTAGCCCTCCGACAAAAAGCACATTGCCCCATGAAAGGGAAAAAGAAGCAGAATTGAAAGGATTCTGAGATTGTCGATAAAATATTTTCTTTTTGTCATAAATGCCCCGTTCAAGCTTAATTTGCCGCTTATACTAATTTCGTTTTAAAAACGTGCTAACGTTTTTAAATTAGAAATAGTATTATTTCAGTGTTCGCCTGTCAATTCCGAGTAGCTGAAATATTCGTCGTCATCAAGCTCCAAGGTTCGCTCAACATAATATTCAAGCCAGTCGATAAAGTGCATAGCCTTGCCGTCGGAAGGATTGATAAGCGGGAAGATACCCACATCGTTGGCAAGATCGTAATACCATACCGTGCCGTAGGTTTCCTTATCCTCAGCGTTCACTATCAAAATGCTGTACATACCGCAGCCCTCGTGACAAAGCTCTATAAACCCAAAATCGGCATAACAGTCATCGAATAGTCTGTCATACTCTTTATCGGAGAGCTTTGCAATATTAAGCGGCTTTTCCGGCGTATAGGGGAACTTTAATTTAACATTGGCAATAAGCCCGCTTCTACGTTTGCCCTCGTCAATGCCGGGCATACCGTAAAAGGGCTGCGTACCGCCCTTTGAAACGGTGGTTATAAACCTTCTGTAATCCTCGGGCAGGCTTATTCCGTTATTTACTTCAAAATTCCTCACTTTCTCCTCCGAAAGCGGCTCTTTCCACTTAGGAGGAAAATCTCCGCATATATCCTTCGGATTTTTCGCCGAAAGTCCCTTCATTTTGACCATTACATCTGCAATTCGTTTATCAATGTCCATATTTTGTCCCCTCTATCAAAGCATAAAGGGCAGAAAAATCTGCCCTATATTGTTGTGATAAATGGATTTACTTATCCTGAATTACATCAATGCCGGGAAGCACCTTACCCTCAAGGTATTCAAGAGAAGCGCCGCCGCCTGTGGAAATATGGCTCATCTTGTTTGCAAAGCCAAGCTGAACAACTGCTGCCGCACTGTCGCCGCCGCCGATAATGGTGGTTGCGTCTGCGTCCGCCAAAGCCTGTGCTACCGCAATTGTGCCCTTAGCAAGAATGGGGTTCTCAAATACGCCCATAGGTCCGTTCCAAACCACAGTCTTTGCAGCCTTAGCTTCGTTAGCGAAAAGCTCCATTGTCTTAGGTCCGATGTCAAGACCTTCCATATCAGCGGGAATTTTATCAACGTCAACTGTTTTAACCTCAATGGGAGCGTCGATAGGATCGGGGAAATCAGCTGCAATTGTGGTATCGATAGGGAGCAAAAGCTTCTTTCCGTTCTTCTCTGCCTTCTCTATCATTTCCTTGCAGTAATCGATTTTTTCGTCGTCAACCAAGGATTTTCCCACTTCCATGCCCTTTGCCTTAAGGAAGGTGTACGCCATGCCGCCGCCGATAATAAGGGTATCGCACTTTTCAAGCAGATTGGAAATAACATTCAGCTTATCCGCAACCTTAGCGCCGCCCAAAATAGCAACGAAGGGACGAACGGGGTTTTCAACGGCATTTCCGAGGAACTCAATCTCCTTGTTCATCAGATAGCCCACAGCGGTTTCCTTAACGAACTTTGTTACCCCAGCGGTGGAAGCGTGAGCTCTGTGAGCGGAGCCGAAGGCGTCCATAACGAAAATCTCATTGTCAACAAGGTCGCCCAATTCCTTAGCGAAGCCCTCGCCGTTCTTAGTCTCGTCAGCGCCTCTGAAACGTGTATTTTCCAGAACAACGATTTCGCCGTCCTTCATTTCAGCAACAGCCTTCTTTGCGTTATCGCCCACAACGGTATCGTCAGGGGCAAATACAACCTTTGTCTTTACCAATTCAGCCAATCTGTCGGCAGCGGGCTTTAAGGAGAACTTAGCCTCGGGACCGTTCTTGGGCTTGCCCAAATGTGAGCAAAGAACAATCTTTGCGCCGTTTTCAATCAGCTTGTTAATAGTGGGAAGAGCGGCAACGATTCTGTTGTCGTTAGTGATTTTTCCGTCCTTCAAGGGCACGTTAAAGTCCACGCGGACTAAAACCTTTTTGCCCTTCACATTAAGGTCTTCCACATTTTTCTTGTTAAGCTTGCTCATTGGTGTTTACCTTCCTTTATAAAAATTTTAATTTATGACATTTTTCGGCGATAGATCAAGTTTGCGCCAAATACCGCCAAATATTATTTTAGCAGAATATCCCACTTTTTTCAAGTCCATTTTAATATTTTTTCAAATGTATCCTATTATTTCAATAGACCTCGGTCAAGCGTCAGCGCATCAAAAATCCACGGTAAAAATTACCTGACAATTTTCTTTCAAGGCATTTTCATAAAAAGGAAGGATATCCTCGCTCCAGCCCAAGGTATGATCTAATCCGTCATCGTCCTTATATCGGAAATTATCGTCGTTAATATTCCAAAAATTTTTTTGAATAATTTCCTGCAAATTATTACTGCGAAGATATGCGACGATTTCTTTAACGTCATTAACACTTTTCAGGGTTATAATATCATCATCGGTTTCCTCCAAAATCTCTCCGCCGAATACAATATTGGTAGGGACGCTGTTGTCCTCGTTCCACCGACCGCCGCCCAAACAGTATTGAATGCCTTCCCATGCTTTATCCAATTCACAGCTGCGTAAGGTTCCGAACAGGCTTTCCTCAATTTCTTCCAGCATATAATCGTACCGTTCCTCTTCGGGAACAGAACGAAGCTTTTTAACTTCATCTTCCGTCAGCGCATAAAGCATACCCAATCTTGACATATTTAAATTTCCTCTTCTATCACGCTTTATCTTCTCGGCTTCCCCTTTGTGATAACGCCGATAAAGCAGGTACCCGCATTGCTTGCCACAACGCCGCCGCATTCCTCCTGCATTGTAAGGTCATAGCCCGCCTTTTTTGTCATAGTCTTACGGAAAAGCTCCTCCATTTCCGAGTTAGTTGTGGTCAGCATATGCCAAGGGGTTTCCGGTATCATTCTCTCGCTTATATATTGAACAGCGTCCAAAACCGCCGCTTTTTCGCCCCTGCTCTTTTTAACCACACGGGTTTCATCGTCAATAAGGGAAATAACGGGCTTCAATTGCAGCATTTCGCCCAAAAACGAAGCTGCGGCGCTTATTCTTCCCGATTTCTTCATATGTCGGAGATTAAAGCCAATAATGTGTATCTCACAGCAGTTAAACCAGTCTTCCATAAATGCCAAGACCGTTTCACAGCTCTGTCCCGCTTCGAGCTTTCTTGCTCCCTCCACAACGGGATAGCCATAGCCCAATGAATAGCAGTGGCTGTCGAGAATATGAAACCTTGTGTTTCCCGTCAGCCCTTCTTTCTTAAGATTATCCGCCGCCTGAAGGGCATTGGCATAGGTGTGGGAACCCGCCGAATTTATAAGAACCACAATAACGTCGTCATAGCCCTCGCCGACGCACTGTTTGAACTTTTCCTCAAAGCGGAAGGCAGTAATCTGACTTGTTTTGGGAATATCGGGGGACTTGTCGATTATATCGAAAAATTCCTTATTGGTTACCGTTTCCCTCTCCACAAAGGTTCTGTCGCCAACAACAATGTCGAACTTCATAATATCGATTTTATAGCGCTTTTCGTCCTCCCGTGAAATGTCGCAGCCGCTGTCGGTGATAATTTTTACTTTTGGCATAATATTAATCCTTTCTATGATTATTAGATTTAGAATTATAAATTAAAATATTCTTTTATTTGTTTTGCTGCGTCTTGCGGCGAGAGATTGGAATTATCTATTTTAATGTAATTATCAAAGTGAATCTCACCGTCGCAGCTTTCGAGACGATGTTTTTCGTCATCGTCCAGCAAACGCTGATTTGAGGCGGCAATATCATTTTTTGAAGCCTTATTTTTCAATCTGTTTTCGCTGACATTTCTTTGCTGTCTTATTTCTTTTGAAGCAACAAGCTCCACGTAATAAAATTCGGCTTCGTTATTATTCTTTCTGAAAATGCTCTTGACATGCTCCACATAGTCCCAATCGGATTGCAGATCAAACGCCCACATATATGTGAAAATCATTCCGTAATTATCTGATGAGGAAAACTCTTCAAAAACAACGTCTCTTAATCGGTTAACGGCATGGCGATCAAGATAGCCGAATATTTCGATAACCGGCTCTATTGTCATATGATTATGAAACAGACGCAGTTCCGTTATTTTCATCAGCTCCTGTCCCACCGTCATTTTCCCAACAGCAGCGTTCCCTATTAAAAACAGCAATTTCATTCGGTTGCTCCTTTACGTATTGTTTTCGGTTTTCCAAACGTATTGCGTGAGCCGTCCATAGTTTTGCAGCTCCGGGAATCCCCATTGCCTCAAAACCTCATATGCCCCTATTGCCACGCTGTTTGAAAGGTTCAGACTTCTTGCCTCGTCAATCATAGGAATCCTGACGCAGCGTTTCTGATTTTCAAAAAGAAGCCTTTCGGGCAGTCCCTTATCCTCTCTGCCGAAAACAATAAAGCATTTATCGGGATATTTGACCTCGCAATAAGTATTCACCGCTTTAGTGGAATAATAAAAATATTCTCCCTCGGTACGGGCAAAGAAGTCATCTAAGCCGTCATAATATGTTATGTCAAGAAAGTGCCAATAATCCAGCCCCGCATGCTTCAGCTTCTTATCGTCTACGGAAAACCCCATAGGCTTTACTAAATGCAGTCTCGCCCCCGTTACCGCACAGGTGCGGGCAATATTGCCGGTATTCTGCGGTATCTGCGGCTCAACCAACGCTATGTTAAGCTCCATTTTGCCGTTCTCCTCAAACAAAATAATTGTATCATATTTGGAATAATTTGTAAACACCGAAAATAAGAAATTGTGCATTGTGAAAAACCTGCGGTATTATTGCTCCTTCTGAAACGTTACAGCTCTTACCGCTAAAGCACCTAAGCTGTTGCCCAAAGTAACAATCAACAAAAACAGCATGTAACCGGGGAAATCGCCGATATTATCTATCGCCAGCGCCGCATAGCACATATCCGCAATACTATGCTCGAATCCGCACAGAATAAAGGTTCCCACGCACAGAAAAAGCCCTATAACCTTCCCTATACCGTGAGGATTAGCACGATAATTCTCCACCGCAGCATACATCAGCACTCCGCAGAAAAAACCGAGTATCAAGGGACTGAGATACCCCGTCTCAAGCTTTGCGTCCATCATTCCCTTAGCGGAAGCGGCAAGAGAAGGCTTTGCTATTCTCACAAGCGCCATTCCAAAGGAAGCGCCTATAAGATTTCCCAACCAGATAACAATGCAGTCGGGCTTATTTTTGTTGAAAAAAACATAACCGATTTTCCCGGTAAACAAATTCATTCCGAAAGCGCAGATTGTAAACAATCCGATAGTAAACATAAGCGCCCCTAACATTTTATTTTCGCAGCTTATGTAAATAACAGCGCCGATTCCAATCATAAATCCCGCCGCAATTGCCTTTTTAAGTGTTTCAAGAATAGACATGGCTTTTTTCCTTTTTCGACTTTTTTTAATAATTATATAGGCTTTTGAGGGAAGTGTCAAGTAGGCGGAACGGGTTCTCCATTTGCAATCTGATAAAAGAATGGTAAGCATTGCGCACCCGAAAAAACAAAAACGGCGTTCCCACCGAAAGGTGAAAAAGCCGTTATGTTCAATTTTCGCATCAGCGCCTTGCCGTCGGTATATTCCAAAGTAATCAGTTAGCTCTCTTAACCTTTCCGGAACGCAGGCATCTTGTGCATACGTTTACTCTGCAAGGAGTACCGTTTACGATAGCCTTAACCTTCTGTACATTGGGCTTGTAGGTTCTGTTGGAACATCTGTGTGAGTGAGAAACCTTAATACCGAAAGTGACACCTTTTCCGCAGATATCGCATTTTGCCATTGGTGAACACCTCCCTTTCAAATTCTATATTTCAAATACCATATCATTATAACAGGTCTTTTAAAAAAAATCAACCCTTTTTTTAAATTTTTTTCATCTATTAATATCGTAATTCATATTCATCAGGTTGCGAATACTCTGAACGTCGTCGGTTATATTTCCGTCTCCGTGTATCGTATGCTTTATAACGCTTGAAGCAACGGCAAAATTAAGCATATCCATAGACTTAAACCCGTTCATCATCGCATAAATCAATCCGCTTGCAAAAGCGTCTCCGCCTCCCACACGGTCAAGAATGTTGAATGTAAACAAGCGGCTCTCAAAGGTATGCCCCTCGTACCACATAAAGGCTTTAAGGCTGTTTTCGCTTCCGCTGTGAGCATATCTGACGTGGCGGGCTATACATTTCAGATTGGGGTAGGCTTCGATAAAGTGCTGAAAGACCTCGTCCTGCTGCTCATATGTAGGCTGTAAGGGTATACCGTCCTTCCAGTCGCCCTTTAAATGATTTTCCCCGTCCTTCCAGAGGTGGTAAGGCTCGGTGCCCAAAAGCACGTCCACATAAGGCAGACACTGGGTGCAGTAATCCCTTGCCTCGTCCCATGTCCAGAGCTGACTGCGGAAGTTGCCGTCGAAGCTTACGGTAAGCCCGTTCTTCTTAGCCGCCTTAAGCAGATTCATAATAAGAGAACGGCAGTTTTCTCCCAAAGCAGGGGTAATGCCGCTTAAATGCAGCCAATCGAAGCCCTCTAACATTGCTTCAACATCTATCTGTTCAAAATCATATTCGGAGACAGCGCTGTGCTTGCGGTCGTAAATAACCTTGCTGGGGCGAATCCCGTAGCCTGTCTCAAGATAATAGGTTCCCAAGCGGTGAGTGGGCGTTTCCTCGGGAGTGGTCAATATCATAGGCGTACAGTGAACGTCGTTTGAACGAAGCCAGCGAACGGCGCTTTTTCCAAGGCTGTTGTTGGGAACGACGCTGAAAAAGGTGCTGTCTACTCCTAAGTTTGCCAAAGCCAAGGCAATATTGGCTTCGCTTCCGCCGTAGCTTGCCTCAAATGCGGTTGCCGTACGGATTTTCTCATAGTTAGGGGGAGTTAAACGGAGCATAATTTCTCCTGCGGTAATAAATTTTTTTCCCTTATTCTCCTTTGGGAGCAACGGATTGTAGTGATCCATATGTAGTACCTCCAATTATAATTGAGAATGTATAATTGACAATGGACAATTGTGGTATTGCCTTCGGCAATGGATTTGAAATTGTGTGGTGAGAACCTCTTTGTTGGCTCATTTTTTATAATCGTCGCCAAAGGCGACTCCACAATTGTCAATTGTCCATTTTACATTGTCCATTGTCATCAGTCCCAGAACGGTTCTTTTTCGTGCTTCAATGGGCGGTTCATCAGGTTTTTTACGCTTTCGGAGGGAGCGCAGTCATTGAAGCAAACATCATAAAGCTGGTCGATTATGGGTATCTGAACATTCTTTAATTTTGCTAAGGAATGAGCAATTTTACAGCAGCCGTAGCCCTCCACCGTTCCCACCGTCTCAATGGCGGACTTAACATCGGTTCCTTTCCCGATAAGCAAGCCTGCTCTGTGATTACGGGAATGCACCGAGGTGCAGGTAACAATCAAATCTCCCACTCCCGCAAGCCCCGTAAACGTTTCCCAGTTAGCCCCCAAAGCTACGCCGAGACGGGTTATCTCAGTAAGCCCCCTTGTCATAAGGGCAGCTAAGGTGTTGTCCCCAAGACCCATTCCCTCAACAATGCCGCAGCAGAGGGCAATAGGATTTTTTAAAGCGGGAGCAATCTCACAGCCTATCACATCATCATTGACATATACCCTGAATACGGGATTTATCAGCGTTTCCTGAACATAACCCGCCATTCCTTCATGGTCGCTTGCCACTACCACCGTAGTGGGTACGCCCCGCCCCACCTCTTCGGCATGACAGGGTCCCGCCATTACCGCCACGGGATTATCGGGCAATTCTTCGGAAATGACCTGAGACAAGCGGTTGTAGGTGTTTTCCTCCAACCCCTTGCCCACGTTCAGCACCACGCTTTTTTGTTCCACAAAAGGCTTTACGGCAGAAATGCCGTCACGGACAAATCTTGAAGGGATAGCAACAATGATTATATCCGCCCCTCTTACGCATGAAGGGTCGGCGGTAAAATTAACGCTTTCGGGAATTTTTACGCCCGGAAGCAGCTTTTTATGCTCTCTGTCCCTTTTGATAGTCTCAATTTCCTCGGGATATTTTGACCAGGCGGTGACGTTATGCCCGTTCTGATTCAGCATTACAGCAAGGGCTGTTCCAAAGCCGCAGCCTAAAATTGTTATGTTTGCCATTTTGAATACCTTTTCATTTTTATTTTTTCTGTTATTTTCCGCTTTTCTGTCCCAACTTCTTTTCGGTGTGATTAGCCAATCTTTTCAGATTATCACGGTGCATAAATATTATTAATACGGCAATAAGCCCGCTGAACAGAAAATTCAGAAGGTAGCAGGGGCATTTCTCGATTATTCCGAATATCAGAACCGTAAAGGGATAAAGAAAAGCCGCAATGCAGGAGCCTAAGGAAACATATTTTGTGAGCAGCACCACCAATGCAAAAATTCCGAGAAGAATAACGGCAGGCAGCCAGTCGATAGCCAAAAGCACCGCAACCGTTACCAGCACTCCTTTACCGCCCTTGAAGCCATAATACAAGGGGAAAACGTGCCCTAAGATAGCCGAGGTTCCCGAAGCGTACAAAACCCATTCGTAAGCGCTTTCCGCTGCCCTTGCATCTATTCCCGCCAACAGCCTGAAGGCTAATGACACCAGAATGACCGACAGCACCCCCTTAGCTACGTCTCCCAAAAGAACGAACAGCGCCGCTAACTTTCCCTGCGTTCTGAGAGTATTGGTAAGACCCGCATTGCCGCTTCCCATAGTGCGTATGTCCTCGCCCGTCTTTATTTTGGTAACGATTATCGCACTGTTGACGCCGCAAAGGAGGTAGGGCAATATCGCAGCTATGATGAAACAAAGTATAAGCATATCAATTTCCTTCTCCCCGCTCTCTTATTATAAGTCTTATTGGAGTGCCGTCAAGTCCGAAGCCCTCCCGTATCTGATTTTCCAAATAACGCTGATATGAAAAATGGAAAAGCTCCTTGTTGTTGCAGAAGCAAACGAAGGTAGGGGGCTTTACCGAGGGCTGCGTCATATAATAAAGCTTTAGTCTCTTTCCCTTATCGGAAGGGGGCTGTACCCTTGCGGTGGCGTAGCTTAAAAGCTCGTTTAATCTGCCTGTTGAAATACGCCTTGCGTTCTGCTCAACCGTATAGTCTATCAGTTCAAAAAGCTTGTCTGTGCGCTGTCCCGTTTTGGCTGAGATAAAGACGAAGGGAGCGTAGGACATAAAGCTGAAATCCGTTTCAAGCTTTTTTATATACTCCTGCATTGTCTTTCCGTCCTTCTCCACGGCGTCCCATTTATTTACGGCAATTACCGAAGCCTTCCCCTGCTCGTGGGCATAACCCGCTATCTTGCTGTCCTGTTCCGTGAATCCCTCGGCAGCGTCTATCATAATAACGCAAACGTCCGCCCTGTCCACCGCCATATATGCCCGAAGCACGCTGTATTTTTCGACGTTATCGCTGACCTTGGATTTTCTGCGTATTCCCGCCGTATCGATAAGCAGATAGTTATTGCCCCCTCTTACGACAGGAGTGTCTACCGCGTCTCGGGTAGTTCCCGCCTTATCCGAAACGATAACGCGCCTTTCCCCCGCTATTTTGTTCACAAGGGAGGACTTCCCTGCGTTAGGCTTGCCTATAATAGCAACCTTAACCGTGTTATCGTCGGTCTCTTCGCTATTTTCATCGGGCATATTCTCGAAAACAGCGTCAAGAAGATCTCCCGTTCCGTGACCGTGTACGGAGGAAACGGGAATCGGGTCGCCTAACCCCAAATTGTAAAACTCATATATCTCAGGTGGATCCTGCCCCAAGCTGTCGCACTTATTGACGCATAGTACAACGGGCTTGCCGCTTTTTTGCAGAAGGTGCGCCACGCTTTCGTCCGCTGCGGTAACGCCCGTTTTAATATCCGCAACGAATATAATAACGTCGGCGCTGTCAATGGCAAGCTGCGCCTGCTCACGCATTTGCGACAAAATAACGTCCTTGCTGTCCGGCTCGATTCCCCCTGTGTCAACCAACATAAACTCACGGTTAAGCCATTCCGCTTTTCCGTAAATTCTGTCACGGGTAACACCGGGAGTATCGTCCACAATGCTCATACGCTTTCCCACTATTTTATTGAATAAAGTAGACTTTCCCACATTGGGTCTGCCCACTATAGCCGCCAGTCTCATTTTGATTTTACCTTTTTCCTGTTCTTTTTTTCAAATGCTATGTAAACGATTATCATTGCCGGAAGCCCTATAACGATGTCCGCTAATAAAAAAACATCCGCCGCCGTGGAGTTTATAGGCATAAGTATTGCGGCAATAAGCTGAGGCAGCGTAAATATCGCCCACATAGTGCCGAGGGTTTTATTCCATTTTTTGACGTCGAGGATTTCCTCCGGCTTCACTTCATCTCCTGACCAGAAGTTGACGGGAGATTTTGAAACGAAGCACCAAATTGTCATTCCTCCGAAGGTTACAACCAAAATCACAGCAACAAATTCGCCTACTACCCATTCCATAACTGCTCCTTTCCCGCTGTTTGCAATAAAATATATAACCTATTATATTATATACTATATCCGACCTTTCTGTCAAGAAAATTCTGCTTTAAAAACTATACCCCTAACTTAACGCTAACTCTTGACTTTTAATAAAAACTATGATACAATGTCAAAAGTAAATTCAAGAAAGAGGTGGAAAGATGAAGAACTTTTCTTGCAAATTATAAAGGAATACGCATTAATGCCGATTTACAGGATTATTGCGCCCATTGCAGGAAGGTTACAAGTCTGTTCACTCTTTAATACGGTTTTGCCGTTGTCATTATTTTGACATATGGCGTATTATGCTGTTATGAGCCTCAGGAGTATCTTTCCCGGGGCTCTTTTGTTTTGTAAATCATTGAAGGGAGGAAGCTTGTTATGTCAATGATAAAGGTTGAAAATCTTACTTTTTCATATCCCACAAGCTATGATAATATTTTTGAAAATGCTGATTTTCAGATAGACACAGATTGGAAGCTTGGCTTCGTAGGAAGAAACGGCAGAGGGAAAACTACCCTGCTCAGTCTCTTGCTCGGAAAATATGAGTACAAAGGAAAAATTACCGGCTCCGTACAGTTCGATTATTTCCCCTATCCCGTTTCGGATAAAACACGAATGACGGAAGATATATTGCAGGAGGTTTGTCCTCAGGCGGAGGAATGGGAGCTGATTAGAGAGCTTAGCTATCTTGACGTTGATTCGGAGGTGTTATGGCGGTCATTTGAGACATTGTCCAACGGTGAGCAAACCAAGGTTTTGCTTGCGGCGCTTTTTCTGAACGAGGGTCATTTTCTGCTTATTGACGAACCCACAAACCATTTGGACACAAGCGCAAGAGAAAGAGTCTCCGCCTATCTGAAAAAGAAAAAGGGATTCATTTTAGTATCCCACGACCGCCGATTTTTAGACGGCTGCGTTGACCATATTTTGTCGCTGAACAAAGCCAATATAGAGGTGCAAAGCGGAAACTTTTCCTCTTGGATGGAAAATTTTGAGCGCCGGCAGGAGTTTGAAGCAGCGAAAAATGAGCGTTTAAGGAAGGATATAAGCCGTTTGCAGCAGTCGGCAAAGCGCACCTCCGACTGGTCCGACGCCGTTGAAAAAAGCAAGATCGGTACAAGAAACTCAGGCTTGAAATTAGACAGGGGGTATGTTGGTCATAAGGCGGCTAAAATGATGAAGCGCTCCAAGGTAATTGAAGCAAGAAAACAGCAGGCAATAGAAGAAAAATCCGCATTGCTGAAAAACGCCGAAACCGCCGACCCGTTAAAGATACACCCTTTAACATACCATTCGGATTTGCTTGCAGCTTTTTCAGATGTATCGGTTATTTATGACAACGCAAAAATCAATGCGCCGGTATCCTTTGAAATTCATCGGGGCGAGCGTGTTTTTATCGACGGAAAAAACGGAAGCGGAAAAAGCAGCCTGCTAAAGCTACTATCAAATTATCGGGATAATCGGACAGCACATACGGGCACGGCGGCAATCGGCTCAGGGCTTGTGATTTCTTATGTTCCGCAGGACACCTCTCACCTGAAAGGCAATTTATCCGAATTTGCAGCGGATAACAAGCTTGACGAAAGTCTGTTTAAGGCGATACTCAGCAAAATGGATCTTGAGCCTGTGCAGTTTGAAAAAAATATGGAGGATTTTTCGGGCGGTCAAAAGAAAAAGGTGCTGATTGCAAAAAGCCTTTGCGAACAAGCGCATTTATATGTATGGGACGAGCCGCTGAACTTTATCGACGTGTATTCCCGTATGCAGATAGAACAGCTTATAGAGCGGTTTAAGCCGACAATGCTTTTGGTGGAACACGATATTGCTTTCAGAGAGAATTTGGCAACTAAGATTGTGAGATTATCCGACTGACAAAATATTTTGAAATTATTGCAATTCAAAAATAAAAATGTTATAATAACCTTATTATTTCAGCAAGAAGGAAGGAATGAAAAAATGTCAAGAATTTTAATTTCCGAATTGTACAAAAACACTCCCGAGGATAATGCCGAGGTAAGCATAAGCGGCTGGGTACGAACAGTAAGGGGAAGCAAGTCCTTCGGGTTCATGGAAATAGCGGACGGAAGCTGTTTCAAAGGCGTTCAGGTGGTGTTTGAAGAAGAAAAATCGGATAACTTCAAGGAGCTGAGCAAGCTTGGGGTAGGAAGCGCCGTAAATGTTACGGGACATCTGCTTTTAACTCCGCAGGCAAAGCAGCCCTTTGAGATTCATTCGGACAAGGTGGAGATAGAGGGAATTTCCCCTCCCGAATATCCCCTTCAGAAGAAAAGGCACACCTTGGAATATCTCCGCACCATATCCCACCTGAGAGCGAGAACCAATACTATAGGAGCAGTGCTGAGAGTAAGAAGCGTTGCCGCATATGCCATTCACAGCTTTTTTAATCAAAGAGGCTTTGTTTATGTGAACACTCCTTTAATCACCGCCAGCGACTGCGAGGGCGCAGGAGAAATGTTCAGAGTAACCACCCTTGACCCTGCAAACCCTCCTAAAACTGAGGAGGGAGCGGTAGATTACAGCAAGGACTTTTTCGGAAAGCCCGCCTCCCTTACCGTTTCGGGTCAGCTTGAGGGAGAAGCAATGGCAATGGCGTTCGGACAGATATACACCTTCGGTCCCACCTTCCGTGCGGAAAACTCCAATACCACAAGACATGCCGCCGAATTTTGGATGATAGAGCCGGAGATAGCCTTTGCCGATTTACAGGACGATATGGACTTGGCAAGGGATATGATAAAGTATGTATTGAAGGAAGTGCTTACTCTTTGTCCCGACGAAATGAAATTCTTTAACGATTTCTACGATAAAGAGCTTATCAAGCGCCTTACCGACATAATAAACAGCGACTTTGCAAAAATCACCTACACCGAGGCTATTGAGATTCTTGAAAAGCATAAGGACAATTTCAAATATCCCGTATACTGGGGAGCGGATTTACAGACCGAACACGAACGCTTCCTTACCGAACAGGTATTCAAGAAGCCCCTTTTCGTCACCGATTACCCCAAGGAAATCAAGGCGTTCTATATGCGGCTTAACGATGACGGAAAAACGGTGGCGGCAGTTGACCTCTTAGTTCCGGGAGTAGGCGAAATTATCGGCGGAAGTCAGCGTGAGGAAAGGCTCGATATGCTTATTTCCCGAATAAGGGAAGCGGGAATGCGTGAGGAGGACTACAGCTGGTATTTGGATTTGCGGCGCTACGGCGGTACAAAACACGCAGGCTTCGGTTTGGGCTTCGAGCGTCTTATAATGTATATTACGGCAGTAGGCAATATCCGCGACGTTATCCCCTTCCCAAGAACAGTGGGCAACGCCGAATACTAAAACAATTAAGGCAGCAGCGAATTATCTTCGGCTGCCTTTTTTCTTTTCGCAAGTCTCCTAATAAGATTATATAATCAAAACGCACATCATCATTAAGATACTTTACACCCGACCCACAAAAATTTTGCAAGATTTTTTTTAAAACTTGCAAAAAATTGCCAAAAGGTATTGCATTATTGAAAAAAGTGTGGTAAAATAAATTTTGTAAGAGGCAATAATTCATAAACGCCAAAACAATAAGGAGGAAACACTAAAATGGCTTTAAAAAATCAGTATCTTATCGACCTTTTGGAGACCACAAAGAAAAGGAATGCGGCAGAACCCGAATTTATTCAAGCGGTAACAGAGGTTTTGGAATCTCTGGAGCCTGTTATTGAAAAGCGCCCTGACCTTGTAGAGGCAGGCGTTCTCGACAGACTTCTCGAACCTGAAAGACAGATTATGTTCAGAGTTCCTTGGGTAGACGACAAGGGCAAGGTTCAGGTAAACAGAGGCTACCGTATTCAGTTCAACAGCGCAATCGGACCTTACAAGGGCGGTCTTCGTCTCCACCCCTCCGTATACCTCGGCATTATCAAGTTCCTCGGCTTTGAGCAGATTTTCAAGAACAGCCTCACAACCCTCCCCATGGGCGGCGGCAAGGGCGGTTCCGACTTTGACCCTAAGGGCAAGAGTGACGGAGAGGTAATGCGTTTCTGCCAGAGCTTTATGACTGAGCTTTACAGACACATCGGACCCGACTGCGACGTTCCCGCAGGCGACATCGGAACAGGCGCAAGAGAAATCGGCTATATGTTCGGTCAGTACAAGAGACTCCGCAACGAGT
>CAYMFX010000004.1:0-35154 GCA_964389845.1 uncultured Ruminiclostridium sp.
ATGGTTTGATATTCCCACCATATCCTGCCGTTCGCAAATGTAAAAATGATAATTCAAATACTTTTGAAAGGTTTCATCGTCCATGTTTTCAACGGTTTCCCGCATATAATATGTTGCCATATCGGTTCCCACAAAATTTATCCTTTCTACGGGAAGCCCATCTGTCAGCGATTCAATATTCTCTCTTCGGTCAAGCACGAACAATTCCGAAGGATCCGAATCTGCTTTAAATGTAACAGGATCAACGAGGGATGCATATGGCTCAATGTTTATAATACCTCTTCCGAAGCAGTATTGGAGTATTACAGAATCGTTTCCTATATAAGCGACAAATATCGTACCGCCTTTTTTGGTGATTCGGACGGCTTCCGAAAGGGCATTTTTTTGCTCCTCCACGGTGAACAAATGGTACATGGGCCCCAATAAAAGAGTAACATCGTATGTGTTATCCTCAAAATTAGAAAGGTCTGTGGCATTGCCTTGTACTATGGAGATGTCTTCGCCTTCTTGGGTTTTGCTCTTGAAAATTTCGATGTTATGCTCTATAAGCTCAACTGCGTCTACTCGGTATCCCTTTTGAGCAAGGGCGTGGCTGTAACGTCCCGTGCCTGCGCCGATTTCTATTATTCGGCAGTTATCCGAAAGGTATTTTTCAATGTACCGCATTGTGGTCAGAAACTCCACCGAGCCGTGCTTTGACCGCAGTCGGCTGTCCTCGTCATAATTTTCGTAGTAGTCTCTCAGATAATCTAATGCTTTCATAACTTTTTCACTCCTTCCCTGCATTAGGCTGAGCAGGAACATTTTTCGCAAGATAACAAAAAGCCCGCACCGCCGTGGTGCAGGCTTAAAATTTTCGTGCTTTTGCGCTTGTGAAATTACACGCCTAATTCATTGTTACACCATAGCTTTATTTTTGGCAGCAAAAAAATACTTGTAGCTAAAGTAAAAGCCCAAGCTGCTAAACCAAAATATAAAGTTTACAGCGAACAAACTTAACATAACTTTTCTCCGTTTAATGGGTGATTGGAAATTTCCTGAATTGTATTTTACTACTATTTTTGCGGTTTGTCAATAGGGATTTTGAATTTTCTTCGGAAAAATTAACAAAAAAAGGGCAACAAATTTGTCATATTCAACGAATTTTGCTTTTCCGTGAATTTTTTCTCAAAAACCTGTCACGATAAGGTGCTCTATTTCGCTTATATATATAAAGACAGCAAATTCTGTCTTTAATAAAAATTTTTTAAAATCGAGGAAACAAACAATGAAAAAAAGTGTACGAATGAAAAAGGCAGCCTTGGTTATTTTGATGAGTCTGATTGTGGTGAGCGTTTTGTCCGTTTCGGGGTATGCGGTGACCTATATTAGTTCTCAGAGAAATATGATGCTAACTGCCGACGCTGATGGTGGATATATGTCCGCAAATGATGGTGCCGTAGCCTATACTACCGAATTTACATACGGACAATCATATGCAGGTTCAACGCCTACATGGCTTACGGGATATGTTTCAGTAGAGCCAAACACAGACAGAGGTTCTACAGCAGGAGGAGACTTACTTCTTACTGTTGATGAAAAAAATTTATTTTTTTGGTTGAATCATTCTTCCATAACAGCAACCAGCAAAAACATAACAATAGAAAATGTCTCATACACTAAGACGTATACTATAGAAAGTAATAAAATGGGATCATGCGCTTACACAACTGGAAAAACTTACAGAGGTAAATTTCAAGTGTCTACTTTATGCGGTGGAACTGATGCACATAAAGTTAAAGTACACCCCGCTATGAATTTTACAATTTATATGGACTGAGGAAGTGACAAATAATGTATTGGGATCAACTCGGACTTACCGTTGTCCTTTCAATTTTCGCTTTAATTATTCTTTTTATCCTGTTCAGATTTAAAGCTGTTAAAGGAAAACAGATACCGTTAATTCTTATAGGAAATATTTTTTTCTTTTGGTTTTTTAATCAGGTATTTATATTTATACCTATTGCTGATTATACTCCCCTCACGACTTTTGATATGATGACGGAATTAAATATTTCCGAATGGGAATTTCTAAGCAATTATGACTTGAATTATATTTTGAACGATCCCGAATGGCTTAGCTGGTATCTGCACGAGGAATGGCTGCCGACTTTGGCGATGATCGGCGTTTCATTTTTCTATACGTTAGGTCTAAAATGGCACAGAAAAATAAAGTGGGCATTGGTTTCCTGTTTAGCAAACGCACTGGTGTTTGTTTTGTTTCCCCTTATCGAAAACAGGATTTGGGGAGGCTTAGTAGGTTATGTGAAATTGCCCTTGATATACCTGAGCGTCATTTTTTACCTTATCGGATATTTGCTTTGCAGGCTGTTTCTGTTTTTAATGAAAAAATTTCGACAGATAAAGGAAAAAGAAGCGGAAATGGAAACAGAGACAGATTTTGAACCCGAGCCGGAATCCAAATCCAAATCTTAAAGAGCGGAGATATTTCGGCTGATTCTGAATTTTTCTATTAAGCAAAGTTGTTTCACGAAAAACAGGACAGCGCCTAATAATATTAATCTCTAATTAAAAATAGTATAAGATTACATATAAATGTTACGGCGCTGTCCTATTTTATAATGACATTATTATGTTATCAATAAACGGAAAGGAATGAACACCGAGTGAACATTAAGTTAGAAAACATTTGTAAAACCTACAACCCCAAAACAGATTTTGCCGTCGAGGCACTAAAAGACGTAAGCCTTACTATTAACCAAGGCGATTACATAGCCCTTATGGGCGTTTCGGGTTCGGGAAAATCCACTCTTCTTAATATTATAGGCTGTCTTGACAGAGCCACCACAGGAAAATATACCATTGACGGCGAAATATTGGACAGGTACGATGTTTTTGACATACGGAACCGCTATGTGGGCTTTGTGCTGCAAAGTATCGGTCTGCTTCCCGATAAAACCGTCCTTGAAAACGTTTCCTACCCGCTTCTGGTAAGTAAGGACATTCCCTTTGTCAAAATAAAATCCATGGCAATGAGCGCATTAAAAAAAGTGGGCATTGCCGAGCTTGCAGACAGACGTGCAGGAAGAACCTCGGGAGGTCAGCGCCAGAGAGCCGCTATAGCGAGAGCCATTATAGGAGACCCTGAGGTTATTTTGGCTGATGAGCCTACCGCCGCCTTGGACAGCAAAACCGCCGAGGATATTATGGAGCTGTTTAAGAGACTGAATAACGAGGGACGAACGGTAGTAATAGTTACCCATGACAGGAGGGTAGCGGAAAAATGCAATAAGATTTATTACATTACCGACGGACGGTTAGGGGAGAGCAAAGAGACAGCGGAGGGCAGTGAGCGATGAAATATCTGTATCTTTTAGGCTCGATTCTGCGAAGTCATTTTAATAAGGAACAGCGTAAGTATACAATTTCCGCCATGCTGATGTTCTTCTTTTCATCATTCCTTATGCTGTTTGCCGCTTCAGTTATGGGAAGCGATGTCCTTTTAACTGAAGAAGAGGAAATGGCAAACAACACATATATTTTTTATATGAAAGATAAAGAAGAACAAAGAGCTAAGACTGCTGTAAGCGAATATGTTATTGACGCTCTTTTCTCCTTGAACAGCAACAAGGTCAACTTTATAAATATTTTCGTAGATAATCAATCGATGATAAACGAAAAAATCGGAACAAAAGCAATAAGAGACATGAGTTTTATGCCCGTTCTGAAAGGGAGCGGCGACGAACGGCTGAAATTTAACTTTTTGGCAGGCAAAACCTTAAGCGGTGTACAAATCCCTTATCATTCCGAGCAAAATATTATTGACGGAAGGGAAATAACTCCACAGGAGCTTGAAGGAGGGGAATATGTAATAGTTCTTCCTAAGGAATACGGCGTTAAATCGGGAGAAAAGGTTCAACTTTTAGGAAAGGAATACACCGTTGTAGGACTCACCTTTGATTCTTACGCAAGAATACCTTCCGCTGTTTTGGAAAGCTCCGATTTTAAAGAAGCAGGAATCTTTTATATAATCAATGAACTGAATTTCGATAGGTTTATGACCGATGAAACCTATAAAACCTTTAATCAAGCCGTATATAAATCAACGGGAACAGAAATCCATCATTATGCAAAGTATCAGGTATCGTCCGATGAACCGAAGATGGCATTTCTGATTTTTATGGGAATTTTTGGAACAGTCATCGCATTGTTTTCCATTTTCGGAATATACTATCCTACTCTAAGACTTTGCAAGGAAACTACGCCCATGCTTTCGGTGTTGAAGCTGTGCGGTATGCGTATGCTTCCCGTATTGGGGCTGCTTGTGCTGTCTGTTCTTGCCTGCTTCGCCGTTTCCTTCGGATTGGCGTCAGGGGTGCTTATACTTACCGAGGATATTTTTTCCAGGAGCCTTGTGGAATATGGGGTGAGGGGTTTGTATTTCAGCGTTTCCGCAATAATATTCGTGTTGGTAGCGGCTGTGGCGATAGCCCCGCCAATGATAAAAATGGCGAAAAGCCAACCCTCTGAGGAGGCAGAAAATGGATAAATTAAAGAAAACCCTTGCTTTGGTTAGAAGCGAATTAAAGTGCAATACGGGCGGAGAAATAGTAATCATTCTTATGCTGACGGTTATGATGATCTGCTCCAATATTATGATAAGCGCAATAAGCAATTATGCCGGGGCGCTTATGTATCTGATGAATCCCAATGCGCAAAATGCGGTTAGCATATATAACAATAATATGCTTAAGGATTTCAGCGAGATAAAAAACAGCTCCGATGTAGAATACGGAATTGAAATCAACGCTTATAATGCGGGAGGTTTTTGTGATATTATTGCGGTTTCGGAGGAATTGTTCAGCGAGGAGCTGTCCTTTTTAAGCAAAAGCAATATCGACGCTATTAAAAACTATGCAGACGGAGATAGGGTTCCTTTGCTGGTAAACAGAGGAACGGGATTTAATGTAGGTCAGACGGGCGAAATTATGGGAGAAATTCCGGATGTAACTATAAAGTATGAAATTGTGGGAATTATCGACAACGAGGAAATAAAGCATTTGCTTTTCAGTGTAATAGGCTTTACGGAATATGCTATTGCGCCCTATAGTGAACAATTCGCTTCACTGTCCGTCAAAATGAATCCTACCATGTTTTCAAAGCTTTCGGACGGCACCGATAAGAAGGAGTTTAAAGAAAAAATTAAAGCCGACGGATTCAGCGCATCTGATTTTGATCCGTTCAGGGTTCTTTCGGGACAGTTTTCCAATTCAATTATTCTATCGGTAATCGGAGCGCTGACCTTTACTATTTCGCTTTTCGGTGTTATAATAAATTGTTACCTTGTTTTCGGAAGCAAGAGAAAGTATTACCGCGCCCTTATGACGGTAGGCGGAAAAAAGAAAACATTTCTCAGATGTGCGGCGATAGTAAAGGCGTTTCAGCTTCTTGTAAGCCTTGTTATTTCGGTAGGGCTTACCGTATTGCTAAATATGACAATGGATAACGAGAGCTTTAACATTTTGGGCGTACTTCTTTCCGCAGCCTTCGGAGCTTTGCTTATAGGTCTTACCTATCTTCTGCTCAGCCGCTGGTTAGGCAAGCTTTCCTGCTTAGAAAACTGATAAGTCGGTTACGGATAAGAAAGGAAAACAGCAATGTCAGAACAAAAAACCAACGCAATGAGAATTTTAGAGCAAAATAAGATCCAATATCTTTCCCACAGCTATCCCCACGGAAAGGAACCCCCCGACGGAGCAACGGTAGCAAGGCTGCTGGGACAAAATCCGGACAACGTCTATAAGACCTTGGTCACAAAGGGAGGAAACGACTATTTTGTTTTTGTACTTCCGGTTTTAAAGGAGCTTAATTTAAAGAAGGCGGCAAAGGCGGTACACCAAAAGTCAGTCGAAATGATTCCCGTAAAGGATATTAATAAGGTGACGGGTTATGTAAGAGGCGGCTGTTCCCCGATAGGAATGAAAAAGCAGTATACTACAGTTTTTGCCGACGAATGCTTGGAAATTGACAGGATAATCGTCAGCGGAGGCAGAATCGGACTTCAAATAGAGCTATCCCCCGACAGCTTAGTAAAAGTTGTAAACGGTTACACAGATGATATAACTTTACAATAATACCGCATAAAAAACTTGTGCAAATTGTAAAAAAATAAAATTTTTGAAGAAATTTGCAATTTTCCATTGACAAAAGCAAAAAAAGCTTATATAATTCATATATATCACATTAATTTTATGGAGGAATTTAAAATGACAAAGGCAGAACTCGTAGCGGCTGTTGCCGAAAGAACCGAATTTACGAAGAAGGATTCCGAAACAGCTGTTGCTGCAGTTATTGAGAGCATTACCGATGCTCTTGTAAGCGGCGATAAGGTTTCCCTTGTGGGATTTGGTACGTTTGAAGTAAGAGCACGTGCAGCAAGAACCGGAATAAATCCTCAGACAAAGAAGAAAATAAAAATCCCCGCTGCAAAGGTTCCCGCTTTTAAGGCAGGAAAGGCGCTCAAGGAAGCAGTTGCAAAGGCTAAGTAAGAGATTTATCCGATTGTAAAAGCGAACTGCTTACTGCGGTTCGCTTTTGTCTTTTGAACGGTTTTTGACAATGCGCTGTATCGGTCGATACCGTTCGATTTGCTGCCATGCTGCAAAAAGGAATATTAGTATTCTATGATAAGTTAGTATTAATAGTGTTTTGGAGGTGTTTCTTGAACATTGTTGAAATAATTGAGAAAAAAAGGGATAAGCTTGTTCTCACAGAAGATGAAATAAGATTTTTCATAAGCTCCGTTTGCGAGGGCAGCATTCCCGATTATCAGATAAGCGCCTTGCTTATGGCAATCTACATCAACGGAATGACAGACGGGGAAATATCCGTTTTGACGGACGCAATGGCTAAAAGCGGAGATACCGTTGATCTCAGCTATATTGAAGGCATAAAGGTGGATAAGCATTCAAGCGGCGGCGTCGGCGACAAGGTGACTCTTGTTGTTGCGCCAATGGCGGCAGCCTGCGGTTTGCCGGTGGCAAAAATGTCTGGCAGAGGACTGGGCTTCAGCGGAGGCACAATTGACAAATTGGAGTCTATTCCCGGATTCAGAACCACCCTTACCGAGGAGGAGTTTGTAAGCTTCATAAAGCGTGACGGCATTGCCGTTATGGGGCAGACAAAAAACGTTGCTCCCGCCGATAAAAAGCTCTACGCATTAAGAGACGTTACCGGAACCGTCAGCAGCATACCTCTTATTGCCGCAAGCATTATGAGCAAAAAGCTTGCCTGCGGCTCCGACAGCATTATATTAGATGTAAAATGCGGCTCGGGGGCGTTTATGAAAACCTTGGACAGGGCTAAGGCGCTGGCTGAGACAATGGTAAGGATAGGAGCCAAAAACGACAGACAGGTTACAGCCCTTATAACAAATATGGATCAGCCATTGGGAAAATCGGTGGGCAACGCCCTTGAGGTAAAGGAAGCCGTCGAAACCCTTAAGGGCGGAGGAGAAGCCGATTTCACCGAGCTGTGCATAACAATAGGCTCCTTTATGCTGTTGGCGGGAAAAAAAGCGGAAACCTTGGAGCAGGCAGAGACATTGCTCAAAAATTCAATCGAAAGCGGCTCGGCATTGGAAAAATTCAGACGCTTCGTTGAAAATCAGGGCGGCGATACAAGAATAATCGACAACACCGAGCTTTTGCCCAAGTCGAAGTACAAAGCCGTTCTGAACGCTCCCGAAAGCGGCGTTATATCCTCCATTGACGGCGAAAAGGTGGGTATGGCGTCTCTTGCGGTAAAGGCGGGAAGGCTTGCCAAAGACGATAAGATAGACCACGGAAGCGGATTTGTGTTCTTGTCAAAGATTGGCGATACCGTAACCGAGGGTCAGCCGTTAGCCGAAATTTACGCTCCCGACAAGGCTTCGGCGGAGGAAGCGCAGAAACTGCTTGTCAAGGCTTACGGCTTCGGCGGCAATGCGGTTAAGAAGCCGGTGCTTTTGGGATTTATTGACGGGAAAGGAGGTCACTTTGATTAAAACAAGCATTGAGGACAGCGGGTTTGCTCTCCTTGCACAAAAAGCAATTGAAGCAATGTACAACGCCTACTGCCCCTATTCGGATTACAAGGTGGGTGCGGCAATTATGACGGCTAAGGGAAAAATATACACCGGCTGCAACATCGAAAACGGAAGCTACGGGGCTACAAACTGCGCCGAAAGAACCGCCCTGTTCAAAGCAGTAAGCGAGGGGGAACGGGAATTTAAGGCCTTGGCTATCTTTTCCGAGGAGGGCAGCGCCGCACCCTTCCCCTGCGGAATATGCAGGCAGGTACTCAGCGAGTTTTGCTCTGCGGATATGCCAATAATTATTTTTGACGGAGAAAAATCGGTTTATAACACGAATTTAGGGGAGCTTTTCCCCTGCACTTTCGCATTTAACAAGAACGGAGACAAATAAAATGAGAAAAACAATAACAACTTTGGGAGCGCTGTTTTTATCTGCGGCAATCCTTGTAACAGGCTGCGGCAATAAAACCAGCGGCGTTGAATTTAAGGGCACCGGTGCGGAGATACCGAAATACGAAATTGAAACAAGAGAACTGCCGGAAAGCGAAGGACTTGAATTTGTAAAGAAATTGAAGCTCGGCTGGAACTTAGGCAACACAATGGACGCAACAGGCAAAACACAGGACGAATATCAGGACGAAACCTCCTGGGGCGCTCCTATGACTACCGAGGAAATGATTCTTGCAATAAAAGAGGCGGGCTTTAACACTCTAAGACTTCCCGTATCCTGGCACACTCATGTGGACGCCGATTATAATATCAGCGAGGTGTGGCTCGGAAGAGTTAAAGAGGTAGTGGATTATGCTTACGATAACGGTATGTATGTTATTCTGAATATACATCACGATACCAACAAGAATTTCTATTATCCCGAATACGATTCCCTTGAAAGAACCAAGAAGTATGTAAAAGCTGTCTGGACTCAGCTTTGCGAGGAATTTAAGGATTACGGAGAGCGGCTTATTTTCGAATCCATAAACGAGCCCAGGCTTATAGGAACGGACAACGAATGGTGGATAGACACAAATTCCGAATTGGGAAAAGAAGCCCTCGACTGCATTATGCAGGTGAATCAGGAGTTTGTGGATTTAGTAAGGGCAAGCGGCGGCAACAACGCCACACGTTATCTTATGACGCCCAGCTACTGCGCTTCTCCCGATTTTGCCGCAGACAGCAATTTTAATCTTCCCAACGATCCTGCCAACAGAATAATACTTTCGGCACACGCTTATCAGCCCTATGATTTCGCTCTCTCCGACAATATGAACAGCACCGTATTTAAGGGAGAAAGATCGGGAAAGAGTATAGACGACGTAATGGATAAGCTGTACGAAAGATACACTTCAAAGGGAATCCCCGTTATTATGGGAGAGTTCGGTTCAAGAAACAAAAATAATAACCTTGAGGACAGAATAGACCATGCCGCATATTATGTTTCGGCGGCAAGGGAGGTTGGAATTACCTGTATCTGGTGGGACAACAATGCCTTTACCGGCAGCGGCGAGCTTTTCGGATTGTTTGACCGCAAAGATATGAGCTGGAAATATCCCGATATTGTTTTGGCATTGACAAGCAACTGTGAATAACAGCCCGCACTTGGCAATAAGAATAATACCCGTCATAACCTGATTTTTTCGGTTTTGACGGGTGTTTTTTGACCTTCAACGCTTTACAAGCGAATCTAAAATAGAATATAGAATCGGGATTAATTTTTGTGATTTTTAACAATTCTGATATTGACAATTTAATAGTATTGTGTTAAACTTTAAAGTATGAAATTATGTTATTAGGAGGCGGGCACTTGAAAAAAAGAAACACCATTGCCTTATTGGCTGCGCTGTCAATCCTTATGACAGGCTGCAATTTCACAACCGATCCGCCTGTAACCGATAATACGGACGTTTCCGATACATATATTGAAACCTCGGTTTCGGAAACGGAGCAGACGGACGTTACAACAGCTGAAACAGGTAAATTACCCTCGGAAACCACAACATCTGAAACTGCTGCCGAAACAACCGTAACCGATACTGCCGCATCGGAAACGACGGTAACCTCTACCGAAACAACAACGTCGGCTCAAACCACAACCGTTACCGACCCGCCGGCAACCGAGCCTCCGGAAACGGACCCTCCAAGGACAGACCCGCCTGCAACCGAGCCTCCCGTCGTTACAACACAAGCGCCGGTCATTGTAACTCCCACCGAGCCTTCCGCACCCACTATTTACACCAATAAAGCAAGCGGAGTGCTCACCGACGGAAACAATATTGCCACCGTGGATTACAGCAACACCGAGGACGGCTATGTAATGGCAAAATATACCGGCAGCGTAAGCCTTATCAAGGTTCAGATAACAGGACCCAACGGAGTAACGCAAACCTATACGTTAAGCTCCGACGGAAGCTACGGCTCCTTCCCTCTTACAGGCGGAAACGGCTCTTATTCGATTATGGTATGCGAAAACGTAAGCGGCACAAGCTATGCCGTTGCTCTTTCCTTAACCTTTGACGCTTCAATAACCCATTCCTTGTCGCCATATTTAAGACCTAACGAATATGTCGACTTCGATTATAATAATGCAGCCGTTCAAAAGGCGTCACAAATCTGCGGCGCCAATTACTCGGACTTGGAAAAGGTAGACAGCATTTATTCATGGATTGTGGACAATGTGTCCTACGACTATGACCGTGCTGCCACTGTGAAAAAAGGCGCTATACCCGATATGAACAGAGTTATCAACAATAAAATGGGAATCTGTCTTGATATTGCAGGAACAGCGGTGGCAATGCTGAGAAGCCAAAATATTCCCACACAAATGGCAGTGGGCTACGCAGGTTCACAGTATCACGCATGGATAAGCGTGTATATTACCGATGTGGGCTGGGTTCACGGCGACATTTACTTTGACGGCGGCGGCTGGAAGCGAATGGATCCCACCTATGCTGCTTCTTCAAGATCAAGTCGGGATACTCTCGATTTTATTGCCAACAGCGGGAATTATTCCACTAAATATTTATACTGACAAAATAGCATTAAGGAGATACAAAATGCCATCAACAAAGCTTAAACCCGCCTATATTTCAAGATTGTGCAGCGAGCTGCACGATACCGTAAGCTCGGGTATGTCCGTAAACGACGGAATATACATGCTTATGGGCGACGAGGATAATGATACGGTTTTAAAGACTTTATTGGAGGAAACTTCAAAGGGCTCTACATTTTCCGCTGCGGTAAAACATTCCCAGGCATTTCCCTCCTACGTTGAAGAAATGATAGAAATAGGCGAGCAGACGGGACGTCTTGACTCGGTTTTAAAAGAACTGTCAAATTATTATCAAAGGCAGGAGGAAATCTCTCAGAACATAAAAAACGCAGTCACCTTCCCTCTTATACTGCTGGCGATACTCATAGTTATTGTCGTAGTCCTTCTGACTCAGGTTCTTCCCGTATTTAACGATGTGTTCAGACAGCTTGGCGTTACAATGTCGGCTTCCGCAACGGCGCTTATGAATATAGGCTCAAGCATCCGTACATATGCCGCAGTTATCATTTCCGTTTTTGTTGTGCTGATAGCGGGAATAGTTGTATTGTACAAGGTTCCCGCCACTCATGGAAAAATTACCGCACTGTTTCAAGGGCGAAAGCTTAGGAAAAACATGTCCTCTTCAAAGTTTGCCTCCGCAATGTCTATGACAATATCCAGCGGTATGGACATTGACGAATCCCTTGAAATGTCAAAAAAGCTTTGCGACCCCGAAACGGCAAATAAAATAAAAAAATGTCAGGCGTTAATGAAAACGGGCTTAAGCTTCGACAAGGCAGTGCAGCAAACCTCAATACTTGATTCCATAAACTCCAGAAAGCTCTCAATAAGCTTCCGCACAGGCAAAACAGACGAAGCGCTGAGAAAAATAGCCGTGGATTACTCGGAAAAGGTAAACGACGCCATTGACGAAAAAATAAGCCGTGTGGAGCCTGTTTTGGTTATCGTTATGTCCCTGCTTGTAGGCTTTGTTTTGTTCTCGGTAATGATTCCCATGCTGTCTATAATCACTGCTATGTGATTATGGCTTTCAGCAATGTTCATACAAAAAAATGTGAAAGGAAGGTATAAGAATGAAAATTAAAAAAACAATGCCGTTCTTTATAAAGTACCTTCCCACCGTATTGGTTTTTGCGCTGATTATCGTTATCGCAATAGCTGCCACAAGGGATATTGGAAAAAACACCGAGGCGGAAAGCCTTTCCATAGTTGAAAACAGCATAAGACGCGCCGCTATCACCTGCTATGCACAGGAAGGCAGCTATCCCCAAAGCATAGACTATCTGAAAGAAAATTACGGTCTTTATCTCAGCGACGATTATGTCGTCCACTATGATATTTTTGCTTCAAACATTATGCCTAACATAACTGTTATCAGAAAGCAGGTGACCGAATAAAAATGAACGATAAAAAAAAGAAATCCTTCTTTCATTCGGCGGACACCTTTTTCGTGCTGATACTGTTCGCTGTATTTGTGATTATGGCGCTGTTTATAAGCGCTGCCGGCGCATTGTCCTATAAAAAATCCGTTGCCCAAATGGAGGAACGCTTCAATAAACAGACCTGTATCAGCTACATAACCGCAAAAATGCGCTCCAACAACGAGCAGGGCACAATTGACATAGTGGACTTTAACGGCGAGGAAGCTTTATGTATCAGCAATGTATTCGGCGAAGCGGTGTACAACACTTACATATATCAATATGACGGAATGGTGAGGGAGCTGTTCTGCAATGCCGAGATAACCCTTGACCATTCGGCGGGTTCGGCGCTTACAAAAGCAGAGGGCTTAAGCTTTGAAAAAGACGGCGGACTGTATAAAATAACCCTTACGGAAGAAAACGGCGAATCTAACGAGTTTTATGTAAACACTTTATAAAGGATAAAGGAAAATCATAAATGAAAACTAACAGCAAATCCGGCTTATTTCTGATGGAGCTTATGATTGCCCTGCTGATATTTGCGGTTTGCGCCTGTGTTTGTGCAGCCATAGACACAAAGGCTTACGTCAATATATCGGATAGCAGAGATATGGATAACGCTTTGATTTTAGCTCAGAATTTTGCGGAAAGGATAAAGGGCGGCGCAGAAACGGAAGGCACCACAGCCTTTTATGATTCCGAATTAACGCCCACCGACGGCAAGGATAACGAGAACACCGTTTACTCGGTAATATCTGCAATAACCACGAAGGACGGCGGATTAACGGAATACACTGTTAAAGTGTTCAGAACGGCGGACGATAAGCTTATCTACAACATTGATTCCGCATATTGTTCATAAAGAAGCAGGAAAAACTTGAAGGGAGGAACCTTATATGGCGGAAAACCGCAGCGGGCGTTCTACGGGAATAGGCGGCTCGCTTATATTGATTATATTTATTATTCTGACAATAACGATTTTTTCCGTTCTTACCTTGGTTTCCTCCCAGAATGAGATAGGATCTGTAAAAAAGGGCGCTCAGGCTGTCACCGATTACTATAATGCGGAGAAGCAGGCTGCAATAAAAACCGCCGAGATTAAAACCGCCATAAACGGCATAACGGACAGTCAGGCTATTACTGACGCCTTAGCCGAAAAGGGCGCTGCGGTTTCGGCTGCTCCCGAAGGGGTAAAAATCACTTTCAAGATAAAGATTGACGAAAACCGTTCCATTGAAACCGTTTTATTGGCGGCGGAGGGCGACGCAAAGGTTATTTCACAAAAAACAGTTTCCGATAGGGAATTAATAATTGATGATGATATGCCCATTTGGGACGGCTCGTCACCGATTGTATGATAAAAGAAAAGAGGTAACTACAATGGATTTTATTCCAATGCTTCAGGACGCTGTTGAAAAAAAAGCAAGCGATATTTTCATTGTTTCCGGCATTCCCGTTTCCTATAAGCTAAACGGCGTTATTCAGCCGCAGACTGATGAAATTATCCTTCCGGAAATTTCCGAAGGAATGCTTACGGAAGCATATAAAATCGCTAACAGGGATATTGGCAGACTCCATGACAACGGCGACGACGACTTTTCCATATCTATCAAGGGTCTTTCCCGCTTCCGCATAAACGCATATAAGCAGCGCGGCTCATTGGCGGCGGTGATTCGTTTGGTTGCCTTTGACGTTCCTGAACCCCATGAAATGTCTATTCCCGATATTGTTATGGACGTTGCGGAAAAAACCAAAGGATTGGTACTTGTAACCGGTCCCGCAGGCGGAGGAAAATCCACAACCTTAGCCTGTATCATCGACAAAATCAACAAAACTCGAAACAATCATATAATCACTCTTGAAGAGCCTATAGAGTTTCTTCACAAAAATAAAAAGAGCATTATCAGCCAACGTGAAATACACGCCGATACAGAGGGCTATGTAACGGCACTCAGAGCCAGCCTGAGACAGTCCCCCGACGTTATTCTCGTAGGAGAAATGCGTGACTTTGAAACAATAAGAACCGCAATGACCGCCGCCGAAACCGGACATCTTGTCATCTCCACCCTTCACTCGGTAGGCGCAGCCAACACTATCGACCGTATAATAGACGTATTCCCTCCCAACCAGCAGCAGCAAATAAGAATACAGCTTTCACAGCTTTTGCAGACCGTCATTTCCCAGCAGCTTATTCCCACAATAGACGGAAAGCTTATCCCAGCCTTTGAGGTTATGCACTGCAACAGCGCAATAAGAAATATGATTCGTGAGAGCAAAATACATCAGATCGACAACGCCATAGGAAGCTTTGGAAACGAAGGCATGATAGGCATGGACAGCTACTTAGTCAATCTTTACAAAAAAGGTATCATTAACTCGGAAACAGTAGTTAAATTCTCGCTTAATCCCGATAGCGTGGAAAGAAAAATTTCAATTTCTTAAAATATCCGGAAAAGCTATTGATTTCTTCGGGAAAAACCAGTATAATATAAATGATACGTAATTTATTAAAGGAACTCGATTTCCTTTACAAATTTAAGGAGGATTTTTTCACATGGCAATTTGTAACAACTGTAAGGCTCAAATTCCTGACAATTCCACTGCTTGTCCTAACTGCGGCGCCCCTCAGAACAATACGGGCTACGGCAATCCCATTCCCGCTAATATGCAGGGAGCTGACTACTCGGCTCAGTTTGATCCGAATGACGTTCAGTCCAATAAGGTAATGGCTGTTTTAGCCTACATAGGACTTTTATTCCTTGTTCCGCTTTTGGCTGCACCCCAGTCTCGCTATGCCCGTTTCCATACCAACCAAGGCTTGGTACTGTTTATCTTTGACATTGCCGGAGGAATAGTTATAGGAGTTTTATCTGCAATACTTATATTTGTTCCAGTAGCAGGTCCTATTATCGCTTCCATTATTTCCGCCGTTATCGGTATTGGCATTTTTGTCCTTATGATTTTGGGCATTGTAAACGCAGCAACCGGTAAAGCTAAGGAGCTTCCCATTATCGGCAAAATCAAAATCTTAAAGTAATAATATTTTTAATAATAATTCGGCTTTGCCGTCTCGGCGCCTATATTGGGCGTCGTAACGTCGGCAAAGTCTTTTTTTGACAATTTTTTAAATTGTAACCGTTTTGTAATTGAAATACCGACAGCTAAATGTTATAATTAGCTTAAAGTAATACAGACTATCCGAAATTTACCATTTTATTTTTCGGATATGTTTATGAAATCGAAAAGGAAGAAAATGAAAGTTTCAGTTATTCTGCCAAGCTACAACCCTAACGAAAAGCTGCCAAAAACAATAAAAGTTCTTACCGAAGCCGGTTTTGACGACATAATAGTGGTAAACGACGGAAGCCGTGAAGAGTGTGGGGTATTTTTTTATGAAATAGCCGATAACTATAACGTCACCGTTTTGACTCATGAAAAAAATATGGGCAAGGGGAGAGCGCTTAAAACCGCATTTAAGTTTTTTCTTGACAACAGGGAGGAAAAATCGGGAATAGTTACCGTTGACGACGATTTACAGCACGGAATAAACGACATTATCGCCTGTGCAAAAGAAATGGAAGCCTCCGGAACAGCCGTCTTCGGCGCACGAAATTTCAAAAGCGGCAACGTCCCTCCAAAAAGCCGTTTCGGAAACAATGTGACGACATTCACCTTCCGAGCCTTCTGCGGAATAAAAATAACCGATACACAAACGGGGCTGAGAGCAATTCCCCGCAGTTATCTGCCGATTCTCCTTGAGGTAGGCGGAGAAAGATTCGAGTATGAAACCAATATGCTGCTTTCAATGAAGCAAAACGACCTGACCTTCAAGGAGCTGCCCATTGAAACGATATATATCGACAGCAACAGCGAAACCCATTTTCACCCCTTCAAGGATTCAATAAAAATTTATGCAGTCATACTGAAATACATATTAAGCTCATTAAGCGCTTCCATAATCGACCTTGCGGTGTTTACCCTCTTTAATCTGCTATTGCCGAAAAGTATGGACGAGGTATTAAGAATATTTTTGGCAACGGCAATTGCAAGAATTATTTCATCTGCCATAAACTACACCGTGAACAGAAATAGGGTATTCAAAAGCAAAAGCAATGTAAAAAGCTCTCTTATCAAGTATTATACCCTTAGCGTATGCCAAATGGCGTTGTCCTACGGTTTAGTATTCCTGCTGACCTTTGTAACACAAACGTCTCAAAGTATCCTTCAGACGTTGTTTAAAATGATAATAGATACGATTCTCTTCTTTCTTTGCTTCACACTCCAGAGAGAATGGGTTTTTAAATCCAACTCACCGAAAAAAAGTAAGTAAATTAATAAATGCGGAGCCGTACGATTATGCTCCAATATCGAAAAAAGAAAAGGAAATAAACAATGTCACCAACAAAAGCTTATTCTAAAGGAAAAGGACATATTGTCAGAACGGTTATATTTAGATTTTTTCTCGTAGTATTCACGGTAATTTTTATCGCTGTGGGGGGACTTTTGGGAGCGGTGCTTATTATTGAATTCGGACCGTCGGAAAAAGCAAGGGATATTTTTGTGGTTTCGGTAATGGAGACCAGCGGGGTTCAATTTTTGGCAACCGCATTTTTGGGGCAGGAAAAGGTAGATCAGATTCTCGAAGCAAATAAAATACAATCCGCCGAGGGAATAACAAATACCGATTTGGTGGTTATCAAGCCTATAAATGACAATAACAATTCCGGTCAAACCGATGATTCACCCGATAAAGCGGAAAAGGAAACCATACCCGGCTCCGACGGACAGGAGGTAGATCCGGATAATGACGGGATAGATATTGTAAACGTATACGGCTCCACCTTTAACGGGAAAATGATGATTGTCTATGACCCTACAAGAGTTTTTGTGGGAGTGTCGGGCGCATACGGACCCGATGAGTGCGGACAGACCATAACCAACATTTACAACAGCTATGACAATGTTGTTGCGGCAATAAACGGCGGCGGCTGGATAGACAACAACGGTCAGGGAAACGGCGGCGAGCCTCGAGGAATAGTTATGTCAAGAGGAAAGCTGCTTTGGGGCGATATGGATACCCCTTGGGAATGCTGCGGAATAACTGCCGAAGGAAAGCTTATTGTCGGTATGTTCAGCCCGCGTCAGGCTATCGATATGGGCATTACAGACGCTGTACAATTCGGTCCCACCCTTGTTTTTGACAACGAGCCTACCAAAGCATTAGGCACGGGAAGCGGACTTAATCCCCGCACCGCAATAGGTCAGCGGGCAGACGGCGCAATGCTCCTTTTAACAATCAACGGGCGCACCACCAACAGCCTTGGCGCAAGCTACACCGATGTTCAGGACATTATGCTGGACTTCGGAGCGGTAAACGCCTATAATCTTGACGGCGGCTCTTCCACAAGTATGCTCTTTCACGGCGAACACGTCAATGTAAACGCAAGCGTTGTGGGACTCAGACCTATGCCAACAGCATTTTTGGTCAAGGAAAAATAAGGTTGAACATACATACCGAGAGGAGATGCAATGAAAAAGAGAAAAGCCACAAAAGCGACGATTGTATTTCGGGTATTGTATTTGTCGTTGTCTGTTTTGCTTATTACTGTGATTGCTGTTATTCTTCATAAATTGTGGAATGTCCTCAGGGATTATGAAGAAGATCAGCCCGAAACCGCCATTGAAGCTTTAATAAAGGATATTAACAAGGACAGAAGCTTTCTTCATAAGGAGCTTGAAATTGCTCCAAATGAGTTTGAAAACGAAAAAGACGTTAAAAGCTATCTTGAAAGATTAGTAAAGGGCAGGCTTACATACAGCAAAAACAGCAGTGAAAGCGGAAGAAATTTAGTGGTATACGACTTAAAGGCAAACAACAAAAAAATAGCAATAGTCACTGTAAAGGTGAATAAATCATCGGGGGCTTCCTTTGCTGGCGGAAGCGAATACACCATTGACGACATAATTTTCGGCGAGGTTCCCACATCGACCTATTCCGTAACTGCTCCTGACAATGTAACCGTTTTCTGCAACGGGAAGGAGCTTGACAAAAAATACATTTCAAAGACAGGGGAGGTTTATAAGGATACAAAAAATTTCCTCGGTTATGCGGACGATTTTCCTTATGATGTTACCTACACCGTCGAGGGATTTATAAATGAACCCGAATTTACCGCAAAGGACATTTTCGGCAATGAACTGGTTCTCACCAATGGCAGATTTACGCTTCAAAAAGTAAAAAGCGAGGAATTGTCTCAGCTTGCCCTTAATTTTTCAAAGTCCTATTCAAAGTACATAATGGACGATGAAGAACTTGGTACAGTTTCCGGCTACCTTGCTCCAAACACAAAAATATATGACAACCTGGCAGGCTACAACAACTATTGGTGCCGTGAACATTACGGCTATGATTTTCTTGACATAAAAATCGAAAATGCGTTATTCTATAACAGCAATGCCGCTTCCGTCCGTCTTACCTATGACCATGTTCTTTACAACGTGCCGTTGGTTGAGAACAACGAGTTTCATTCTCTTGCCGATTATACAATCTATATGGTAAATACCGAGAACGGCTGGAGGGTAGTTGAAATGGTGATTAATGCGGAATAATACAAAATCATCGCCGAAGGCGATCCCTCAATTGTCCATTGTCCATTGTCAATTTTCAATTGTTCAACACTGCTTGTCATAAACTGTCCCTGCTCCGAATATAATTCTTTTGACAAAAGGCATTATAACCTTTATTCAAATTTCGGAGTAAACCTCTCCGTAGGAAAGGAAAGATGATTTATGGAGCTTCAACTGAAAAAAGAGCCTGTATTTCTGAAGGAAGTAATATACGACGGGCAAGCCGAACAGGGCGTTGAATTTGACTATGTTCTGCCAGATTATTACCCGGATATATTCAAGATTCTGAAATGCAGCCTTACCCCCGGCATATCTTCTTACAGCATATCGGGAAGCCAGCTTTTCATTGACGGAGCGGTGCTTATCAAAATACTGTATCTGTCGGAAGACAATGTCAATATCCACTGCGTTGAACACAAGTACACCTACTCGAAAACCGTAGAGCTTACAAAGTCGCCGGATAAACCTATAGTCAGAATTGACGCAAAAACCGATTATGTCAACTGCCGAGCGGTAAGCGGACGGCGTTTTGACGTAAGAGGAGCTGTCAGCTGTAAAATAAAGGCCTCCGACGTAAAAACAGTGGAAGTTATAAGCGGAGCGGACAATCTTGAAACACGTTCCGAAACTCTCGCCTACTGCGGCAATAAGCTGACAGGCGGCGGTCAGTTTGTTATCAGGGAGGACATTGAAACGGGAACGGGAAAGGGCGGAATACTTAACATTGTACATTGCGATTCCAACGCCGAAATTACCGATATTAAGGTCATAGCGGGCAAGGCGGTGATAAAGGGAGAAGCCAATATAAAGGCGCTATACTTGGTAAGAATCGACGATGACACGCAGGACACCGAGGTTATGGAGGCGGCAATACCCATAAGCCGCATAATCGACATTGACGGCTTGGACGACAGCTATTCCTGCAACGCCCTTGCTAAGATAATGGATTGCAGCTTGGAAATAGTAACAGGCGAAGGCAGAGAAAGCAGACTGCTTACCTGTGAGCTTACTATTGACTGTAGGATTACCGCCAACAAGGAAAGCAATGTTCCGCTGCTTACCGATTTGTTTTCTACGGACTACGAGACCGAATTCACTAAATCAAGCATTAAGGTAGAGTATTCGCCTCAGCAGATTCAAAAGCAGCTTTCCCATAAAACCCTCTTGGAGTGCAAGGACGGAGCATTGGAGGAAATTTTCGACTGCCGCTGTGACTTATGCGGCGTCAGCTGCCGATTTAATGATGAAGGGGCAATCATAATCAGCGGACAGCTCACCTCTCAGGCTATAGGAAGGCTTTCCGATTCGGGAACTCCCGTGTTTGTGGAAAAAACCGAGCCCGTGGAGCTTTCCTGTGATATTGGAATAACAGACGAGAACTGCGGCTTAGAGCCTGATATTCAGATAACCGACGTAAGCTTTAACATAAACGGAGATTCCTCCGCCGAGCTTAGAATCACATTTACTTTGAACGGCTGCATTTACAGAATGAAGAACGTATCCGTTATTGAAAGCGTGATTCTTGACGAGGATAAGCCAAAGGAGAAAAACAGCGAATACGGGCTTAAAATGTACTATGCGGAAAAGGACGAGGAGATATTCGGCATTGCCAAAAGGTACAACACTAAGCCCGAAGCGATAATGGAGGAGAACGAGCTTGAAGAAGATGTGCTGACAGCGCCGTGTCTGCTGCTCATTCCAATGATGTAAGGAGGGAGGGAAAGTAATGACAAATACAATATACCAAAACATCGCCAAGAGAACGGACGGCAACATCTACATAGGCGTAGTAGGCCCCGTCCGCTCAGGCAAATCAACGTTCATCAGCAGATTTATGCAAAGCCTTGTAATTCCGTCAATTGACAACGAATTTCGCAAGGAAAGGGCAATCGACGAGCTTCCCCAGTCGGCGGCGGGAAAAACCATAATGACTACCGAGCCTAAGTTTGTTCCCGAGGAAGCAATTTCTATCGAGGTTGAGGACAACATTAAAATGAATGTACGGCTGATAGACTGCGTAGGCTACATTGTACCCAGCTCTATCGGATATATTGAAAACGAAATGCCACGAATGGTGCAGACGCCTTGGTTCAACACGGAAATTCCCTTTAATATGGCAGCCGAGGTAGGCACTCAGAAGGTCATTAACGAACATTCCACCATAGGCTTGGTGATAACCACCGACGGAAGCATAACCGACATACCGAGAGAGGAATATGCGGAAGCGGAGCAGAGGGTAATAGACGAATTGAAGCTTATTCACAAGCCCTTTGTGGTAATTCTTAACTGTCAGAACCCCGATTCGGCGGAAAGCAGAGAATTGGCAAAGGAGCTGTCGGAGAAGTATGAGAAGCCCGTAGTGCCCTTAAACTGTCTCGAGGTAAACGAGCAGGACATCAAGGATTTATTGGCGGAGCTTTTATTGCAGTTCCCCGTTAAAGAAATCAATATCAGGATTCCTAAGTGGCTTACCGCTCTTGAAAAGGGACATTGGCTCAAAAGCGAAATATTCTCGGCGCTTAAAAAATCAGCGGCTGATATTTCCAATATAGGAGAGGTCAAGGGGGTTTCCTGCAAGCTTGCGGAGAACGAATACATTACCGACTGCAATGTAGAACGTGTGGATTTAGGCAGCGGCGCAGGCTTTGTCAAGGTGGAGCTTGCCGGCGATTTATTCTACCGTGTTTTAGGAGAGACCACGGGGCTTGACATTAAGGACGAGAGCGACCTTATGCCTTGTATGATTGAATTGGCTCAGATAAAGAAGCGCTATGAAAAAGTAAAGAGCGCTCTTGACGAGGTAGAAGCCACCGGCTACGGAATCGTAATGCCGAGCCTTGACGAGCTGACCTTGGAGGAACCGGAAATAGTTAAGCAGGGCGGAAAATACGGCGTAAGGCTCCGTGCGGAATCCACCTCCATTCATATGATGAGCGCCAGAATAAACACCGAGGTATCGCCAATCGTGGGTACCGAGCGCCAGAGCGAAGAGCTTGTAAAATATCTGCTTAAAGAGTTTGAAGAAAATCCCTCAAAAATCTGGGAAAGCAATATTTTCGGAAAATCCCTTCACGAGCTTGTTACCGAAGGCTTGCACAATAAGCTGTACCGTATGCCCGTTGACGCAAGACAAAAGCTTCAGGAAACCATTCAGAGAATCATTAACGACGGCTGCGGCGGATTGATTTGTATCATACTTTAAATACTAAATAATAAAACTGCTTTACCGATTATTTTCGATAAAGCAGTTTATTTTTTCTATACTACGAAAATTTCTTAAGCATTCTGACATCGTCGCCACAGAAGGGCAATGTCTCCATAGTAATCAGCCTTGAAGCAATTCTTCCTCCGTATCTTTCCTGAAGCTCGCTGATCAAACAGTTGGTGCTGATAATAACAGGCTTTCCCAAATTCATTCTTGTATTCAGCAAATTATAAAAGGCTGCGTGATTAAACTTTGACTCAAATTCCGCCCCCAAATCGTCAATTATGAGCAGGTCGCAGTCCTGCAAAAGCTGAACGGTGTCCCTGTTCTCATCTGAGCTTCCGAAATGCTCCTTCTCTATCCTTCTGAACAAATCGGGAGCCGAGCCGTAAATCACGCTGTGACCGCCTTCAATAACCGCTTTCCCCACCGCAAGAGACAAATGGGTTTTGCCCAATCCCGTGCCTCCGTACATTAAAATACCATTGCTCGGCAGATGAAATTCCTCGGCATATTTTACGCAAAAATTATATATCCCGCTCATTGTTTCCCTGTCGCTTTTCCCGCTGCTGTCCTTTTTATCCGAATAATAAGACAATTGAAAGCTGTCAAAGGAGGAGAGCTTAATTGAAGAGGATTCGTTCAGCTCCTTATACTGAAGCTTCTTCACCTCCTCCATAAAGCAGCCGCACCTTTTCCCGTTGTAAATCCCTGTGTCAAGGCACTTTTGACAGGTATACACCGGGCTTATATAGTCCTCGGAAAAACCGTTAGCCTTAAGCAGAGCCTTTATCCGTGATTTAATATCCAAATTTTCTTTTTTTATCTCATTAACCGTTTTCTTAAGATCGTCTCCGGAAACCAAAACGGCGGACAGTCTTTCCCCGCCGCCTGCAAGCCTCTTTCTCAGCCCGTTCAGCTCTGGAATTTTTTTCTCTGCCTCGGAAATTCTTTCAAGCTGTATGCTCTTATTGCGGCTTCTTCGCTCTGAAATACTGTTTTCCGCCATTTCATAATACTTTCTGAGATAGCTCATAGCTCCCCCTACTTCCTGTATTTATCCATAATCATCTGCTCGATTTTGCTTATGTCAAGAGAAGCGTTTTCACCCTTGACAGCGGCAGCTTGTGGATTCTTATCGGCTTCAAGCTGCTCCTTGGTCTTAATTCCCTTGGAGTGCCAGCTTTCAAGAACCTTGTTCATATAGGGAAAAGAAAGCTTACCTGCGCCGTTAAGGGTTATCTGATAGGCTTCGTTTATCATCTCGTCGCTGAACCCGTAAACATTGACCCATTTTTCAATATTATCCTTCTGCTGCTTTGAAAAAACGGAATTTACCTCGAACATCTTCTTAAACCGTCCAACCGCCCCTTCAAGCCGCTTAAGCTCCTCAACCCTCCGCTCCGCCTTGCCAATGGTGGAAATCTCCGATTCCGCCCATTCCGAAGCCATTGTACGCATATAAGCGGGAGTAGCCTTGTTTACGGAAAAGCAGTAATCCACTAAAATCAAAGCCACCTCCACAGGTAAACAAGCGTCCTCCAATATCAGCATCAGCGTCCGCTGCTCATTATGCTTTAACGGTCTGCCGTAAAGCATCTCGCAATGCTTAAACAAATAATCCGCCTCTTCGCTGCCCCTAACCGTCCGAGCAATCTCCACGGGAGCAAAATCAGGCGTTCTCTCAAGGTTTATCTTATGTACTAAGCTTTCGGTAATTCCACGCTCCGGCTTTTGCCTTTCCGAAAGGGTTTCTGCCGGTATCTCACTTGTCCTTGCTTCCTCATTACTTTTTGGGAGCAATACCGTCTGACCCTCTGTCTCTTCTGCGCCTATTACTCCCCTCTGCTTCCAGAATTCCACGCCTTCCTCAACCTGCTCCGAGGTCAGTCCAAGCTGATTTCCAATTTCCCCGCTGCCGATAGATTCTTCGCCGTGTCTCAGCAAAAACAGCAGTACCTTTAAATCGCTCCCTCTCGCAAGCTTCAAATAATTGTCGGCAACAACGGAAGGAACGCAAAAAACCGAGTTCCATATTCCCAAATTTATCTTAATGTTCATTTATGCTTCTATCCCTTTTCAAAAGCTCCTCCGCACTTTTAAGAGCGGTCTCGCTTTCCGATTCACCCGAAATAATGCGGGCAATCTCCCGCTTTCTCTCCTCATAATCAAGAGCGTGTACATTGGTATAGGTTCTTTTTTCATCGCTCTTTTTTTCTATCAGAAAATGCCTGTCCCCCATAGCCGCAATCTGCGCTAAATGGGTAACGCAAAGCACCTGTCTCTTATCGGCAATCTCCGACAGCTTTATCCCCACCTTGTGAGCCGCTCTGCCGCTTATACCGGTGTCAATCTCGTCGAATATCATAGTGGGTACATTGTCCGCCGAGGCAAGCACATTCTTAATTGCCAGCATAATTCTCGAAAGCTCGCCGCCGGAGGCTATCTTATTCATAGGCTTAGGCGTTTCTCCCTTATTGACGGAAATCAGCATTTCAACCTTATCCATGCCCGTAACAGCAATTTTATCTCTCTGAAAATCGAAAACAAACTGCACGTTAGGCATATCGAGGAAAATAAGCTCCTCGGTGATTTCCTTTACAAGCTTGTCCGCCGCCTTTTTTCTTAAATCACTTATTTTCTGCGCCTTTGCCTTGACCTCATCGGCAAGCCTCCTGCGCTTCTCATTTAATTCCTCTAAAGCTTCGTCGCCCTCCTGAAGCGTGTCAAGCTCCTCCTTCCATTTTTCAAAGGCTTCAATAAGCTCGTCCGTATCCATTTTGTACCGCCTCTTTAAAAGCAGTATATCGCTTAAACGGTTTTCCAGCTCCGACAAACCCTCGGGACTGTACTCATCGCTCATGGCTCCCGAAAGCTCCGAGCCTATATCCTCAATTTCAATCAGCGAACCCTTTAAACGCTGTAAAAGCTGGCTCATTTTGTCCGATTCATCATCGGGAGCAATCTTACCCAAAGAATTGCAGGCATTGCGAAGCAGACTTACCGCACTGCTGCCCTCGTCATAGCCGTTAATAGCGCCGTAGGCCTCGCTCAGCGCCCTTTGATAGGCTTCAAAGCTTCTTGCCCTTTCTAACTTTTCGGCGACCTCTTTTTCCTCGCCGACCTTAAGTCCGTATCCTCCTACGTCCTCGATTCTCTCATTTAAAACCGCAATTCTTTCATCGCGCTCTTCAATCTGCTTTTGAAGCGCCTTCACTTCCCTGCTGACAAGAGAAAAATTTCTAAACAGCTCCTTGTACTCCGTTAGCTCGCTCTCCAAGCCTCCGTAGCTGTCAAGTATCTGCCGCTGGTTGTCGGTACTCATAAGAATTGCGGTATCATGCTGTCCGTGAATGTCAATAAGCTCGGAAGCAATTTCCTTAAGCACCGCCGCAGTGGTGACCTTGCCGTTGATTCTTGCGGTGCTTTTCCCGTCGCTGTAAATCTCACGCTGGAGCAGAAGCTCGCCCTCGTATAAATACCCGTTTTCTTCAAGCTTTTCGGCAATACCGACCGGAATATTGTCAAACAAAGCCGTTACCACCGCCTTGCTTTCTCCCGTTCTCACAATGTCTCTTCCCGTTCGTCCTCCCAAAACCGCATTGATGCCGCCGATAAGAATACTCTTGCCTGCGCCTGTTTCGCCCGAAAAAACGTTCAGCTTATCACAAAATGAAATAGTTGCCTTTTCGATAACCGCAAGATTTTCTATATACAATTCCCTTAGCATACTATTTCACCCCTTTCAGTAATTGTTCTCATACTGTTTCTCAATCAAACTATAAACAAATATATTGATTGAGAAACACACCCAAAACACTATTTGCAAATCATTCCAAATTTTCAATTTGTCTATAGTATGATTTGCAAATAGTATTAAAACGCTCCCTTGAGCCTTTCACAAAGAGACTTAGCCTCCGATTCGCTTCTGACCAAAATAAACACCGTGTCGTCTCCCGCAATGGTGCCCACAACTCCGTCGGGCTTCATAATGTCAAAGGTGGCGCAAGCCGCATTGGCAAGTCCTGCCCGACATTTTAAGCACACGATATTCATAGCATAATCGACGCTTATGATTGACTGCTGAAAAATATTGTCGTAATTCTTTTCATCGCTTCTAAGCATATAACAGCTTATCCCGTCCTCGTTTATGCCCTTTTCAATGTGCAGCTCGCCAATATCTCTCGAAACGGTAGCCTGTGTAACGGCATACCCCCGCTCAGCTAAAGCTTTAATCAGCATTGACTGATTTTCCACAGTCTGTTCCTTAATTATCGACAATATCTCATTTTGTCTTTTTCTTTTCATAAATGTCTCTCCCAAAATTCAAAAGTATAGATACTATTTTAGCGGCTGCATAAGCTTATTGTTCACCGAATCGAAAAAGCTGTCCTCATCAAAATCCACAAGCTTCAGCTTAAGCTCCGACCTTTCAATTAAAACCGAGTCCCCCTGAGAAAGTCCTATCGGCTCGCCGCCGTCCACCGTCACGAAAACACTGCTGTTTTCATACGCCAAATATTCCGCTCTGAGGGGCTTTTTCGTATCAAAAAGCATTGGACGGTTAAAAAGAGTATGAGGAGAAAGCGCCGTTACCTCAAAGCAGCAGAGCTTTGGGTCGATTATGGGTCCTCCCGCCGAGAGGGAATAAGCGGTGGAACCCGTGGGAGTGCTGATTATAAGCCCGTCGGCTCTTACCCGTGTGACCTCCGTCTCGCCGCTGAAAACCAAATATTCGGGAAGCTTTGAGGTAGTGCCTTTAAATAAAACAACGTCGTTAAGCGCCCTGAATTCCTTTTTCCCTTTATCTGTTTTTATGGCAACGTCAAGCATCATTCGCCGGCTGATTACGTAATTTCCGCCTTTAAGCTGACTAAGCCGTGACAGCCCGTCCGCTTCAAGAGTAGCCATAAATCCAAGCCGACCGGTATTCACTCCCACAAGGGGCTTACCGTAAACCGCCGCCTTCTTGCCCCAGCGAAGTATAGTTCCGTCTCCTCCTATTGTGAGGAAAAAATCGCATTGCCGTGCGTTTTCTTCCCATTCTCCGAACATAACCTCCGAAACGTCAAAGCTCCCGCAGTCTCCCCGAAGCCTTTTCTCCATAAGCGCAACAAATCCGCCGACCTTAAGCTCCCTTATAACACGGGGAAATATTTCCTTTGTCTTTTCTTTTTTTAAATTTGCACATACAAATATTTTCATAAAAACCTCAGATTATAAAATGAAGTCAAACCGAAAGCCACATCAAATATTCAACATTTCCGTCCCCGCCGGTAACGGGCGATTCCGCAATGCCCAAAACCTTGAATCCCAAGGCTTCCGCACATTCCCCGACATCCTTAACAGCCTTTTCTCTCAAAGCCTTATCCTTAACAATGCCCTTCTTTCCTATTCCCCTTCTCCCTACCTCAAATTGAGGCTTTACAAGCGCCACAGCCTGCCCTCTCTCATTAAGCAGCTCCTTAATACAGGGAAGCACAAGCTTTAACGAAATAAAGGAAAGATCCGCTCCCACAAAATCAGCCTTGATTCCCGTTTTCTCTCCGAGAGCTCTTATATCGGTATTTTCCAAGGAAACAACCTTCTTGTTTTCCCTGAGGGAGCCATCAAGCTGATTGCTGCCCACGTCCACCGCATATACCAAGGAAGCGCCGTATCGCAGCATACAATCCGTAAACCCGCCGGTAGAAGCTCCTGCGTCTATACAGATCTTACCCTCCACCGAAATCCCGAATTTTTTAAATGCCCCTTCAAGCTTCAAGCCGCCACGTCCTACAAATTTCGGAAGCTCTCCCCGTATCTCGATTACATCATCGTCCGAAACAATAAGAGAAGCCTTTTGAGCCTTATTTCCGTTTACGAAAACAATGCCTTCCTTAATAAGCTGCTGTGCGGCAGTCCTGCTTTTAATCCCGGAACGCCTTACAAGCTCAATGTCAATTCTTTCCAAGCAGTCCACCCATAACTTCTATCATTCCGTCGGTATCAAGCTTATATATCGCCAGCTGTCTTTCGGTCTCATTATAGCTTACAAAGCTGTCGGCAACGGCGTTTATCCTGTACGTCCCGTTCCACCTGCGCATTAAAAGCTCAACTCCGAATTTTTCTCCGATACCGCCGGACTGAATCCCCTCTTCAAAGAAAACAATTTTATCATATTTTTCCGCAATTTCAACAGTTTTTTCCACAATGGGATAAATTCTGACAAGCTGCAATACGTCCGCTCCGATTTCAGCCGCCGCCTTTAATGCAAAGCTTGTAATTCTTCCGTATGTAATAATAAGCGCTTTACCGCTGTTCTGCCAATAAACATAATCGCTGTCGCTGTAACCCGTACAGCCGCTGCCGTAGGTATCGGCGGTGCCCTTAGGGTACCTGACTGCGGCTATCCCGTGGCAATTGTATACCGCCTTATAAAGCGAGCCTTTTAATTCGGCGGCATTGGAGGGCGAATAAATAACAGTACCCGGAACGCTTGAAAGCATAGACACATCGAAAAGCCCCTGATGAGTTTCGCCGTCCTCACCTACAAAGCCCGACCTGTCAACCGCTAAAACAACGTGTTCCCCTTCAATGGCAAGGTCGTGAAGTATCTGGTCATAGCCCCTCTGCAAAAAAGTGGAATAAACGCAGAAAACAGGCAACAGACCCTGAGAAGCCAGCCCGCCCGCAAATGTCACCGCATGCTCCTCCGCAATGCCAACGTCAAAAAATCTTGATTTATATTTCTTCGCAAAATATTGAAGTCCCGTAGCATATTTCATTGCCGCAGTGATTCCGCAAATACGCTCGTCATTATCCGCCAATTCTAAAATATACTTACCCGCAATCTCGGAAAAGCTGTTTTCCTTATCGTAATCCTTAGAGCTTTGCCTTTTGGTAATGCCGTGATACTCTCCCGAATTCTGCTCGGCGGGAAGATACCCTTTGCCCTTCTTGGTCTTTATATGAACGATACAAGGCTCGTCAAGCTGTTTTGCCACATTGAGAGCGTCTATAACGTCCGACAGCTTGTTCCCGTTGATAGGACCTAAATACTTATAGCCTAAATTCTCAAAAATATTGCTCTGAAAGATTGCAAACTTTACAAGCTCCTTTGTGCCGCTTACCGATTTGGAAAGCTCGCGTCCTATTGCCGTTTTTGAAAGTGCGTCCTTAACTCTCTTTTTGGTCTCAAAATACTTGGTGGTGGAACGCATTTGCGCCAAATAAGACGCAACCGCTCCCGAATTTTTTGAGATTGACATCTCATTGTCGTTCAGTATGACTATAAAATTTCTTTTGAGCCTGCTGGCGTTATTAAGCCCCTCGTAGGCTTCTCCGCCGGTAAGTGCGCCGTCGCCTATTACCGAAATAACGTGATGATTGTCTCCCTTAATCTCCATTGCCTTAGCAATGCCCAAGGCGGCGGAAATAGAGGTGCTGGCATGACCTGCTATAAAAGCGTCATGCTCCGATTCATCGGGACGTGGAAACCCCGAAATGCCATTCTCGGTGCGCAGCATGGGAAAGTCCTTGTACCTTCCGGTAATGATTTTATGAGCGTACGCCTGATGTCCAACGTCAAAAATTATCTTGTCCTCGGGAGTGGAAAACACCCTGTGAAGGGCAACACAAAGCTCTACCGTGCCCAAGCTTGAGGCAAGGTGACCGCCCGTACCGTATACCACTTCGATTATGTAAGACCTCAGCTCGGAACAAAGCTGTTCCATTTCGCTTTCCGAAAGTCTTTTTATAACATCGGGAGAAATTTTTGAATTTAATATCAAACCGCAACGCCCCTAATCCAATAAAATGCAAATTACCGCATTATTGCCAATTGCCGTCAACTATATTCTTATACTAATTTTTCTTCGATTATGACAAGAAATAATCGGTAGGAAATACCACTGCGATAAGAATACCCAACAATGCCCCCAAAATAACCTCTAAGGGCTTATGTCCCAAGAACTCCTTAAGCTCCTTAGTATCCTCGGGGTCGTAATCCTCGTCCTCGTCAACCTTTTCTTCAATTTTATCGAGAACGTCCTCGTCAAGCTCCTCGACAATATGGCGCAGTCTGTTTATCTGCTTTGCGTGAAGTCCTGCCGCCCGTCTTACTCCCGTAGCGTCATACATGGTTATAAACGCAAACACCATTGCAAGACCGAGAACGGCGGAGTTGAACCCTTCCATGCGGTAAATTGTAATAACCAAAGCACAAACCATTGAAGAATGTGAAGAAGGCATTCCCCCCGAACCAAACAACCGCTCCAATTTGAAGGTTCTGTATTTTACGGCGTATATTACCGCCTTGATAAACTGCGCAATCATCCAGCTCAAAACCGGCACAATGATAGCCATATTAAGATAATCTTTCAAAATCTCACCTACTTATTTCTGTTCAAGAGTTTTATTGTAAGCTGCTTTAAAAAATCACAGTCGTTAAATCCGTCCAAAATGCTTAAAGCCTTTTCGGTCAGCCGACTTGCCTTTTCCTTTGCCCCGTCGATTCCCAAAATAGAGACCGAGGTAGCTTTATCATTTTCCTCATCGCTGCCCACTGGCTTCCCCAGCTCCTCCGCATTGCCGCAAACGTCAAGAATATCGTCTACAATCTGAAAGGCGATTCCGAGAATGTCTCCGTACTCATACGCTCTTTTAACAGTATCGTCATCCGCCCCCGCAGAAAGACAGCCCATACAAGCCGCCGCCTGCAAAAGCTGGGAGGTTTTCAGCCTGTACATCTCCTTCAGAGCATTTTCCTCAAAGCTCTTAAACTGCGTATCAATCTGCTGTCCGCCTATCATTCCCAAATGTCCCGAGCAATCGGCTAAAATTTCCGTCATTCTGACCGTATTTTCCGCCGAAACCCCGTATTTCAGGCTGTCCGACAGCACCTTAAAGGAATACATCTCCAAAGCGTCTCCCGCAAGCAGCGCCGTTGTCTCGTCAAAGGCTTTGTGACAGCTTGGCATGCCTCTTCTCATATCGTCGTCGTCCATACAAGGCAAATCGTCATGAATAAGAGAAAAGGTGTGCATCATTTCAATTGCACAGGCGGCAGGCAAAGCCTTCTCCTCCGTCCCGCCGCAAGCCTTGGAAAATTCTATCGCCAGCATTGCCCTGATACGCTTGCCGCCTGCAAACAGACTGTACCTCATAGCTTCAAAAAGCCTGTCCTGCCTTGCCTTGGGAAAGCTCATATACTCCTCAAGCTTTTTCTCCGCAATGTCCCTGTAATATTTTAATTTTTCCTCAAACGTCATTTTTCAAGCTTCTCCAAAGAAAGTTTTGCTTCGTCTATATTTTTTTTGCATACTTCTGTGAGCTTGTCCGCCTCGGAATAAAGCTCAACGGCATTTTTTAATGTGATTTCGGGATTCTCCATAAGCTCGGAAATTTCCTTTAATCTTTCCAGCGCCTCTTCAAAAGTCATATGCCGAATTCCTTTCATAAGCATAATACATAATATCAGCCCGCATTAACCCTGCTGACCACCGCTTCAAATTCGCCGTCCGCCATTTTAACGGTGACAACGTCTTTAACGCTGATTTCCTTGGCGGAATAAACCGCAGCTCCGTCTCTTGCAACCATAGAATACCCTCTCTTAAGCGTGTTCATCGGGTCAAAGGCTTCAATAAGCTGAACCGCAGCTTCAAGCTGCTGCTCCTTTAAAGCAATTACTGCCGTAAAATCTTTTTTTATCGAATTAAATATATCATTAACATTTTTTTCATTTGCCGAAATACGATTCTTAGGATTAAAGTAAGAGATAAGCGAGGTTAAAGAGGACAGCCTTTTTTCATACTCCGATACAACTCCAAAGGCTTTCTCACCGATTCTTTTCTTTAGATTCAAGACATTGCCGTAAATCTCCCTTATGTCGGGAACGGCAATTTCGGCGGCAGCGCTGGGTGTAGGCGCTCTCATATCCGCCGCAAAATCGCTTATTGAATAATCTATCTCATGACCCACCGCCGATATGGTGGGAATTTTGCTGTTAAATACCGCTCTCGCCACCACCTCCGTATTGAAAGCGCTTAAATCCTCGGAGGAGCCTCCGCCTCTGCCAAAAATAATAAGCTGACAGCCGCTGTTCTGAGCGAATTCAATGCCTTTTGCAATAGATTCCGGCGCTTCCATACCCTGAACAAGGACGGGTACTAATTTCAGCTTAACAAAAGGGTATCTTCTTGACAAAACATTGATTATATCCTGCAAAGCCGCCCCCGTCTCCGAGGTAACGACGCATATTGATTCGGGACAATAGGGCAGAGGGCGCTTCTGTGCGAAAAGCCCCTCTTTATTCAATTTTTCCTTTAGCTGCTCAAAGGAAAGCGCCCCCTCGCCTAAGCCCTCCTCAAGCTGAATATCCGCAGCATATAGCTGACACACGCCGTCCCGTTCAAAAACCTGAACCGAACCCGACACCACCACGTTCATTCCGTTCTCGGGTTCAATTTTCAAATTATCCGCATACCACCTGAACATAACCGCCTTAAGAGAAGACTCCCCTTCTCTCAAAGAAAAATACATATGCCCCGATTTTTTATGATGAACAAAGTTGGAAATTTCACCCCGAACAGAAATATTCTGAAAAGGCTTATCCCCCTTAACAAGAAGCGCCAGCCGCCTGTTTACCTGCGATACAGTTACAACAAGTCCCATATCAGTTTTCTATATCCTTGTAATAAGAATTTAACACTCCGTTTACAAAAGCCCTGTCATTGCCCATGCCGTAAGCCTTTGTAAGCTCTATCGCCTCGTTTATGGCAACCTTGGGCGGTACCTGCTCCTTTTCATAGGTAAGCTCGTAAACCGCAATGCGAATAATGGAAAGATTTACCTTCGATATTCTTTCTACCGCCCTTGTGGGACTGTATTTTCCGATTGTTGCATCCAATTCCGAGCGCTTTTCCCAAACCTTTTCGGCTAAGGAGAGCGCCGCCTTATTTACGGGAACGTCAAACGCCTCTGCGGTGCACTCGGAGATTTCCGATAGCTCAAACCCGCTCTGTTCAAGCTGATACAGCAAAATAAACGCCGTTTCTCTTATCTCATGCTTTGTCATTGGCTTCTCCCTTACCGAGCAGTATACCCACAACATTAACATTTACCTTTGATACCGGTATTCCGGTCATATTCTGAACGGCGGATTTAACGCTTTCCTGAACCGAGGAAGCCACGTTGACCGCCTTAAAGCCCTGAATTGTGATTATAGAAATATTTATAACAGCCGCCTCCTTTGAAACGGAAGCCTGAACGGGAGCGTTAAAAAGCGCGCCGATTCCCGCCCGTGATTTGGGAGTTAAGAGCCGCCCGTTATCCTCCAAAGCCACTCCCGAAATCTCGGAAGCCGCAAGCTCCGCAATCTTAACTATTACCTCGTTGGAAACCTTAAGAGTTCCCACCGAAGATGAAGCCTTCTTGTCCATTTTATTTCCTCCGACCTTATGTTAATATAATAATATAAAAAGGTATAATGTACTTACGCCTCAGCTAAAACCAAAAAGTCAACACTTAGCCAATTGTAAATACATTATACCACAAATTGTTGAAATCTTCAACACCTAAGCTTGAAATATTGTTTCAAAATTTTGCAATACCTGTTAATTCCCCTTATCCAAGCGCTTTATGAACTATGTCTTTTAAATGTCTTTGGATGATCACAATGCAAAAATCGTTAAAACTTGTTGTTTCTTCTTATCTTCACCCCGTCAGTTTTAGTAAAAATTTTAGTAAATTTACTAACCGCAGTTCACTTGCATTTTGCCTTCTAATTCACTAAAAGCCTCCTTCTTCTTTTTTAAAGTTGCTTCGCTGTAAACATTCATCGTAACAGAAATATCGCTATGTCCCATTATTTCTTGTATCACTTTGATGTTCACACCATTTTCACATAGTCGAGTACAAAAAGTATGTCTCAGAATATGAAGTGAGAAGCGTGGCAACAAAAAGGGCTTTCTATGGTCTTTTTTGGACTGTTTCACTTCCCGAGCATTGTAACTGGCGACGATTCTATTCAGTACCTGTCTGGCATCGTTTGGAACAGTTTTGTTCCCGTTTTCCTTAAAAAAGATAAAACCTGAACAATTATCAATTACCATCATATTAAACCCATTTTTCATCTGTGTTCTATATTCCTTTAATAATGCCCTCTTCACATCATTAAGCATGGGCACTTGCCTAATCCCTGATTTGGATTTTGGGGTTGAATATGAGATTCACCTTGTTGAACGTTCTTTTGGTTGGCTTGATAAATGCCGTAGACTTTGGAAAAATTGTGAGAGACTTTTGCAAAATTCCTTTCAAATGTTGAGACCCCACCAAATTTTGTGTAAAACCGAATAAAGCACTTCCGATCAGACAAGACTTAGAGCAAGGAAAAATCTGAAAGGAAGTGTTTTTTATGGAAAAAACATCGAAGGAACTGCTTAAGGAATTTGTGAGCAGCCAACATTTTACGAGCACAACCGACATGCGGTCTTTCTGTCCGCGAACATGATCGAAAGCTGGTTGGATACCATATCCCAATTCCGACAGATTACCGTCCAATGTGACACAATGTTTTTCGACGCCAAATACAAAATTCTGCGTAAGCTGTCATCGCTCGTAAATGACGGCTTGTTTTTTGTGATCTTGCGAAACTGACGGTTCAAGCCCTCGATAATATTTGTCGTATATATTATCCGTCTGATCTCCGCAGGATATGCGAAGAACGTGGATAGAATATCCCAGTTGTCCTCCCAACTTTTAACACAGCTCGGATAAGTTTTCTGCCATTTTTCCTTAAATT
>CAYMFX010000005.1:0-16907 GCA_964389845.1 uncultured Ruminiclostridium sp.
TTGTATTTTGGGTTACTTTGGAATTCGGTTGTTGGATTTTGGGGAAACTTAAAGTCCGAAGCGGACAGGCTTTAGTTATGATTCCGAAAAATTGAATATACATACTTGAAAACAAAGAAAAGATGCTGTATAATATAAAAAAGATGATTTCATTTCGGATGGAGGGCAGAATGTGGAACAAAGCTTAATGGAAACCATGCTGACTATTTTAAACTCCTCGAGAACAATGGAAAACAGCGATGCCCCTCATGAAAAATCGGCATATGAGCTGATAAAATTTTTCGATGAAATGCCGGGAGGATTTTTCATTTACTGCGCCGATGAGGAAGAACGGATACTGTATGTTAATAATGCGGTGCTGAGAATATTTGGGTGTTCAGACCGAGAGGAATTTGACAAGCTGACCGGCGGTTCCTTCAAAGGCTTTGTGTATCCCGACGACCTTCAGGCTGTAGAGGACAGTATAGCCGAACAAATAAAAAACAGCATTTACGATTTTGATTACGTGGAATACCGCATTATGTGCAGAGACGGCTCTATACGCTGGATAGAGGATTACGGGCATTATATCCGCAGTGAAAGCGCAGGGGGAATTTTTTACGTTTTTATAGGCGACGCTACCGAAAAAAGAAAAGCCGGTATCGCCGAAAGAAAGCAAATGCTCAATGAGGTGAAGAAGAGCAGGGACAGGCTCAGCGCCGTTATTGAGGAATACGACAGGGAGCTTTCTCTGATAAATCAGGAGCATCTTCGCAGGCTTGAGGTTATAGAGGGACTGGGGGCAAGCTATGAGTCGATACTGTATGTTGAGCTGAATAAAGATTCTCTTGTTCCCTACAGACAAAGTGAAAGGTCTATGTGCCTGTTTGAAAAAAACACCGGCTCCTCTGTATATTCCGACTGTATTAAAAAATATATAGACAGGTGGGTATATCCTGAGGATAAAGAACAAATGTGCAGCCTGATGTCCGCAAAATACATATGCAGCAGACTTGAAGGGGAGAAAGCCTATTCGGTTAATTACAGAATTTCCGACAAAGGAGATATACAGTATCATCAAATGAGGGTGGTAAACGTAAGTCCGGACGGTAGCACCGCTCAGGCAGTGATAGGCTTCAGAAGGATAGACGAAGAGATACTTCGCGAAGCCGAGCATCGGGATATGCTAGAAAATATGCTTAAAAAGGCGCAAAAAGCCGGAGCGGCAAAAAATACATTTATTTCCAATATGTCCCATGATATGCGAACCCCTCTTAACGCAATATTCGGATTCGCAGAGCTTGCAAAAAGGCATGCCGGCGGCAGCGGGAAATTAATCGGCTACTTAGACAAGATAGAAGCTTCGGGAAGAGAGCTTCTTGACCTTATCAACAAGGTGCTGGAGCTGACATGGGCGGAATCCGCCGAGATCGGACTTGATGAAGGCAGATGCTCGGTGTCGGTCATTATTTCCGAGGTGTATAAAATAATACTGCCTATTGCATCGCAAAAAAACATATTGTGGAATGTCAGCTGTCCTTCAAGCGCAGACCGGAATGTATATACCGACGGAGAAAAGCTGAAGCAGCTTTTGGTTCATCTTGCGGACAATGCAATAAAATATACATTAACAGGAGGAAAAGCGGAGCTGTCAGCTGAAGTTACGGAGATAGGCGGCAGCTACGCAGAATATAAGTTTACCGTAAAGGATACCGGAATAGGCATCAGCAAAGAGTTTATGGGGCATATATTTGAACCCTTTGAAAGAGAGAGGAATACAACCAGCAGCGGAATATCCGGAGCAGGCTTGGGACTTACAGTCTCTGCCGCCATTGCCGATATGATGGGAGGAAAAATAACGGCGGAAAGCGAGCCGGGAAAAGGAAGCACCTTCACAGTTAATCTGAAATTTAAAACTGCCGACGAAAAGCCGGAGGAAAGCCCGATTTCCGTAAACGCTATGGCAAAGCTTCTTGGAAGCAGAATACTTGTCGTTGAGGACAATGAGGTGAACTTAGAGATTGAAACGGAAATTCTTTCGGAATTGGGCTTTGACGTTGACACAGCGGAAAACGGAGCGATAGCGGTAGATAAAATAAAAAATTCCGAATACGGAGAATATGCCGTTATCCTTATGGACATACAAATGCCAGTAATGGACGGAAGGGAAGCCACAAGACAGATTCGCCGCTTAGACGATCCTCAGCTTTCCCGAATACCCATTATAGCATTATCCGCCAACGCTCTTGAACATGACCGAAGGTTATCTGCGGAATGCGGAATGAACGCTCATCTCGGAAAGCCGATAGATATACCGCTGCTGCTGGAGACTATGGAGAGGGTTGTTTGACGTTTACTTAATAGCTTGTCGAAAGTTCTCCCGAAGGGAGGTTTTTCGACAAGCTGAAGGGACTGTTTTTATGACAGTCCCTTTTTAATTTATGAACGTTTTCCGGAAACGCTTTTTATGAATTGGAAGCTTCTATCAGCTTTAATATTATTTTAAACAGGTGAGAAATTTTTTTCTTTTCATCTTCGTTTAATTTTGAAATCGCATCGAGAAGAGACTGTTCATTTTTGGTTAGCTCACCAAAGCTTAAGCCCTTTTTGCTGTTTGTACGTTCCGCAATATAGTCAAGGCTGACATTATATTTTCTTGTATTTATGTAATCGTGAACTTATTTTTTGTTTTGTGGGCGATTCGCTTTAGTTCAATCAGGGGACTCTTTGGAGATATAGAGCCGTCCGGAATATATTATTGGTTGTTCTTTATGCCGCTTCTATTGCTCAATATTCTGTTTGTGCTGGTATATAATAAAGCCTCTTATTATGAGGGAAAATATGTAAACAGTAAATGTACACAGCAACGGAGCAATGTTAAATATTGCAAAGAATAGTTGTTAATTTATTTACGATGCTAATTGTTTATGAATCAATTCTTTCAGTAATATTTTTATTATTAAATGTAGCTTGCAATATTGCAACGATTATTTTTACAAGCTCAATTGCCAGAACGCTTTCAAATGATGTTCAGAATTACCGAACAAGAATAAACGGAAGGCGGTAAAGGATAAATCAAAAAAGAAGCGAAAGAAAACCGGTTCTTTCGCTTCTTTTTGTATTGTCGCTTAACACTGCCCTAATCCTTCAAAAACCTCTCCATAAGCGTATGCCCCACGCCGATAAATCTCCCCGTTTTTTCCGCTTCCTCCTCGGAAAACTTACAAGCTCCGTCAACATTTTTACGGCTGTCATAAATCAAATAAGGAACAGGGGCGTTTGTGTGGGTTCTGAGCGCAAGGGGCGTGGGGTGGTCGGGACAGATGAGTATTTTAATGTCCTGTCCCTCAAAGGCTTTCAGTATGGGCGCTAAAATAAGCTTGTCGATAAGCTCGATAGACTTCACCTTGTTATCTGTCTCAAACCTGTGTCCGCACTCGTCGGGCGCTTCCACGTGAATGTATACGAAGTCGTTCCCTCTGTTCAGAGCGTCGATTGCCGCTTCCGCCTTGCCTGTGAAATTGGTGTCAATGTAGCCGGTTGCTCCCGGAACGCTGATTACCTCCATACCCGTAAATTTGCCGATACCCTTCAGCAAGTCAACGGCTGAAATCATTGCGCCCTTAAGCCCGTATTTCTCTTCAAAGGGCGTTAAATCCTTGCGAACGCCCTCGCCCCAGAGCCAAATGCTGTTGGCGGGGCGCAGACCTCTTTGGGCACGCTTTTGGTTAATCGGGTGATTTTTGAGAAGGTCATAGGATTTCTTCATCAATTCAAGCAGCTTTTGACCCTTTTCATTTACTCCGAGATACTCGGTAATTTTTCTGCCTGTAATATCGTGAGGAGGCGTAAGAGTCCCTACGTCAAGAGTTCCCTTGTCCCAGATGAGACAGTGACGGTAGCTTACACCGCTGTAAAAGCTGAACTCTTCGTTTCCCATTTTTTCCTGTATAAAGGCAATAAGCTCTGCTGCCTCTTCCGTTGATATATCATCGGAACAGTAGTCAACCATTGTCTTGTCCTCGTACCTCTCTTCATCGGAAAGTGTAACAAGATTACAGCGGAAGGAAACGTCAGTGGGCTTCATATCTATTCCGATACTGCCTGCTTCAAGGGGCGAGCGTCCCGAATAGTATACCGACGGGTCATAGCCCAAAACCGAAAGATTGGCAACGTCGCTGCCGGGCTTCAAGGAGTCAATAACCGTCTTTACCAATCCCACCTCGGAAACCTTCGCTAACCTGTCCATATTGGGCTTATCGGCGGTTCCCATAGGGGTTTTCCCCGAAAGGTCGTCTCTCGGCAAATCCGCCATTCCGTCACAGAGCAATACTGCATATTTCATTTTATGTCCCTCTTTCTTTAAAAGTATAAATTATATTCCTTTAATTTGTCCATAAACGGTATTTCTTTTACCCTAAAGCTCTTACCGTTCAGATATTCCAATATACCCGAATCCGTGTTAAAGCTGAAGGTCAATTTATAGCTGCAAAGCGCCTGCATTTTTAATCCGTACTTTACGTTTATTTTATTTATCCCGTACTTGCCGTCTCCAAGGAGCGGACAACCGATGTAAGCCATATGCGCCCTTATCTGGTGAGTTCGTCCCGTCAGCAGGTCAATTTCCGCCAATGTAAGCTCCCCGGAGGTTTTCAGCACCTTGTACCCCGTCTTTATCGTAAGATTTTGCGGTGTTTTTTCATTGGAAATCTTAACGGTGTTTGTTTTTGAATCCTTTTCCAAATAAGCGGTCAGTATGCCCTCGTTTTTGGGCGGACGGGCTGTTAAAACGCAGATATATTTCTTTTTTATCTCACGAGCCCTTATTTTTTCGTTAAGAATACGCAATGCCTCGGCATTCTTGGCGGCGATTACGATTCCGCAGGTGTTGCGGTCTAATCTGTTGCATAATGAGGGAACAAAGCTTTGTTCGCTGCCCGGATTATATTCGCCATTAAGGAACAAATACTTCTTGATTCGGTTTATCAGCGTGTCTGCCGTTCCGTCATTGTCCGAATGAACCACAAGCCCCTGTTCCTTATCTGTAAGCAGTATGTTTTCGTCCTCATAAACAATCTTAAGCTCACCCCCCGCTGCCATAAAATCTTCCTCGGAAACAGCCTTTTCTTCAAGCAGTCTGTCGGGAAAAAACAGGGCTACGGTTTCGCCCTCCTTAAGCCTGTATGCCGCTTCGGTGCGCTTTCCGTTTACCTTAACGTCCTTGTTTCGTACAGCCTTGTTTATCATTCCCGATTTCAGAGCGGGGAAGCACTTCGTTAAAAATCTGTCAACCCTTTGCCCCGAATCGTTAGCGCCTATAACAATTTCTTTTTTCATTTTTTATCTTTGTATTCTTACAAATCCGTGTTTTTCAAAATGCTTTACCGCTTCGAGAAAAAATTCGTTTGAGTTGGAGCAGTGGTCGCCTACGCTTTCAAGCTCCTGCTTTGCGTCCGTCCACCTTCTGTCGGCATTTCCGTCGTCGATTGTATCACAGAACCAAATCTGATTCTGCCAAGTCCCAAAGGCAAGGTCGATTATAAACACATTATCTGCCACCTGTTTTACCTCCCTTCGCCCCGCCCAATTTCACCTCGGACAAAATGTTGGATTCAAAGGTGAAATTCAGGTTTTTAAGCTCTCTTTCTCTCTTAAAGGCAAGAGATACCGCTTTGTCCAAAAGCTGAGGATACTTTATCCCCAACGGCTCCCACAAATAGAAGGCAAGGCTTCCGGGAATGGTGTTTATCTCGTTAAGATAGACCTTGTCCTCCTCGGTATCTATCATAAAGTCAATTCTTGCAATGCCGCTGCACCCCAAGGCTCTGAACGCCTTGACCGCAAGACCTCTTATCTCTTCTCTCAGCTCCTTTGAAATATCGGCGGGGCATTTTCTTTTCAGTGAAGCCATACCGTCAGACTTAGAGCCGCCCTTGGAGGAACCGCCGCCTAAATATTTATCCCCGAAGCTTAAAATCTCATCGCTGCCGAAGGGCTCTTCGCACTCGCTGGCTTCCGCTCCGTCAATGTCGCCGCATACCGAGCAGTTTATTTCTCTGAGCTTTACAACTGCTCTTTCAACAAGCACCCTGCCCGAAAATCCGAAAGCAAAATCCAGGGCTTCCGCCAATTCCTCTTCGGTACGTCCGATTTTTATGCCCACGCTTGAGCCTAAATTTACGGGCTTGACTATGGCGGGAAGTCCGATTTTTTCCTTTATTTCGGTTATAACCTTTTCCTGCTCTTCAGAATATCTGAGGGCAGTGACAAGGACTCCGTCCAAAACGGGAATCCCGTTTTCTTTGAATACCGCCTTCATAACATACTTATCCATTCCCACAGCAGAGGAGATAACATCACAGCCCGCATATGGAATGTTGAGAGTCTGGAAATATCCCTGCAAGGCTCCGTCCTCAACGTTTGTGCCGTGCACGATAGGAAAAGCTACATCTATTTCGCCTACTGTGCTGTCTCCTAATTTCTTCATCGGATAGCGGACTAATTTGGTTTTATCTCCCTCGTTCACAACGATGATTCTTGTGCTTTTGCCAAGCAAGGAGGGGATATTGCGGTACTCCTCTATTTTTCCCGTGTATTCGCCGGTATAAAGCTCGTTGTTCTTTGTAATGTAAATGGGTATTACATCGTATTTGCTTCGGTCAAATGCGTTTATCGCCTGAATTGCCGAGATAATTGATACCTCATGTTCAACGCTTTTTCCGCCGAAGAATACTCCCACTCTGATTTTCATAGCTGCTCCTTTCGATTATGTAAATTTCATTAGTGATTCATAACGATTTTAAGTCGATTCTTTTTTCGCTTCCTTTTTGTGATACAAAAAGGAAGTAGGGTTTCCAAAGGGACAAAGTCCCTTTGGTCGCTGCCCGCAGGCAGCGAAACTCTCTAAACGTCAAACGCTCCGAAAAGGGTGAATTGAAAAACAGTCCGGGGGACTGTTTTTCAAGAGGGAAAGCCCTGCAAGAGAGGGCTTTCCCTTCTTTGCGATTAGCACAAGTTATCCTTCGTGGTTATCCCCGAACGGTAAAAATTTAAAATTGCACAAAGCATTATCAATAATTGTCGGGCAAGTCGTTTTCAAGCAATATAATCTTTCTTGCGCCCCCTGTTTTCAGCATATCGCACTTAGCCAATGCTTCATTCAAGCTTTTGGCAACAAAGGTCTTTTCTTCGGGGTAACCCACTTCCCGCAGACCGTCCGCAATAGGCACAGCTTGTTTCTCACCCACGGCAATAACGCAGTCGCACACCGCCGCCGCCTGCTTTCCGAACTCCTTGTTAAGCTCGTATTCCTTTTCCCCAAGCTCCACCATTCCGGGGGAGACAAGTATTTTATATCCTTCCATAAGTCCTAATGCGTCCAATGCCGCCTTGGCTCCCGAGGGATTGCTGTTGAATGCGTCGTCGATAATAACCGAACCGCCCTTATCTATTATTTCCATACGGTGAGGAACCGCTTCAAGCCTTCTGACGGGCATTTTAAGCTCGTTAAAGGTAACGCCCAATGTATTCGATACCGCAATTGCTCCCAAAATATTCTGAACGTTGTGAGCGCCGATAAGCTTGGTGGAAAAGTCGGCGCTTTCCCCGCCGTGATGAACGGTAAATGACGTGCCCTTGACAGAGACGGAAACATTGTCGGCGTAATAGTCGCAGTCTTTTGTCAATCCGTAGGAAACAATGTGTTTATCGGTCTTTCTGTTTCTGATGTACTCGTTGTCGTAGTTCAGAAAAACTGTTCCGTCGGTAATGCAGTCGGCTATCTCGAATTTTGTCTTGATTATATTGTCCACCGATTTGAAGGTCTCAAGGTGCTGTTCGCCGATTGAGGTTATCATAGAATGCTTGGGGTGGACAATATCGCAAATCTCCTTGATTTCGCCAACACCCTTTGCCCCCATTTCACATATAAAATAATCGTAGGTGGCGTTAAGAGAACCCCGTACCGTTTTAACCACGCCCATGGTTGTATTGTAGCTTTCGGGGGTCATTAAAACGTTGTATTTGGCGGAAAGAAGCTTATTTAAGTAGAATTTGGTTGAGGTTTTGCCGTAGCTTCCGGTAATGCCGATTACTGTAAGGGCGGGAAGCTCGTTTATTATTCGTTTTGCGTCGTTGATGTAGTGATTGTTTACGGCTTTTTCTATGGGCTTATTGATTACATTGGCTATCATGGGCATAAACAGCGAAAACACCTGCCAGAAGCACAAAACCGAAAGATTAAGGCAGTTTTCGTAAAGGCAGAGGACAATTGCCAAGGTAACGCCCACATACAGCACTCCGCTTGTAACGCACATACGGATAACACGGGGAGTAAAGACCAATTTCTTTTTAGCGGGCTTTCTTTTGGCAAAAAACAGACCTATTGTCATCAATACCGTGCAGATAAGCAAATCCCAAGAAGATGCGGTAGAAGGAAGCGGGACAAAGGTTGAATCAAATATACTGCTTATTTCCATTCGCACATGATTATCCCAGAACAAATTATAGGGAGCAGCAAAGGGATCGTCAATATTGACCGGACCGCCTCCGAAAATCCCTCCTTGCAGTATAACACAGGAAACGAGGGCAAAAACTCCTGCTATAATCGGAAGTATATGCCTTTTAATCACCTCGCCCATATTTGCCCCTATCCATTTGAACTGCTCCGAAGCGTGATAGGAGTTAAGCTGAAACATGTGCATATATTTCAAAAAATTAATGGTAAAGCTGTAAAGCAAGGTGACTAAAAAAACGATATTCCAAGCGTAAAATAAAAATACTGTCATAAAAAGCTCCTCATTCAATATTAAAAAACGAACCTATAATGCGGCAGAATCTTCCGCTTTGCTCAAGAAAAGCGTAGTGTCCGCAGCCCTCGAAAACCACAAGCCCCGAATCCGCAATCAGCTTTTCCATAGCCTGCCCGTCGCTGAGCGGTACGGCGTCGTCCTTCTCTCCCCAGATAAGCAGCGTAGGCACGTCGATGCAGGGGATAAGAGGGGTGAGATCCTCGTTTACCACTTTAACAAGGCATTGTCTCATAATAGGTGAAGCCGCATTGTAATCCGCAGAACCGGTTTTCCTTCTGAAATTCTCCAGTGCGTTTGGGAAAAGCTTTCGGACAAGTCTCGCAGACAAAATACCCTTGCCTATTTTATAGCAGCGGGCTTTAATCTTTGACTTAACGGTTTTCTTGGGTCGAATCCCGGCGCTTCCCGTCAGCACGATTTTTTCCGGTATAAAGGGCAAGCCTCTCTTATTGGAAGCCCTTCTTGCCATAAGCTTTATTGTAATTCTTCCTCCGAAGCTGTGAGCGATGATATGGCATTTTTTTATTTTAAGCTTTTCACAAAATGCAATGACAAAATCCACATAATCGTCTACCGACCAAGGTTCTTTCGGCTCGTCGCTTTCGCCGAATCCGGGCAAATCGGGAGCTATAATGCGAAAATGGGGAGCTAAGAAATTTACAGCCGCATCAAAAAGAGTAATATTCGCTCCCCAGCCGTGCAAAAACAAGATACAGGTATCTTCATCGCTTTTTCCGTTTACATTTTCTGTGCAGATATAATTTATTCTAAGTCCGCTAATCTCGGTAAACAAAATAATCCTCCATAAACTATATTATGAGTGGTATATGTAATTGTATAGGAAATAACAATCCCTTTACAGAATCTTTGATGCGCATATTCTATAATATTATATAACTGTGTGATTTATTTGTCAAGAAAAATGAAAATTTAGAACAGCACTGAAATAAATTAAGCTTCGGCGTCTGCCTGACAGACGCCGAAGCTTAAATAATTGAAATCAATTATTATTCTTATTCCTCTTATCGAAAATATCCTGCAGCACCGAAAATCTTTCCTTCTCCTGCAAATTGCCAAGAGTATTCTGAATAATCTGAGAAAGGTCGTCGGAATTTTTTGAGGTGACAATATCGTCGTTATCGCTGTCAGCAGACGACAATGTAACTCCCGTTGACTGTGCTGAAGCATTATTAGCCTGCTGCGGCTTTGCCGTCTTGCCGGAAGGGGTAAAGGTTGACTTTATCTCAGGGGGTCCCTGCTTAAAGCCCGTAGCAATAACCGCAATGCTGATAGTATCGGTAACGTCCTCACGCTGGCTTACACCCTGTATCATTTCAACAGAAGGATCGGCAGCGTTGGAAATCATGCTGATGATTTCGTCAAGGTCGTTAATTCCGCTGTCAGCAGACAATGTAACATTAACAAGCAGCTTGGTAGCGTGGTTAATGGAAGTTTCAAGCAGCGGACTGTTCACCACCTGTGAAACAGCGTCCTGAATCTTATTCTCGCCTACGCCGGTACCCAAAGCAATATGTGCGTCTCCCGAATTTGAGAGAATTGAGCAAAGGTCGGCAAAGTCGGTGCCGATTCTGCCCGTGGTGCTTTCATAAACCACATCGGAAATAATCTTTACCGAACGGTACAAAACATCGTCAACCATTGCAAACGCCTGCTTAAAGCTAAGCATTTTCTCATTAGTCTTAAGCAGTCTCTCGTTGGGTATTATCAAAAGCGAATCAACGTGCTTGCGCATTTCGTCAATGCCCTTGATAGCTTGATTCATCTTGTACTCACGCTCGTACTCAAAAGGCTTGGTAACAACGCCTACGGTAATAATGCCCATTTCCTGAGCAATCTCAGCCACAACGGGAGCTGCGCCCGTGCCTGTTCCGCCGCCCATTCCTGCGCCGATAAACACAATAGAAGCGTCCCCGATTGCTTTTTCAATGTCGTCGCGGTTTTCCTTGGCCGCCTCGGCGGCTACCTCGGGACGACCGCCTGCGCCTCTTCCCTTACAGGTCTTTTTCCCTATCTGGATACGGCGCATAAGGTTCTTGTCCTTGCTTTTAAGTGCCGCAACATCAGTGTTCAAAGCAATAAATTCGATTCTGCTTCTAAGGTCGGACATTATATCTCCACCTTGGGCTTCCTGCTCCTCCGCCTCCTTAGCATACAGCTTTGCCATATACTCAAGCGCGTTACATCCGCCTCCGCCTACGCCTATAACTTTTATCTTTACATCATAGACAGCGCTTTCGTCAAGGTTGTCCAACTCAATCTCAAATCCATCCTCGTCAATAGTAACGCCCATGTTCTACCTCCAACTTTTTATCTCATTTAATTCTAACAGATTTCATCTGCAATTTCAATAGTTTTTTCAAAATTCCTTTGTACAATTTTTAATTGCTTTTTATAACATATTGTAGAAATTGACGGTAAAATCTGTATAAAATGTAAATTTCTTCCATTTACTCCGCCGTCGATGTTGTTTCCGCTCCCGTTTCCTCCGGTTCGGTTGTTTCCGCTGTTGTTTCCGCTGCGTTGTCTCTTATGGGACGGTGAACGCCCTTTTCGGGGTCGGTAAGGTCAAGGGTACAGCGTTCATTCTCGCTTATCTTCTCGTGAATTAAAATGCTTGCATTGTTGATTTTGTTCTCAATTGAGGTTGAAGCGCCAAAATCAATTTCTATGCGCCCGTCATATGTCATTTTAATCTCGATTACATCGGTAATATCGATTACGCTGCTCTCTTTAAGCTCATATTTCTGCATAAGCTCGCATATATTTTTGATTAAAGCAAGTCTGCCCTCCTCATCGTCCTCCATGTAGTCACCGACCTCCGGAATCTTTTCGGGATCGAAGGGAAATCCCTTTACTATCGGATAATCGGGCTGTGAATCGTCTATTTCAAGCAATCTGTTTGAAGCGGATACCCCATAGAATTTTCCTCCGTAGGTGTATGCGGCAACGGGTGCGGCAGGCTTTACGGAAATTGTAAGCCTATTTGGAAAGCCTCTGTGAATTTCGGCGCTGTCAATGTAAACAAGCTTATCAACAATATTGCTTTCGCCGCCGCCGATATTAACTCTCAGAAGATTTTCTCCCTTCTCGATACCGCTGGCGCTTATTATCTCCTCGTCGGAATACACCGTATCGCCGTTTACCACAAAAACGCTTATATTAAACAGCACCGTTGCCGATAGAATCGACAAAGCCGCCGCCACCAATATTCCGATGAAAATATAATACAAGGTGTATTTTCCCTGTCTCCTTTTGCCGCTTTTGGACGCTTTTTTTCCGGCGGTTCTCTTTTGTGAAGGTTTTCTTGTCTTTCCGTTTCCCGTATAGGTTTTGGATTTTTTTGCAGTGGCAACTGCCCTTGCTTTCACATCGCTTTCCTTGCTCGACTTGGACTGATTTCTGCTTTTGCTTGCCTGAGCATTTGCAGATACTGATTTTGTCACGGTTTTTGCGTTTCCCGAGGACTTTTTCTTTTTTGCCTTCTTTTTTCTTGCAGAGCTTGAAGAGGAGCCCCTTCCCATGTTAAGATACTCCTCATAAAGCTGTTCATCGCTTAAACTTCTGCGTTTTCTCTGTTCAAAATCAGGCATTTTTAAACGTCCTTTTTCTTGTCATTTTCGGCAAATATCCGCTCCCACGCTTCTCAGCACTCCCTCGATGTTCTCATACCCTCTGTCAATATGAGAAAGCCCGCCTATACGGGTAGTACCCTCGGCGGCAAGCCCCGCCGTCACCAAAGCCGCTCCGCCTCTCAAATCGGTGGAAATCAGCTCCGCTCCCGAAAGCCCTTTAACTCCCGTCACCACAGCTACCTTACCCTCAACGCTTATCTTAGCGCCAAGCCGGGTAAGCTCCGAAGCGTGCTTGAATCTGTTCTCAAAAATATTTTCCACAAACACGGTGGTTCCCGCCGCAATAGTGGATAAGGCCATTAAAGGCGGCTGAGCGTCGGTGGGGAATCCGGGGTGAACGTTGGTGCGCACCGTACCGGGAGACACAAGAGGTTTTCTCCCGTTAATAAACAAATGATCCTTGCCGTAGGTGTAAATACTGCACCCCATTTGCTCCAACACCACGGTTACCGGGTGCAGGTCGTAATGGTCGATTCCGGTCAGTATCAGCTCTCCTCCGCATATTGCGCCGCAGCAAAGGTAGGTAGCCGCCGCAATACGGTCGGGCATTATTTTATGCTCACAGGGGTTAAGTCTTTCCACGCCTTCTATTACAACAGTGCCTTCTCCCGCCCCCTTCACCTTGCCCCCGCATTTGTTTATAAAGGCGGCAAGGTCAACTATTTCGGGTTCGCGGGCTGCATTGTGTATCTCGGTGGTTCCGCTTGCAAGAGAAGCCGCTAACATTATGTTCTCGGTAGCCCCCACAGAAGAAAAGGAAAGCGCTATCCTTGCCCCGTGAAGCCCCTTTGGAGCGGTGCAGTCGAGATAACCGTGTCTCTCCTCAATAACCGCTCCCATTTCGCTCAGCGCATTTAAGTGAAAATCAATGGGGCGGGGGCCCAACTCACAGCCTCCCGGAAATGAAAGACGGCAGCTTTTGCATCTCGTCAGTATTGAGCCTAAAAAAATTATTGAGGAGCGCATCTCCCTCATAAGCTCGGTAGGCACCTCCACACGGTTCACTACCGAGGAATCCACCGTTACGGTGCTTTTTTCTCTCTTACAGCGGCAGCCGATACATTCTAATATGCGGCACGCTGCGTCACAGTCGGAAAGTCTCGGACAGTTATGTAAAACCGATTCCCCGCCGCATAGAACCGACGCCGCCAGCAAAGGAAGAGCGCTGTTTTTTGCGCCCTGTACAGTAATCTCACCTTCGAGCCGCTTTCCGCCGTTAATAACGATACGCTGCTCTGCCATTCAAATCACCCTTTCATAAAGCATTTACCTTTCAGTCTATGCCAAATGATGAATATAGGTGAATACGGGCATATTTGCCGATGATTGGTAATAAGAACTTGTTCTAAATCCTATTCGTTCACAAGATCGATTATCTCGCTTAAAATCACATCGGCGGCGTTTGTCTTTGCAAGCTGTCTCGCATTAACTCCCATGCTCTCAAGCCTTGCAGGACTGCCTATCAAGTCCTCAACCGTTTGGATAAGCCATTTACCGTCCAGCTCCTTGTCTTCTCTAAGTATAGCCGCATCAGCGTCTGCCAATGTCTTGGCGTTATAATACTGGTGATTCTCAGCAGCGTTGGGATAAGGCACCAATATTGCAGGTCTCCCCACCGCCATAATCTCCGTAAGCGTCATTGAACCCGCACGGGATATGACAAGGTCGGCGGCGCACATACAAGTGTACATATTATCGATATATTCCTTCAGAATAAGCCTGTCCGAGCTTTTATCAACTCCGTTTTCCTTTAGCAGTCCGTCAAAGCTGTCTCTTCCGTTTCCGCCGTAAGAGTGAATATGATTAATGCCGCCCCTCCTTTGCTCCCAAGCCATTAGCTCCGCCACTGCGGCAGTTATCCTGTTTGCGCCTAAGCTTCCGCCGAATGAAAGCACGGTTATGCCCTCGGGAAGACCCAAACGCTTTCTTGCCGCTGATTTTTCTTCTATGGGAATATTGTTTCTGAGGGGATTCCCGGTGATAACGCATTTGTCGGTATACTTCAGATGCTTTAAGCAGTCCTCGGAAAACACAAACACCTTGTCCGCCGTTTTTGAAAGGAGCTTTGTAGTCATTCCGGGATAGGAATTGCTCTCGTGAGTGGCTGTTTTAATACCCATTCGAGCCGCCTCCCGAAGCACCGCTCCGCAGACATAACCCCCTGTTCCCAAACAAATATCGGGCTTAAACTCCTCGATAAGCTTCTTTACCTTAGGAAATGCGGCGGCATAGTAATAAGCCGCTTTAACGTTTCTTTTTATATTGGTCAGTGACAAATGCCGTTGAATTCCCGCCATTTTAATCCCATAAAACTCATACCCTGCTTTTTTGACAAGCCTTGCCTCCATTCCCGTGGGAGTACCCACAAAAAGCACCTTGCTGTCGGGCAACACGTTTACAATCTTATCCGCAATGGCAAGAGCGGGATTAATATGTCCCGCCGTTCCTCCTGCCGCAATTAAAACTCTCATAATTATTTATCCCAATTCTTATTAAATTTATTAAGTTGAAGCCTTGAAACCCATTTCAAATAATCGGCGAAGCCGCACCACAATTGTCCATTCTCCATTGTACATTGTCAATTGTTCAATTAAGCTCCGCTTTTCTGGAAACGCTGAGTAAAATGCCCATTTCTGCAAGCTGCATTAACAGCGCCGTGCCTCCGTAGCTGAAAAAAGGAAGAGAAATACCTGTGTTGGGTATGGAGTTAGTGACAACCGCAATATTCAACAGCGCCTGCAAGCCTATCTGGAAGGTGATTCCAAAGGCAAGCATCATGCCGAACTTATCCTTTGCCTTGCTGCATACATAAAATCCTCTCCAGACCAGTATTACGAACAGCAGTATAACAAGGAAGGCTCCCACAAATCCCAATTCCTCGCATATAATGGAGAAGATGAAATCGTTTCTTGACATTGGAAGGTAATTGTATTTCTGTCTCGAGTTGCCGAAGCCCAGTCCGAACGCTCCCCCGCTTCCAATAGTAACAAGCGACTGATAGGTTTGGAAGGTTTTGTCGCGTATATCGTACTCGGGGTCTGTGAAGCTGATAATACGGGTGGTGAAGTAGTCGATACCCATAGCGTTAAGTATAAGTACCGCCGCAATTACGAGGACGATAAGTCCTCCTAACATCAAAAACAAATGCTTTGGCGAAACCCCCGCCACAAACATCATGGAAAATCCGATAGCGAAAACTATAATGGTACCCGACAGGTGAGGCTGAGCCATTAAGAGTGCGCAGGAAGCCGCCAATGCCACCGCAAATGGAAGAAACCCTTTTTTGAAATTCTTGAGATAAGAAAACCTTTTATCGGTAAGATATGCAAAGAACACAATGACGGCGAATTTCAGTATCTCCGAGGGTTGGAAGGTTATTTCGCCAATCTGGAGCCACCTTTCTGCGCCTCCCTGAGTGGTGCCCATTATTTTTACCAATGCCATAAGCGCAACGGAAACCGCCACAAGGGCGTAAACCACAAACTTTGTCTTGAAAATGCTGTAATCAATCGTAGAAACAATAAGCATTATCACTAAGCCCGCCACAGCAAAAACCGCCTGCCTCTTAAGATAAAACAGGCTGTCGCCCGTAGCGGTATAAGCGTTGGCATAGCTGGCTGAAAACATCATTATAAGCCCGAATGCAAGCAGTATCATTACAATGGTGAACAGGGGATAATCGAAGCCGTAAAACACCCATGTTTTCTTTTTCGGCTTAGCCTGCCGTCTTTCTATTGCCGCCGCACCGTCGCCGGTTACTCCCTGACTGCTTCTGTAACTTTCGTTCTTATCCGCAAACCTGATATGGCTGCTTTTAACGCTTGCGCTTTTGTTTTTTGTTTTGGTTGTTTTTTTTGCAGTCGGCTTGTTTTTTGGTGAAGATGAAGGGGGTGAAGGCGCCGTTCTTTTGCCTGTACTTTTTGTATTTCGTACAGTCTTTTTTATTGTCACCGTTTATTCTCCTTTCCTGAGAATTATATCGAGCTATATTACCTGAAAGCTTAACAGCACCGCCCCTGTACCCGCCAATGCCGCCAAAAGCGAAAATACAACGTCAATTTTAATTTCCTTCCAGCCTCTCAGCTCAAAGCTGTGGTGGATAGGCGTCATCTTAAACAATCTTTTTCCGTGAGTTATCTTGAAATAAGTGGTCTGAATAAGCACCGTAAGCGCTTCCCAGATATAAACCGCAGCCCCGATTATCATCACGAACTCACAGCCGCTGCCTACGCCCACCGCCGTCACCAATCCGCCTAAAAACATCGAACCCGTATCGCCCATAAACACCTTTGCCGGCGGAAAATTCCACACGAGGAATCCGAGACAGCCGCCTGCCGCCGCCACCGTCAATACCGTCATTCCGTAAAACCTTAAGCTTACGGTAATGATAGCAAAGGCGATAAAGTAGATGAAGGAGACACAGCCGCAAAGGCCGTCTATCCCGTCGGTAAGATTGACCGCATTT
>CAYMFX010000005.1:16955-33984 GCA_964389845.1 uncultured Ruminiclostridium sp.
CAAGATAGAGTATCACAAGTCCCATGAAAATGTAGTAGAAAAAGGACAAATCAAGCTGCCCCAAGAAGGGTATCCTGATAACGGTGGAGGCATCTCCGCTCAATACTCTTGATGTAAAATATGCGGCAATAATAAGTACCTGCATAATTACCTTCTGGATAACGGAAAGCCCTTCATTGCGCTTTTTCTTGACCTTGATATAATCGTCCACAAAGCCCACGAATCCGAAGCAAAGCGCCATGATAAGCGCCGAAATCCCCTTGACTGCGGAAACGGCTTCTATTCCCTCAAAGCTGATTGTCTTATTGACGCAAAGGACGATATAGCCGCCTATAAACGCCAACGTGACGCCGATATAGAACATCAGTCCGCCCATGGTTGGGGTTCCCTGCTTCTTTTCCTTATGCCATTTAGGACCAATGTCAAGTATGGTCTGCCCGTACTTCAGCTTTCTGAGCACAGGAATAAGCCAGCACCCCATACAAGCGGTAATTACAGCCGCCCCTACTCCGATTATCATAATCAACCAAAAATTCATTCTGCCGTTCCCTCTCCAAGCAATTCCTTAACTATTTCATGCTCATCAAAATGCTGAGACTCGTTTCCGTAAATCTGATGATCCTCCTGCCCCTTGCCGCAAAGCAATACCACATCGCCCTCCTTAGCCTCCGAAAGCGCATATTTTATTGCTTCCCGTCTGTTCTCGATTGCACGGTACATAACCGTCGTTTTATCAAGCCCCTTTTCAACGTCCTCCATAATCTTATACGGATTCTCAAACCGAGGGTTATCGCTGGTCAGCACCGCTAAATTTGCATTTTTACCTACGGCAATGCCCATTGCGGGTCTTTTGTCCGCATCTCTTTCCCCCGCAGCACCGAACACGCAAATAATTCTTCCCTTAGCAAAGCCCTTTACGGCGTTCAAAATTTTCTCCAATGCGTCCGCTGTATGTGCATAGTCGCAGATAACCGTAAAATCTCCGTGATAAATAACCTCGCAGCGCCCAATAACGCCCTTAAAATTCCGTACAGACCTTACACAGTCGCTAATATCTACTCCTAACTCAACGCAGGCTGCCATTGCCGCAATGGAATTGCCCACATTAAAGTAGCCGGGCATACCGAACCTAACGGGAAAGGATTTTTCCTCCTTAGCGCTGCTGAACCAATAGCTGACGCAGGAGGGTGATGTTTTAACATTTACGCTGTAATAATCCGCCGCATCCTCGCAGCTGTAAGAGATTTTTTCACATTTCAGCTCACCGTACAGCTTTTTGCCGTATTTATCATCGATACAGACTATTGCTTTTTTACAGCTGTCAAAAAGCTTTCTCTTGGCTTTGTAATAATTGCCCATGGTGCCGTGAACATCGAGATGATCCTGTGTAAGATTGGTAAAAATGCCTATCTCAAAGCCGATTCCGTACAGCCTGCCCTGAGTAAGCGCCTGTGACGAGGTTTCAATAGCGCAGTATTCCGCACCGTTCCTCACCGCCTCCGCAAGATACCCGAAAAGCTCCATTTGAAGCGGAGTTGTGGGAACATCGTTGCCCTCCTTGTAAAATGTTCCGCATAAATCGCAGCCCGCAGTGCCGATACAAGCGCACCTTCTCCCGTTGTCATTTAAAATATGCTGCACAATATGAGAAACGGTGGTCTTTCCGTTAGTTCCCGTTACCCCTATCATTTTAAGCTTGTTTTGAGGATTCCCGTAATAAGCAGCGGCAAGCCTTGCAAAATACTCCCTTGTATTGGAAACGATAATCTGAGGCTCACACCCGGTATCTCTTTCGGCTACAATAAGCGCCGCCCCTTTTTTCATCATATCAAAAGCAGCGGAATGCCCGTCAAAATGCTCCCCCTTGATACAAACGAAAATATCGCCCTTCGACAATTTCTTTGTATTATCCGTAACCGAATGTATTTCCCTGTCCCCGATACCGAATTCCTCCGCCCCTGGAATAATCTCGTAAAGCCTCAACCTGTCTCACCGCCTTTATGCAAATCAGCCTGTCTCATCGTTTAACATAAACGTAACCTTAACCACCGCTCCCCTGTGCGCTTGAGTACCCGCTTCTATAGATTGGCTAACCGCCTTTGCCTTATCGTTCTCTATTGCTCCTCCCGAAAGGCTTATATTAAGTCCTGCCTGTGAAAGAGCAGTATTTGCTTCATTGACCGTCATTCCCACAACGTTCGGAACAAGCGCCATTTTTTTATCGCTGCCGTCCATATAAACCACCACCGTTCCGCCCTTAGGAATGGTATTGGCAATGCCGGGTACCGTATCAACAACGGTTCCGTTTTCATCTCCCACAAATTCGTACTTTAACCCCTTGGCACTGAGTGTGCTTACGGCGGCAAGACCGTTGTAGCCGAGTATATAAGGAACGGTAGTGTCCTGATTTTCAAGCTCCTCGGCAGTATACTGTGCGTAAATGCCCACGTTTTCAAGACATTCGCTGAACACCGCCGATATAACGGGGGCTGCCACACGGCTTCCGTAAATCTCGCCGTTAGTTGGCTCGTCTACCATAACAAGCATTATTATTTCGGGATTATCCGCTGGAGTAAAGCAGCACATACTGCCCACATATCTCATATTTGCATTGCTGTATTCATCAAGCTTCTCGGAGGTGCCGCTCTTTCCGCCTATTCTGTAGCCCGCAATATAAGCGTTGGAGCCGCCGTTGTTTACAACCACCTGTTCAAGCATTTCCCGCATTTGTTCGCTGGTATTTTCGCTTATGACCTGACGCTTAACATTGGTATCGTTAGTCTTGATAACGTTTCCCGTAGAGTCTACGATTTTATCCACCACATGAGGAGTGACAAGATAGCCGCCGTTTACCACCGCCGCATATGCCGTTACCATTTGAATGGGGGTAAGCTTATGGGTCTGACCGAAAGCCGAGCTGGCAAGCTCTACGGGTCCCATTTTCTCATACTCGACATAAACCGAACTGCTTTCTCCGGGAAGGTCGATGCCCGTTCTGTCGGTAAGTCCGAAGGCTTCAAAGTAGTTGGAGAATTTAGCCGCTCCAAGAAGATTTCCTATTGCAATAAAGGAAGGGTTGCAGGACTTTATAAGCGCCGTCTGCAATGTCATTGTTCCGTGTCCCGCTGCGCTCCAGCATTTAATTCTTGTATCTGCCACATAAGTAGCACCAACGCAGTTTGCCACCACCGTATCGGGGGTAAGAAGCTCTTCCTCTAAGGCTGAGGCAGCCGTCACTACCTTAAATACCGAGCCGGGAATATAAAGCTCGGAAACCGCCTTATTATTCCACTGGGTTTCTCTGTAAACCGAACGTCTTTCCTCTAAAAGCTTTTCAATCTCCTCCTCGGTTTTTCCGCTTTCCTTAAGCGTGGCTTCATATTCGGTCAGCTTGTCGGTGAAATAGCTGCTTAATTCCGAGGGATTGTTAAGGTCGAAGCCGGGAGCGGTTGCCATAGCCAAAACTGCCCCCGTATTTACGTTCATGATAATTCCGCAGGCACGGTTCTGAGCCTTATGCTGAGTTAAAGCCATTTGCAGGTTCTTTTCAAGGCTGTACTGCAAAACGGCGTCAATAGTGAGATAAAGGCTGTTCCCGTCCTTTGCGGGATAGCGCGTCTCATATTCATAAGGCATCGCACCGCCGGAAGCGTCGCGGGCAGTGACAATTTTACCGTCTATCCCCTGCAAATACTCATCATAATAAGCCTCAACGCCGTAAACTCCGTCCCCGTCAAAATTGGTGAAGCCTATCACGGAAGCCGCAAGGGTTTCATTGGGATAATCACGCTTGGAATTTTCAACGGTATAAACCGAGTACAGTGCAAGCTTATTTTCCGTCTTGAATTTGCTGATTTCATCGACAACGGTCTTATCCACCTTCCGCTTTACGACATAGTAGCGGAGAAATTCTTCGTTTTCGTCTTTATCACAGGCTTTTCTAAGCTTCTCATAATCTACTTGACATATATCCGAAAGCTTCTTGCAAATAGCGTCGGTCTGTTTAGAATTATATTTCGCAATGTCGCCGGGATTAATTATAACGTCCCAGACGGTGGAGCTTTGCGCCAATATTTTTCCGTTAGCGTCGTAAATGGTTCCTCTGTTTGCATTTACGGGAAAGCTGTCGAGCTGCTGATTATTAGCCTTTGCTCTGTAATACTCGGATTTCAGCACCGAGATATTGAACAAATTTATAACAATGTAAACGGTGAACACGAGAACAAATAAAAATATGCCTATGTAAACCCGTCTGCGCATTTTCTTGGTAGGTGCGGCAGGTGCGGCGATTACGTCTGTCTTATCCGCCTTAGATTCCTTAGCCATTAAACTCTTCCTTTCAAAAATCTTCCGATTGCAAAAGATAATATGAGAAACCGATAAGGACGAAATTTCAGAGCTAATATTCTATGAATACACGCTCCCGGCCCTATCGGTTTCTTGTCCTGAAATATTATATTGTACTAAAAGCCCAAATATTCCGCTGCGCCGTCAAGCCAGTTCTTTAACCTGCTGAAAACGTTGTCATCCTGCTCCGCCGCCTGAACCATTGTCCTGTCATGAACGGTAATATACTGTATCTGGGTTTTCGCCGTCTTTTGAAGTCCTAAGGAGGTAGTCGCTATCTCATCAACTTTACTTAATGTTACAAAGCCGTCAAGCTCTGTCTGTAGTCTTGCGTTTTCCCGCTTTGCTTCTTCTAACGCCTCGGTGCTTTCGCTTATGTCAATGGAAAGCTCGGATAACACCGCCTTGCCGTTTACAAATACAAATGCGATAAGCGCCGCAGCCGCAACCACAGCTATGGTTTTAAACCAGTTTCCTGTCTTTGAAGCAGAAGTTTTTTTAAGCTTTATATCAGCCTTCTCAACCTTGGGCTTGGGCTTGCGGGCAGCGTTTTCATCTGTCTCAAACTGTGAAAAATCATAAGCCGCATTGCTGTTGCCATAAGCGTACATACCTTATATTCCCCTTTCAAATCCTCTATTTTAAACGTCAAAGGCTTTTCAAAGCTTTTCCAGCACCCTCAGCTTTGCGCTTCTGCTTCTGAAATTCTCTTCAAGCTCTTCCTCGGAAGCCGTAACGGGCTTCTTATGCACAAGAAATGCTCTCGGCTTTTTGCCGCATACACAAACGGGAAAATCGGGAGGACAAGTGCAGCCTGTGCAATATTCACGAAAGGCATTTTTTACTATCCTGTCCTCTAAGGAGTGGAAGGTGATAATTGCCATTCGTCCTCCCTTGTTAAGAAGCTCGAAGCCGTACTTAATCCCTTTTTCCAATACCTCAAGCTCTCGGTTGACCTCAATGCGTATTGCCTGAAAGGTTTTGCGGCAAGGGTTTTTCTCATTCCTCACCTTTGCGGGTACATTGTTTCTTATTATTTCGGCAAGCCGGGAGGTGGTCTCAATTGGCGCTGTTTCCCGCTGATTCACAATGCCCCTTGCAATGCTTAATGCGTATTTTTCCTCACCGTAAAGCCGAAGAATACGCACAAGCTCCTCTTCCGTATATTCGTTCACAACGTTGCGGGCGCTCTCGCCGCTGCCGCTCATTCTCATATCAAGGGGGGCGTCGTCATGGTAAGAGAATCCTCTCTCTCGGTTATCAAGCTGATACGAGCTGACTCCGAGATCCATAAGTATCCCGTCAACTCCGTTTATGTTCAGCTCCGCAAGGGCTTCCCTCATCTCCGCAAAATTTCTGTTCACGAAAACGGGAGAAAACTCCTTAAGCCGCTCCTTAGCGGCAGCAATGGCTTCCATATCCTGATCGAAACAAATCAGCCTTCCGTTTATAAGCCTTTTTGCTATCTCGAAGCTGTGACCGCCCCCACCCGTAGTGCAGTCGATATATATTCCGTCGGGCTTTATGTTAAGCCCGTCAATACTCTCATTCAACAATACGGATCTGTGAAAAAATTCCATTAAAGCTCCATTTCCATTGCTGCGGACAAAAGCTCGTCCATATTAAGCGATGAGTTAAAGCTATCCCACTTTTGCTTATCCCATATTTCCGCTCTGCCCTCCAAGCCTACTATTACTATGTCCGTTTTAAGCTCGGCATATTCTCTTAAGGGAGCGGGGATAAGCACACGCCCCTGCTTGTCCGGTTCGACTTCAAAGGCGCTTCCGAACAAAAATCTTTGTATTCCCGCCGTCTTTACCTGGGGCATTTTTCTGATAGATTCCACAAGACCTTCCCAGTCTTCCTTTGAGTAAACCTTAATGCAGTGTTCGCCAATGGTTTTGGAGATGACGAAGCTTGCGCCAAGCTCTTCCCTGAGCTTGACGGGAAAATTCATTCTCCCCTTAACATCAAGGGTACTCTTAAATTCTCCCCGCAAGGTCATCTCCTCCTTTCACCACAAAAGTGTCTAATTTACCACTTGAATAAATTATACACCACCCAAGCCCCAAATGTCAACCTTAAATATTTTTTCTTAAGGCTAAAATCGAAAAAAATACAGCTCATATTTTGGTAATATCTAACAAAAAAAGAACCTCCCAAAAGGAGATTCTTTAGATATTTTCAACATCTTGTGGAAATATTTTTTGGTTAATACAAGATTTAGAAGGGGTGGCAAAAAGTGGCAAATTTTTTGGCGAATTTTTGGAAGGATAATTTTTTACGAATCGGCAAGACTGTCACTTATTGTCAATAATCCACTTAGCCGCCATAAGAGGAGTGAGCATAAATTCCAGCTTCTTATCCTCGTCGCCTATTACCTCCGCAGTCCTTCCAACGCCGTCGGAGGTAATGTCGTAAACCACATGAGGTGCATATTTAAGCGTACAAATAAAGAACTCTGAAGGAACAGACCTTGAAAGAGTGATTTCCTCAAGCCACTTAAAGGGCGTCATACCGCCGATTGTAAGCTCCTTGACGAGCCAGCCGCTTGCGTCCGCAAAATGATTGTGACAAAGATAAACCGAGAAATTAAAGCGTCTCTCGCTTACGTCTGTCATAATATCCAGCGAGAAGTTGACCATATCATAGACATTGATATTGTGACCGCTTTCGTCGTGACAGCAGCTGCAGCAGGTGCCGTAGCCGAAGAGCCTGCTGTTGATGTCCTTGGCAAAATACATTTTGTAATCCGGGGAATCCTTCTTATCCTTGATTTTGTTATAGACCTCTAACGCATAGTTAAACTCGTCACGGTCCAATACGGGCGCACGCTTTGTGTAAAGAGGAGACTGGTCGGGAATAATACGGTATGGCTCCTTTGTCTTGTTGAAGAAGTGGTTCAGAATTCCTCTGTCCTCGCCGGTAATGGCATACTCCGCCATAGAAGCGTATTCCGTTTTATTCAGCTCGTCTCTGAGGATTATGTAGCGGACGGCTCTTGCTCTTTCCTCATCGGTGATAGGCTCATTATACTTTTTGATAGCAACAGGCTTTTCTTCCTCGTCAAGCATAATGACGCCGTCATATTTCAGATTGCAGACAAAGATGTTTGAAAGAATGTTCTGTGTGCGCTCAACGGTGGAGTATTCCGAGAGCAAGGGGGCTATCTCGCTTAAATTGAGGGTGTACACCGATTTCTGATATGGAAAGCTGAATTTTCTGCCCATAAGCACGCCCGATTCAACAAGCTGCTTTGAATCTCCTATTATCTCCAAAAGGTCTGCGTCGCTGACGCTGCTGGGTATCATAAACTGCTTTCCGTATACCTGGAAGCGGTATTTCTTGTTAAAGTCAAGAACAAGCTCTATCTGACCGCCCTGCTGCTGTATCTCACGCATAAAGCTCATAACGTCCTTGCCCTGTGTGAAGGAATTCATCAGCATCAGAGTTACCTCACGGTAATTCTGCTGGCTTATAAACCTTCTCTCACGCTTTTCCACGGTGTCGATAGCGTTCTTGATGTTTCCGACTTTTATCTTGGAAATCTCGAAGGAATAGTTTTCCTCGCCCTTATCGAAATGAAGCCGATAATACTTCATCGAGAGCTTGTAATCCTCTCCCGCCATCTCGTCGTACATGGACAGTATCTTTTCCAGCGCAGCCTCGTCCGTTACCGAATCGTCCACAAGATATTGCGGCAGGAAGTAACCTACTAAACCGGAAAATCCGCTGTAAAGCTCATAATCGCTGTGACCGCCGTTTTCCTCAGAGGAAATCTTATAGACATTGCCGCCGTGGTAAATCTCATACCGATAAACTCTTCCCCCGTCGCTTCCGTCGCCGTTTTCCCATTTATAGCCTGCATACAAAGCCTTATCGGGGAACTGTTCAAGGCTTTTCCTCATACTTTCAAGGCGAAGGTCAATGTACTCGTTATCTGCCGAACCGTCGTCCTTGCGTGTCAGAGATACATTGGACGCATCGCTCTTAAATCCGAAAGCCTTTATCTCGTCATAAGGAATCGGCTGAGTTTCTCCGGGAAACTGAACAGAAATTCCCGAAATAAAGGTATCCTTTATCTTTTCCGCATAACGGGAGGTTTTCAGATAGCTGTTGAAAAATTCAAAAGCATAAGAGCGGGGGCTCATAAAGCAGTAATCCGACTGAGGCAGATTCTTTATATCCAGCACAAAGAACTTCCCGTATTCCTTAAGTATAGCGGGAATATCACGCTCCAATGCAGCTGCGACGGCGCTCTCCTTATCGAAGCGTATACCGGTACGGCAATAGGTGATGTAAGTATTGGGCACGCTGACAAAAAAAGCGGACAGCTTTTCATCGATAAATTTGTCGTTGTTTGAGCTGATATATCCTGTAAGCTCATAGGTGGAAAAATAATTGTACTTTGCCAAAAGCAGCTTTACAACGCTCGCTCTTTTAGCGTTGGCAACGGCAAAGGGTATCAGGTACACGAAGCCGTCCTTATCATAGTGCAGAAAGTCCAAAAGGCTCTTGTTGTTATGATAAAAGCGAATTTTGGGAACGTCGTTTTCGTCCTTGCAGTGAAGAGTTACCCTGTACACATCCGTAACCTTGCTCTGCTGTGCCACCGCAACATTCACCGCTTTAGTCTGGCTGTCGTCGAGGGACATTGCGCTGGAATCGAACATCAGGTGCTTTCTGTTAAAGGCAAAGCACAGCTCCACCATATTGATGTAATCGCCTTTTTTCTCGGTAATGGTGAGGAAGTTGTCTAAAATGCGGTCGTATTCGCTTTGGTCAAGCTGAAGAGTTATCTTTGTGCCCTTGAACTCCTTCTGATTCAGGTTCAAATCCTCGATTCTCAGACTGTGCTCGGCGTTCTTGACCGTAAATCCAAAGGTATTGGACCTTAAGGTAAGGGAATTTACGTTGAGGAAAACGCTCTTTGCGCCGATACCGAAACGCCCCTCTCTGGTTCCGTCTCCGTCGTTCATGCCAAAGCTTAGATAGTACAGCAAATCCTCCATTGAGAAGCCTATCTCGTTGTAAGAAATAGAGACAATGCCGTTCTCCTGAAAGTCGACAACTATCTTTATCTCGCCGCTGTTATACCGACAGCCCAAAGCATTCTGAAACAACTCGCGGATAATGCTTTCCTTCGGGTAATCGGAAATATTCATTTTAGCGTTAAAGCCGGTTCTGCCGCTGAACACATCGTTGTAATAATCCGCAACCGCCTTGTTGTTTACATAGTTTTTTCTTACAAGCTCCTCAATCCTTACAAGACAAGAGTTTTTTGCTTCCCTGTCCGCATTAAGATGAGCCTGATAAAAATCGCCTATAAGGTCGACAACGTTCTTTTCCCTTTCCAGCATCAGAGCACCTCCTCAAAAATATCTTTCAGGAATGCGTTGTAATTTTTGTCATAGCCGCAGCTTTCCACAAGATAACGCCAAGAACAGTAATAAACATACTCCTTGTCGTACTCGTCAATCTGCGACATTTCCGACACCAATTTATCGGAGGTTCCACAGTTTTTCAGCGTTTCTCTCGCTTCTTCTCTCAATTTATACAGCGGCTCGTTTTCTATTCCGCCGCTTACCGACTCATAATCGGCGCCGCTCTTGATATCCGCATTCCGAACCGCAAGAACTCCTTTTTTGTCAAAGAAGCAAAAGCCTTCTCTGAACGCCTTTATCTTTTCTCTGACATAGCTCTCAATAGCCGCCCTGCCGTTCATTCCGTCGGCGATTCCAAAAGCCCTGCGTATCATATCACGCTTTGTGCAAAGTATATCCTTGACCTTATCGTTAGCCGTTCTCAGGTTGTATTTTATGGATAAGCCGGTCGTCTTGCCGGAGGAAAATTCTTCGGCGCCGTCAAGCTCACAGAGAATGTCTGCGATAAATTTCTCAAAACCGTCGGTATACATATAAATATTTCGTCCGGGAATACCGCAGCAATACCCGCTGCAAAAGCTAAGCGCCAAAACCTTACAGAGCATTCTTCCGTCAAACTGATCCTTATCGTCCCTGAATACAATGAAATTAGGGTTGGCAAATCCGTCTCTTCCTCCCTGCCTGAAGCGACGGTGAAGAGTTACGGGGCTGTTCGGCAGCTCGTAGTTGATAACATGGGTTATGGTGTTTATCCTGTCGTACTCCTCGTCCTGGTCGTCTAAGGACAATACGATGCGTATATCCTCGTCCCTGTCGGATTCAAAGCATTTATTTGTATTGTCAATACCGTACAGTCTGCTGTTCTTAACGGCGGTAAGCTTATTTAACCCGATTACCGAGGAAGCCAAAACCTTATGGACATACTCTAATGTTTTGTCCGAAGAAAAATAAGTGATTATTCTGCTGTCCGGGTCCTCAAGGAGCATTGATATTTCATCGAGGTAAACGTTCAGCTTATTATCGAACTCTCTGAGCTTTGTGACTATCTCATCATCATATTTGCTGTAATTGTAAAGCTTTCTCATATCAAGGGTCAGCTCTTCAAAGATATTTCCTCCGTAACAATAAGCGGGCTGTCCCGCCTGTTCCGTCTTTGCCTTAGCAGCCTCGTCGTTTACCGTATAGGGAAGAATTTTCACCTTAGGCAATTCCGTATCCGCTTCTCCGTAATAACGGCTGTAGGGCGTATCAAGCGAAAATGAAAGAATGCTGCTGTCGGGCTTATTTGCCAAAAAGTATTCAGCCTTTGCTCCGTCCTGCAAAAATTTTTCGGGCAGCTTGGAAAGCTTTTCAGCCTCGCCCTGCTGCGACCTGATAGAAGATGCAAAAACGGCTAACTTTTTAGTCTTAAAATTAAAGGTGCTGAGTATATGATCTGCGTCAATTCCGTTTTTCGACATACCGCCGTCAATGATCACCAAATCCCAGACAAGGTTTACCTCCGCCGTTTTTGAAAAAACAGGATTATTCCCCGACGTATCGCTTGCTATGTAAAGATTCGCTATCTTGGGAGAATAATAATTAAGGCTGTTTTCATTGTCGGTAATAAATTTAAAATCAGCGCCTATGCCGCACAAAAGGCTTCGATACCATGCGTACATCAGCTTTTCGGTAGTGATAATCAAAATCGAAGGCTTCTTATTTTCAAGAACGGTATGCAGGACAGCTAACTGTGCCTTCCCGTACTTGTCGTTTCCCTGCTCGTCCATTACTACTGCGCAATCGAACCTTTCAAGCTTTCGCATAAAAGCAATATTGGCAGCATCTAACAAAATCTTGTCATAAACGATTCCCTTAACGCCCGTCTCACTCATTACAGAAGCTCCTTTGCTTTTAGAATATACATATACATTATTATAATACATTTTTATTTTTTTTACAACACCCTAAGGAAAAAAATTTGTGCAACGCTAAGGAAAAAATTTGTGCCACGAAAATTATTTTTCCAAAACAAATAAGACGGTTATAATAATAAACAACCGTCTTATTTTTTAAGTCAAATAAGCTTCACAAAAATTATTATTGTGGAAGATTAAAGCTGTTCTTCCTTATCGCTCTTCTGATTATCGTCATTGTCATCGTCCGAATCGTCGTCCTCGCCGTCAGCCTCCGGCATATCTTCCTCTTCATCGTCATCGCCGAAGAAATGAATAAACTCATCGTCATCTACAGCGTCGAAGTCGTCAAAATCGTCGTAATCCTCATCATCATGCTTCTTGGTGAACTTATTTTTAAGCAGCATGGTAGCAACAAACGCACCGCCCAAAACCGCAATCAAGCCCACGATAAATCCAACAACACCCTTATTCATTATATATTTCCTCCTTGGTCTTTGGTAAGATGTTTGCCAAATCAATATCAGGTAGAAAATTTTACCTGTAACAATTATATATCATTTCTCTTATTTTTTCAAGTCCTGCAAGAAATATAGAAAGATGCACAAAATTTTAAAATATTTCCTGTTAAATTCATCAATACAGCCAATGCAGCTATAGGCGCAGTCTCGCACCGTAAAATTCTTGTCCCCAAGGTTCCCAATTTAATGCCGGACTTTACCGCAAGCTCCGCTTCCTCCTTCTCAAATCCTCCCTCGCTGCCTACAAAGATGCCTATCTCCCTACAGTCCGCTTCAAGAATACGGTTAAGCCTTTCCCCGCCGCATTCGTAAAGCAGTATTCCCAAGCCTATGTTATTTTTAACGGCTGCTTCAAATCCCACAAGGCTGTCGATTTCGGGAATTATTCCCCTTCCGCACTGCTTAGCGGCTTCCTCTGAGATTTTCTGCCACCTTGATGCTTTTTTGGCGGCAGACTTGCTGTCGGGGCGGGAAACGCATCTTTTGGAAATAACGGGGACTATCCTGTGAACTCCCAATTCCACCGCCTTTTGCACTATGAAATCGAATTTATCCCCTTTCGGCAGGCACTGGTACAGCGTTATACGAACATCGGGTTCGGCTTTATTTTTGCGCTGCTCTAAAATTTCCAATTGGGCAAGCTCTTTTTCCGCTGAAACAATTTTGCAGAGAAAGTCGTTTTTCTCCCCGTCGCACAAAACCAAAAGCTCTCCCGCCTTCATTCTCAGAACCGAGGAGATATGCTTTGCGTCCTCTCCGTAAACCGCCGCCCTATCTCCGTCGACCGTCCCGAAAAATCTCGGGTATCTCCAGCGCTTGTCTTTATCCTCAACTATTTCCTCAATTGATTCCATATGCTTCGCTCCCGCCAAAAAGTCTTTTCACAAGCTCTCTGAGACCTGCGTTCTTCTCTTCCTCAAGGTTCGGATCCTCATTCAGAATCATATCCGAATATTTCTGAGCAAGATACACCGTTTCAATATCCCTTGTCATATTGGCAATTTTAAGGGTGGGCAGCCCGTGCTGCGCCGCTCCGAAAAAGTCTCCCGGTCCTCTCAGCTCCAAATCCTTGTTAGCTATCTCAAAGCCGTCGGCTGTACTAACCATTGTATCTATTCTTGATTTTGTATAGGCATTTTTGCTGTCGCTTACAAGTATGCAGTGGGACTGAACCTTTCCTCTGCCTACCCGCCCTCTTAATTGGTGCAGCTGTGACAGGCCGAACTGCTCCGAGTTTTCGATTATCATTACAACGGCGTTAGGCACGTCCACTCCCACCTCAATCACCGTAGTTGACACCAAAACGGAAATTTTATTATTCTTGAAATCCGACATTACGGCGTCTTTATCCGCCTGCTTCATCTTCCCATGGAGCAGTCCCATGGAAATGCCGGAAAGCCCGCCTTCCTTTAAGGTTTCAAAGTATTTTACCGCCGCCGTCTTAGAGGAATTAATCCCTTCCTCGATAAGAGGGCAGACGATATAAGCCTGATACCCGTCCTTGACATATTTTCTGATAAAGCGGTAAAGCCTTTCATGATAGCTGCTGTCCACTCCGTAGGTCTTTATCGGCAGTCTCCCCTTAGGCATTTCGTCAAGCACCGAGATGTCCAAATCCGCATATATCATAAGCGCCAATGTCCTTGGAATAGGCGTTGCGGACATAACAAGGCTGTGGGGATTTTCACCCTTGGCTTGAAGCTTTGACCTTTGAGCAACCCCGAATCGGTGCTGTTCGTCAACTATGGAAAGCCCTAACCTTGCAAAAATCACATTTTTCTGAATTATCGCATGAGTTCCCGTTACAACCTGCGCTTCGCCGCTCTTTATCCGTTCTCTTATCTCCTTTTTTTCTTTTTCGGGCAGCGACCCTGTGAGAAGCTCCACCTTTACTCCTAAAGGCTCAAGAAAGCCCGCTAAGGTGTCCCTGTGCTGCTTTGCAAGTATCTCCGTGGGAGCCATTAAGCTTGCCTGATACCCGTTCTTGACGGCAAAATACACCGCTGCCGCCGCAACAAGAGTTTTGCCGCTTCCCACGTCGCCCTGTAGAAGCCTGTTCATCGGCATCGGTCTGCACATATCCCCGATACATTCCTTAATAGCTCTTTTCTGCGCCCCCGTAGGCTGAAACGGAAGAGAATCGAAAAAATCCTTTATCTGAACCTTTTCCATTGGTATACCGTTACTGCGGCGCTTCTTCTTTCCCAACAGCGACAGCCCCAATTGCAGCACTAACAGCTCTTCAAAGGCAAGCCGCTTTTTTGCTTTGTTCAGCGACTCTTTGCTTTCGGGAAAATGTATGTTCCAAAGGGCGCTGCAAATTTCGGGCAGGTCCTCCTCTATGCGTATATATTCGGGGAGAAGCTCTTCCGCTTCACAGGTTTCCAAAGCCGTATGAATATTTTGGGAAACAATGTTGTTGGAAAGTCCCTTTGTAAGCGGATATTTGGGAGTGATAAGATTAGCCGATTTTTTGGGAATAAAGATAGGCGAAGCGCACTCCTTCTTTGCAAAATCGCAGATAACCTTTCCGTAAAAGAGATACTCCTGCCCCTGTATGAGCTTTTCAAAGGTGAATTGGCTGTTAAAGAATGTGACTAACATTTCGTCTGTGCCGTCGCTGACGGCGGCTTTGAAAACGCTTATTCTGCCGATATAGGGGCTGAATTTTTTTGTAACCGTCCCTTGAAAGGTGCAGGCTTCCTCGTTTTCTATTTCGCATATGCTTTTAGGACTGCTGTAATCAATGTAGTCTCTCGGATAAAGAGTTATAAGCTCCTCGGTATTGCTTATTCCGAGTTTTTTGTACATAGCCGCCCGCTTTTCGCCTACGCCCTTTAAATATTTTATCTCAATGCTGTTTTTAATCATTTTATATCAGTCCAAGTCCAAAAAATAATATTTGGCGTCAAACACCCGTCCGTCCATGCAGGTATAGCTTCCGTTGCTGAAATACCTTAAGCCTAACTTTTCCATTACCCTGCCGCTGTTGGGATTCTCTACCGCATGCTCCGCCATAAAGCGCTTTACCCCCTGTCCGATAAGATAGTCCATAACAGCTCTCATTGCCTCTGCGGTATACCCTTTGTGCCAATAGTCGTAAGCAATATTGTAGCCGAGGGTCCAGCGGTCAAAATCGGGCTTATAGTAAGCTCCCCCCGAGCCTATAAGCTTTCCCGTGTCCTTAAGAACAAATCCTGCGTCGTAAGCAGGGTGGTTTTTATTCTCCGCCTTTTCTGTAACTGTTTTCAGCCATTTACGGGTTTCCTCAGCGGATTTATGTGTCGGATAAGTCATAAACCTTGTTACTCTCGGGTCGCTTGTCCAAGCTTTAAATATATGCTCCGCATCGCTTATTTCAAGGGGTCTGATTATAAGTCTTTCCGTTTCGGTAATGGGAAATTTCATTTTGTTAATGCTCCTTTTTTTGTTAATCACTATTCATCTCCGTTTTAACCCTATCTAAAGCCTTTTCCGAATCCTCATCGGATTTCAATACGTACACATTCTTTCCTTCCGTTTCGTTGAGAATGCGGTAAATTTCGGGCAGCTGCTTTGTCGGAAAACCAACAATCCACTGCTTAAACTCCTCGTCAAACTCTGTTTCAACCCAAGGCATATCCTCTCTTACCGTACCCACCCTTTTTTCCGCCCTCTCAAGGCAGACTTCAAGAGGATAGTCAAGCAAAAAAACCGTATCGCACCGTTCCAGCCGCATTTTTAGCGTTCTCTGATAATTGCCGTCAATAATCCACTTGTCTAAGGCAACGATTTCGGAGAGCCTGCGGTCAAACTCCTCACGGCTAACGGTAGTTTTATCCGGCTTATGCCATATCATATCAAGATGATAAAGGGGCAATCCCGTAATATCCCTCAGCCTTCGTGAAAAGGTGCTTTTTCCCGCTCCCGAACAGCCTATCACCATTATACGATTAAACATCTTGTTTCTCCTTCCCGTCAATGCTCCCCGTTTTTTCTAAAACAAGCAGCCTCTTCTTTTTATCCAATCCCCCTGCGTACCCCGTTAAGCTTCCATTAGTGCCTACCACACGGTGACAGGGAATAATTATCGATATTGGGTTTCTTCCCACCGCTCCGCCTACCGCCTGTGCGGACATTGAGCCTAAATCCCGCTGCTTGGCAATTTCAGCCGCTATTTCTCCATATGTGATTGTTTCGCCGTAGGGAATACTCAGCATAATTTTGCAGACGGCTTTTCCGAACTCCGAACCTCTTATATTCAGCGGTGGGGTAAAGTCGGGGGATTTCCCCGAAAAGTAAATATCTAACCAATTTACGGTCTGCTCAAAAATCGGAAGAGCTTTTTGCTGATATTCTTCAGTAAGACCTTTTCCGAAATGCTTTTGTCCCTCGAACCACAAACCGATAACTGCATTTTCATCGCTTGCAATAATTATTTTTCCCAAAGGAGAATTGTAATTATAAATATAATCCACGGTCGGCAGTCCTTTCTTTAAGGATTAACGCTTACTACGGCGTACATCAGGCTGTTAAAGTCGGGCAGTGCGGCGGTGATTCCTTTTTCCTTAACAGTCAGTCCGTTTAATACAAGCTCCTTTTCAAATGTCTCAAATGAAACCATTCTGCACGATGTTCCCGCTACCTTCATCCTTCCCGACCGGTGCTCCCTCTCTTGCAGCTCAAATGCGTTAGCTATATCGCTGCTCATTTCAACGCTCCCGTCTCCCATTGTGCATATAAGTCCGATTCCGTCCCTTGTCAAATGCTCCCTAAAAAATCGGTAAAACATATTCCTGTCACCGTCCAAAACAAGCATATGAACAACCGCCACCGCATAAATAAAATCGTATTTTTCCCCATGCTTACCGTTAATGCAGTCAAGCACCCGAAAGCTTTCTTT
>CAYMFX010000006.1:0-33750 GCA_964389845.1 uncultured Ruminiclostridium sp.
GGTCCGATTTTACCCGTCATTTAAAGGTTTTGCGCAATGTGGAAAGTTTTGGCGGGAAAAAAGATAAGACGAGTATGCTTGTTCGTTATTTTATAATTTTATGAACAAGGCTTGACTTTTAGTCGGATTTATTATTATCACCAATATCTCAAATACCTTCTTGATTCCGCCATTTTCTTAAGCTCCTTTCTCTTTCTCACAATATCCGCTTCCTTAAACACATATTCTTTTTTCGGAGGAAGCTGTTCAAACTCTCTCTTTGCCTTATCTAAGGCGTGAGCAATCTGACCGGGGTGCTCGAAATCCATGGGAAGCCTTATCATGTCCGCCGTTTTGTAGGACGTCTCAGCGTCGTTATACCACCATGTGTCGAAAACAGGCTCTCCGTCCTTGATATGGTAGCCTAACCGCTTGTGTTCCCCCTCATAAATTTTTATTTCACCGGTCAGTATCAAATGCTTTTTCTTTTCGTCAAGATACGCCTTCTCGTATTTTTTCAGCGGGATAACGCACACGCGGCGAAGCACCACCTTCCTGCCGTAATGCCGATAGCTGCCCCTGTACTTGCTGAAAACAGCAGCCTTTTCGCAAATTTCAAAGTACGTGTAGCGCCTTCCGTTTTCCACGAATCTGTCACAAACTCCGCAGTAAAGCCAACAAAGCAGCATTCCCGCTAAAATGCTCGCTCCCACTGCCGTCCCGTATGTGACTATCTGAGCAGACTTAGCCATACTCTTTAAATTAAACATAACCGTCCAGATTATCATCATACAAAACTCCGTCAAGGGAGTGACGGTAAGCAATATAGCCGCATTGCGCCGCCTTCGGTATTTTTGCGTATACGCATGAAAGAACCTGTTCATAACCTCCCCCCGTTCAATACAATAATAACATACATCAGCGCATTCTTGCAATACCCTTAATTTGATACGATAAATTTTATACTATTAAAAAAAGCGCTAAAATTTTTTCGTCATTATTAACAAATTTTTTTGTGCTATTTTACAAATATGAAACGAAATTTTTGCAGCTTTTCCGATTTGAAACATAAAAATCCTATAACAAAAAGCTTTGTTAAAAGTCTCCCCCAATTCCCCACGAATAAAATTTTATAAATTCACTTGATTTATGCGGCGGATTAATGTATAATCAAAGAGAATCCCATTTATTTTATATAACGGAATCAACAGGAGAAACGGATAAGAATGATTTCGAGAGATCAAATTATTAAAATAGATATTCTTACCGCCGACAACAGAAAAATCCTCAGCGCTTCCGGGAAACAATTCAGTCTTCAGACTATTGACGGCGGCATAAACGGCGGTGACTCCATACTGATACTGAGAGGAAAAGACCTTCCCGAAATGTACAAGGGCGATTATGTAAGCGTAATTATGTCCATGAGGAACGGTCAGCGCATAAGATTCCCATCGTTCATAAGCGTCTCTACTGTATTTCAGCTTAATGTTGTTATCAGAATCTCGGAGGGTAAAACCCTTGCCGAACGAAGAAGATACTACAAGGTTGAGGTGGATATCGACTGCGTGATAAACTGTGTAGAAAGAAATGATAACCGCACGGTTCTCACAAAACCCTACATAACAAAAATAAGGGATATTAATATAGGCGGAATTTTCCTTTGTATCTGCAACGAACCCTTGGAAGTGAATGATAAGCTGATGATAACCATAGATTTGGAATACAGAACATTGGATTTGGAAGCCGTGATTTTAAGGGTTCAAAGAGATGAATTCGGCGAAATAGTGGGATACGGATGTCAATTTTTACATCCCACCGCCGCTGAAGAGGATATTATTTCCAAGTACATTTTTGAACTGCAGAAAGAACGTCTGAGAGAAGAAGCGGAAAACCGCATATAAGGCTTTTTGACATAAAGCGATTATTATTTCCCAAAGCAAAGTGAAAGTGAAGGTAACACGATGAAGCTTAAAAGCATTTTTAAAATTCTCATAATATCATCTATTGTACTTCCCGCCGTCATTGTAGGTACGGTGGGTACATTGACCTACACGCAGGCATATGAGCGAATGGTGGCGGAAGAAGCGTCTGTTGCCGCATTTACCGACGCCAAAGCCAAAACAATGTTTTTTGACCGATACGCTTCGGAGCTTTCCGCCATGTCCCGCTCCGAAATAATAGTCAGAGCGGCGGGCGGAGATTACGCCGCCATAAAGGATCAGGTTGACAGCTTCATTTCCGAACAAATCGAAAACGATCCGATACTTACAGACATTGCAATTCTCGACGGCAACGGTCTTGTGGTAGCGGCAAAAAATGAGGCGGTTCTGAAGGAAACCTACGCCGCTTTTGACGAGCTCGAAAAAACCCCTGCGGAATCCATACACATCAGCAACATTTCTCTTCAAAACGAAAAATACAACGACGATATAATCTATATTATAAAGCCCTTGACCGCATTAAACGATGCAAAGGGGTATGTTGCGGCTGTCATTTCCGCAAGGCAGGTAAACTCTTCCCTCAGCTCCTCCTCATTCCTGAACGGAAAAGGCTATGTTGCCCTTGTGGACGGCAGCGGAAACGCCATAAACTATAACGGAAGCATAGCGAGAGCCGGGGAATGGACTCCGCCTGCGGAAATATCCGCCGAAACTCTTCCTACTGTCACTTCAAATGAAAAGTACGTTTCCTTCAACAAAAACGGTCAGTACGGTTCTTTCGGAAGAATAAGAGATACCTCGTGGAGCTGGTACGGAAGCTACCCCGCCTCCGACGCATCATTTAACGTAATGCCGGTAACTCTCGTAGGACTTATAGTATTCGCCGTGTTTATCGTTATTGACTCAATTCTTGCCTTTGCCATATACCGCCGTGCAATCACTCCTATCTCCGGCATGATAAAGACGATGGACGAGATAAATTCCGAGCATGACAGAGAAAAGCGTCTCCCGCATTTCAAGGCGGTGGAATATCAGATTATTTCCGAATACTTTAACGACCTTCTTGACAACCTCTATATGTCGGAGGACGTTCATAAGACCATAGCCGCAATGTCCGAGAATATGCTGTTTGAATGGGACATTGAAAAGGAAGAGATGTATGTTTCGGAGAACTTTAAGGAGCGCTTTGAATTTGATTACGAAAAAGCAAACGTCAGCGGCGGAACCTTTATAGACTCCCTTATGAGCGAGATTGACGCCCGGCATTTTCTCAAGGATATACAGTCCCTTCTTGAAGGCAAAAGAGAATATGTTGAAAATGAATTCCAAGTCAGAACCAAGAGCAACAGCGAGATTTGGGTAAACATAAAAATTACCGCTATTCTCAGCAGAACCGGCGACATCACCAAGCTAATGGGCACCGTCACCGACATCAACAACAAGAAAAAATCCAGTCTCCAGCTCTCACAGAAGGCAAGCTATGACTTCCTTTCTCAGCTCTACAACAGAAGCACCTTCCTGAAGGAGCTTCAGAAGCTGCTTGACCTTAAGCGTGTAAACGAAAGCTACGCTATACTCTTTATTGACGTGGACGACTTCAAATTTATCAACGACCGCTACGGACACAACGTAGGCGACGAGGTCATCAAGTATGTGTCCGACACGATAAAGGATTGCGTAGGCGACAAAGGGATTGCGGGACGCTTTGGCGGCGATGAATTTGTTCTCTGCGTCACCGACAAGGAGAAGGTGGATACCTGCGAAGAATTTTCCATGAGCATCATCGACCGTCTCTACTCCGGCTATGACTGCCGGACTGCGGGAGTTATCCTTAACATTAACGTCAGCATAGGCATTGCATTATGCCCTCTCCACGGAACCGAAGCCGAAAAGCTTGTGGGCGCAGCCGACGAGGCAATGTACTTCGTAAAGAAAAACGGAAAGTCAAATTATCACATATACGATCCCGACGCCGCCCCCAATTTGGATTTGGGCAACACCTTAACCTGATAGCCTAACCTGATAAGCGGAATTTCCCGAAAGCCGATTTCGGGAAATATTTTTCAATATCTAAATCAAAATCATAACAGAAACGGATAAAAGATATGGCAAAAATAATAGCCGTCACTAACCAAAAAGGCGGAGTGGGAAAAACCACCACCTGCAGCTCGCTGTGCGGATGCCTTTCCGCTATGAACAACCGTGTTCTTGCAATAGACTTGGATCCTCAGGGCAATCTGTCCTTCAGCTTGGGCGCTGAAACCGAAGGGTGCTACACGGTTTACAACGTGTTTCACGGAAACACAAATCTGTACGACACCATACAGCACGTTGCCTGCTGTGACATTGCGCCTGCAAACATAATGCTGTCGGGCTGTGAATTGGAGCTTACCAACGTTGGACGAGAGTATATTCTGAGAGAACAGCTTAACGAGGTTGCCGACAAATACGACTATGTAATAATCGACACCCCTCCCGCCCTCTCCATTCTAACGATAAACGCCTATACCGCCGCTCACGAGCTGATAATACCAATGGTTCCGGAAATACTGTCGCTGCAAGGAATCTCACAGCTTAAGGAAACCATATTTGCGGTAAAAAAATATTACAACAAGGCATTGGAAATAAGAGGCATACTGCTGAACAAGTACAACCCTCGCCTGATACTGACAAAAGAGGTGGAGGACTTGGCGAACCTTATTGCCGAACAGCTTGGCACCGATGTCTTTGAACAAAAAATAAGCAACAGCGTTATCATTGCCGAGGCTCCCGCCCACGCAAAAACCGTTATCGAATATGCCCCCCGCTCCAAAGCGGCTAAGGAGTATATCGACCTGATATACGAGATACTAAAAATGGAAAAGCCGGTAAGGTCGGAAAAGAAGTTAGGAAGAGGACGTCCCAGAAAGCATCCCCTTCCGGAGGTCTTGGAAATAGCTCCCGCCGATTTAAATTCCGAAACCGAATAAGCTTGCCGATTTCTTTTTTTGAAAAGATTTTTGGGGGCAGTGTGAAGTACCGGTAAGAACGTAAGGTAAAAAAATGTCAAGAAGTGCGAAAACAAGTCATGTAATGAGCTTAGTGGGGCAGGAACGAAAAAGCAATCAAAAATCCCAGCCCAATAAGCTTCCCGATTCAAAAACAGACAATGAAATAAAAAATCCTGCTCTCCGTGAAATAATATCAAGTCAAAAAATGTATAGCAAATCAGACGAAGAAGACAAAGACTCTGAAATTATTCACACCAAAAATCCTTCCTCCGGGAAACAGCCCGAAGCCGATTTAACGGTAAAAGAGGATTTGCCGGTTAAAGGCGGCAAGCTTACCGCAATCGTACCCGAGCTGATTAACGAAGAGTTAGAGACGGTGGTAAAGCGCTTTAAGCTGCCGCCCACCGACAGCAGCCTGTGGAAGCTGACAAAAGCGGCGCTTGAATCAATTCGTCCCGAGTTCTCCCACGACCCTGAGGAATACACGGAAAAAACTAATCGTCTGAGACAAAGCGTTATCCTTGAAATGACTAAGGCGGCGATAAAAATTTCAAAGGAAAAATCCTCCGAGTAGATTTTGCAGTTGTAAAATATTGGAATGAATTAAGACCGATTTTCCAAATTCTTCCTTGAGATTGTCGGTTTTTGTATAACATGTACAAAAATAGAAAAAAATATTTTCCATTTTTGATTTTTTTAATGGTGTTTATTCTCTTGTAGCGATTGAAAAAATATGATATAATTATTTTTATAAATGGTGCACATATCATAAAAGACAGGTAGGTGTTTTTATGGCAAAATTTGAAGCAGGAATGGAAGCAATGGCGGATATGTACATATTCGAGACCACTTCTCTTCTGGATGAGCTGGATCAAATTCTAATGAAAACCGAAAACGAAAGCGGCTTCGGTGAGGAAGAAATCAATGAGATTTTCCGTACCATGCACACCATCAAGGGTTCCTCTGCGATGATGGGCTTGGAAAATATGTCTAAGCTCGCCCATGCGATTGAAGACATGTTTTACATTATAAGAGAAAATAACCCAGTCATTTCTTCTCCCGAGTCGCTGTATGATTTAATATTTGCCGCCTCTGACCTTATGAAAGCGGAAATCGAGCTGCTCAGCGACGATGACTACACTCCCACTGATTTTACCGAAGCAATGGGACGCATAGAGGCTTTTGTCGCTGTGCTTAAAGGCGAAGAAGCTGCTCCCGACACAGGAGCGTCCGCTCCTGCGGCTGCCGCTCCCGAAACGGCTGCTGCACAGAAGGCTCCTGCTGCCGAACAGACCGCCGAACCCGCCGGTTCTTCACAGACTAAGGTAAAAGTAACCTTTGAAGAGGACTGCAAAATGGAGAATCTTCGTGCTTCCTTGGTCATAAACAGAATTACCGAATCCTGTTCCGAGCTGAGCTATTATCCTATTGATATAGAGACTGACAGTTCTACGGCAAAATATATTATTGACAACGGATTTGAGATAACCTTCTGTCCCGGAAAGGGAAAAACCGTCGACGATATTATTGAAATTATCAACGGCACCTCCAATGTCAGCAAGTGCGATATAATCAGGAGAGGCTCCGATACTCCTTCCGCCGCAGAATCCGGAAATACCGCATCGGTTAAGATTCACTTCGACGACGACTGCAAAATGGAGAATCTCCGCGCCGCATTGGTTGTTACAAACATCAAAGACGTGTGCGAGGACATTACATATGAACCCGCCGACATTGAAGAAAATTCCGAAACCTCAAAGATTATTGTCGAGGACGGATTTATTGTACACTTCGACGCCGACGCTACCGCCGCTGTCATTCAAGCGATTGAAAATACCCCCAGCGTTAAATTTTATGAATTTATAGACAGTCCCGCACCGGCGGCTCAGCAGCCTGCATCTGCTCCTGCCCCGGCAGCATCTGCACCCGCGCCCGCTTCCGCTTCTGCACAGCCTGCGGCTGCTCCAAAGGCTGAAGCTCCCAAAGCGGCGGAATCTCCAAAACCCGCTCCCAAGCCTGCGCCTAAGAAGGAAGCGAAGGCTCCCGCCGCAGCAGAACACCCTGCCGCAGCCGGCGCAAAGGCAGCAGGAAAACAATCGCTTATTTCCGTTAATCTCAATAAGCTTGATACGCTGCTTGACCTTGTGGGGGAGATTGTTATTACCGAAGCAATGGTTACATCTAATCCCGACCTTAACGGGCTGAAGTTAGACAACTTCCAGAAATCCGCAAGACAGCTGAGAAAGCTTAACGAAGAGCTTCAGGACGCCGTAATGTCCATACGAATGGTTCCTCTTTCGGGCGCATTCAATAAAATGACTCGTATCGTAAGAGACATGAAGGTCAAACTCAATAAGGACGTTGACTTGGTATTTGAAGGCGAGGAAACCGAGGTAGACAAGTCCATTATCGACCAGCTTAACGACCCGCTTATGCACATGGTTCGTAACTCCATGGATCACGGCATTGAGGAAAACGTAGAGGACAGAATTGCCGCAGGAAAATCTCCCAAGGGCAAAATTACCCTTTCCGCTCACAACGCTTCCGGTGAAGTTATCATTATCGTTGCCGACGACGGACAGGGCATTAATCCCGAGAAGGTTCTTGCAAAGGCGGAGAGAAACGGAATGCTGACAAAGCCCGCAAGCGAGTATTCCGAAAAGGAAATCCTCAACATGATAATGCTTCCCGGCTTCTCCACAAACGAAGAAGTAACCGAGTATTCCGGCAGAGGCGTCGGAATGGACGTTGTTCGCAAGAATATTGAGAAAATCGGCGGAAGCGTATCGGTAGAATCCAAGTTTGGCGAGGGCACAAACTTTATCATTAAGATTCCGCTTACCCTTTCAATTGTGGAAGGCATGGAAATATCCGTAGGACAATCCATTTTCTCTATTCCCATCAACTCTATCCGCGAGTCCTTTAAGGTTCAGCCCGATCAGATAATCAGAGACACAAACGGCAGAGAGATGATAATGATAAGAGGCGAATGCTTCCCGCTTATCAGATTGTACGAGCTTTACGGCTTGGAGCCGGAAACCGAGGATATATTTGAAGGCATTGTTCTCACCGTTGAGTCGGACGGAAAGTGCGCATGTCTCTTAGCTGACAAGCTTATCGGCGAGCATCAGGTGGTTGTAAAGCCCTTCTCGCCGCTGCTCAGCAATTATAATATCAAGCATGAGGGTATGTCCGGCTGTTCAATTCTCGGAGACGGTTCTATTACAATTATCCTTGACGTAAACAATATTATTACCGACTTCTGATAAAAAGGTAAAAAGAAAGGGTGAATCAAATGGCAGAAAACGAAGTTATCACCGCTCCGGTAGCAACAGCTTTGGATAACGCCGAAATTACCGAAATGCTCTCCTTCAATATCGGAGATGCAGTGTACGCCATTGAAATTAAGTACATAAAGGAAATCATCGGTGTTGACAAAATAACCATTGTTCCCAAAATACCAAATTATATAAAGGGCGTTATAAACCTGAGAGGCAAGGTGGTACCCGTTATCAGCGTAAGAAGCCGCTTTGGTATGGAGGAAATACCTTACGACAGCAGAACCTGCATAATTGTTCTTGAATTTGAGGACGGGGAACAAGTGGGCGTTATAGTTGACCGTGTCCAGGAGGTCGTTGATGTAAAGCCCGAGGACATGAGCAAAACCCCCGATTCCAAAAACATCAACACTAACCGCTACATTAAATCGATAGCTCAGATGAGCGATGATAGCGTTAAACTGCTCATCGACTGCAATAAACTCATTAACGATGACAGAGGTATGATCATATGATGAAATTAAGTCAAAACGATTTTGACCGCTTGGTTTTGTACATGAAGAAAAACTACGGTATAAATCTTGAGAAAAAAAGCGTTTTGATTGAGGGCAGATTGAGCAATATGATAGCTCAAAGAGGCTTTAAGAGCTTTACCGAATTCCTTGATTTCGCTTTTGCCGATAAAACGGGAAAAGAAACCATGCAATTGGTAAACAAGCTTACCACTAATCACACGTTTTTCATGCGGGAAGCAGAACATTTCACTTTTCTTAAAAAAACATTTCTCCCCTACATTGAAAAGAAAAACACCGATAAGTCGCTTAATATCTGGTGTGCAGCGTCCTCCACGGGACAGGAGCCCTATACTATCCTGATGACCCTTCTTGATTACTTCGGACCTACAATCAGCAATTGGCGCATAAATTACATTGCAACGGATTTAGACACCGACGTGCTGAACTTTGCAAGAGCAGGCGAATACGCATTGCCGCTGATGAAGGACGTTCCCAAGGAATGGATAACAAAATATTTCACCAAGGTGGGCGACGCAAAATATAAGGTGAACGACAAGTACCGCTCAATGATTCAATTCAAGCAGTTTAACCTGATGGACAAAATAGTGGCGCAAAGACCTTACGACCTTATAAGCTGCAGAAATGTAATGATCTACTTTGAACAGAAAACCAAGAACGACCTTGTGGAACGCTTCTACGATGTTACAAAGGAAGGCGGATACCTCTTCATAGGACACGCGGAAAGCGTAGGCAGAGAGACGAGATACACTTATGTACAGCCTGCCGTTTACAGAAAAATATCCGATAAAAACAAAGAGGGTGTAACCTCTAACTTTGGAAGAACAATATAACTGAATCTCAGCCTTTCCCGGATACGGCGGTATTCACCGGCTCCGATTTTACCGGAAAAACCGTGATTTACCAAAGGCAATGATTTGATTCGGCTGATAAAAAGCCGGATTAAGCGTCAGAATCAGTACAAACAAAAGGAAAGGGGGAATCGTTATTAACGTAACACAACGAATAAAGGTTCTTCTTGTAGACGACTCCGTAATGTTCAGAGCGACAGTAAAGGCGGGAATGACGGCTCATACGGAAATAGAGATTGTAGGCGAAGCTTCGGACGCATTTGAAGCCAGAGACAAAATAATCGATCTGAAGCCTGATGTCCTTGTAATGGACATTGTGATGCCGAAAATGGACGGTCTCACATTCTTGAAGCAGCTTATGGGACAGTATCCTATACCCTGCATAATGATTTCGGGCAGCGACAGCGAAAAGGATGCAAAAGCGGCAGGAGCGGCGGGATTTGTACAAAAGCCTGCGCCTTCGGCGGACAAAAAGACATTCATTGATATGCTTGCAAGCAAGATAAGCGCTGCCGGAAAAACCAAAGCGGGTCAGCCGCCCTCTTCAATAGCGAATATTGCAAAAAATGTCGAGGTGAAGATAGACGGACTTGTTCCCACAGGTCCCGCTGCCTCAAAGCACGGGAGAATCCCTCCCAATATGCCCACAAGCTTAGATATTGCCAAGCTTACCCAAAGATACCAGGAAGGCTATGTGGTGGCATTGGGGGCTTCTACCGGAGGCACCGACGCTTTGGAATGCGTGCTGAAATCCTTCCCCACAACAATACCTCCCGTAGTGGTGGTACAGCATATGCCGCCGGTATTTACAAAGCTGTACAGCGAGAGAATGGACAAATGCTGTGCGATACATGTTAAGGAAGCCGCCGACGGGGATCGATTAACACAGGGAATGTGCGTAATAGGCGCCGGGGGACTTCATTTAGAGCTTAAAAAGGACGCACGGGGCTATTATGTAAGGTGCTACGAGGGTGATAAGGTATCGGGACATTGCCCTTCGGTTGACGTATTATTTAAAAGCACCGCCGAAACCGCCGGTCGAAAGAGCATAAGCGCTTTGATGACGGGAATGGGCGCCGATGGAGCAAGAGGACTTCTTCAGCTGAAAAACAGCGGCGGATACACCATAGGACAGGACAAGGAAAGCTGCGTTGTATACGGAATGCCCATGGAAGCCTACAAGTTAGGTGCCTGCTGTGAACAGCAATCTTTATCAAACATTGGCAAGGCAATTTGTAAACGACTTACAGACGGCTGGTAATTCACAGGCACCGAAAAATATTTTCCGCTTAACTTCTGGCGAAAATTCTGTTGACAAAATTTGACAAAGAGTTTATAATAATTCTTAGATGGATGTCCAAGGTGTTTCCGCAGAAGCTGTATAAAATTTTCAAACAAAAACTTGAAAGGACATTAATACAAATATGAAGAACATAAAAATTTCCAAAAAGCTCTTAATAGGATTTGGAACGGTTATTGTAATGATGTTGGTGATCGTATACATTTCCATCTCTACCCTGATAAAGCTCAATGGCATTGTAGAAGAATTTTACAATGTTGCCGTTAAGACTGTAAGGCTTACAAGTGAAGCAAACGCAAGAACCCAGGAAATGGCTAAAAACCTCCTCCACGGCATAGCCGGCCTTGATCTTTCCAATGAAGAATTATCAAGCTTGGGATACAGCGGAGAGAACCTTCAGCAGCAATATTTAAGCAATTATTTAAACAAGGCAGAGACCTTGTACTACACTGACATTAAACAGAGATTGGAGGAGATAGAAAAAATACCCGGAATAGATCAAGACAAAGTTTCTGCAATGAAAACATATTACAGCAGTATTCTTGAAGCTTATCAGGGCTTTAAGGAAGCTGCCCAGAGCGGAAATATTACGCAAGCAATATTCATATATGACAGCCAGATGATGCCTAATGTTACAGGCCTGTACACCGAGGCTCAGGAAATAAAAACGGATGCCGACGTAATTTCAGACATGGACTACGAGGCCACATTGAATTACGTTAATATGGGCACAATGATCCTTATATGCGTTACCGTTGCTGCTGTAATAGTAGCTGTTATTATGGCGTTTGTAATTACCAAAATAATTGTAAGCGGCGTACATGACGTAAGCACAGCAGCAATTAAGATGTCGCAAGGCGATTTTGATATTGCCGTTACCCACGAGACAAAGGACGAAATCGGCGATCTTGCAAATGCAATGAGAGCGCTTGCGTCCCGTACAAAGCTCATTATCGAAGACATCGCATATATTCTTAAAACTCTTGAGGACGGCGATCTTACCGTTTCCTCTCACGACGCTTCAATGTACATAGGAAGCTATCAGCAGATTATCGCTTCTCTCCGTGCATTCAGACTTGCGCTTAACGAGACTATGCAGAAGGTTACCGTTTCCTCCGATCAGGTTGCTTCCGGTTCCGAGCAGGTTGCTCTCGGCGCACAGTCCTTGTCACAGGGCGCTACCGAGCAGGCTTCTTCTATCGAAGAGCTTGCCGCTGAAATCAGCATAGTGTCCGAGGCAATCAAGAGCAACGCCAATAAGGCTACTGAAGCAAGCCAGAGCACAGCTAATGCTGCTACCAAGCTTACCGAGGCTAAGGGCGAAATGGATGCACTTGCAGAGGCAATCAGAGAAGTAAGCGCTTCCTCCGAGGACACCAAGAAGATCATCAAGACAATCGAAGATATCGCATTCCAGACCAACATTCTTGCACTTAACGCAGCCGTTGAGGCAGCAAGAGCAGGTTCTGCCGGCAAGGGCTTCGCAGTAGTTGCAGACGAAGTAAGAAACCTTGCAGGAAAGTCTGCCGAGGCCGCTAAGAACACAACGGTACTTATTGAGAACACCGTTGCCGCTATCGAAAGAAGCAGCGAGCTTGCTGAAAAGGCCGTTGAAGAAATGGACGCTACCAACGAAGCAGCCGCAAGTGTTGCGGTGCTCAACAACGAGATTGCAAAGAGCTCTCACGAGGCAACCGAGTCTATGGCTCAGATTTCTTCCAGTGTGGATCAGATCTCCAGCGTAGTACAGACCAACTCCGCTACAGCAGAAGAATCCGCTGCGGCTTCCGAACAGCTCTCCGGTCAGTCTCAGATACTCAAGGATCTGACTGCTCAGTTCAAGTTCTTGGCTAACTAAAAAAATAATTTAAAAAATAACTGCTGCTATAAGCGGCAGTTATTTTTGTAAGAAAAAATGTGTTTTATTATAGACCCTTTTTGACAAGAGTTTCAATTTCCCGACTAACAGCCCTCAATTATCACATCATATTTCCTAAGCCAATATTCAAGCTGAATGAGGTATGCAAACATCTGAGGCGTCGCCATAAGCTGACCGTACCAGTTTTTGCTGAACGCCTTCCCCTCGGTGTCCGCCAGCTCCTGAAGCTTGCCCCTATCCATAATTTCGCATAGGCGGCAGTGGGGAGTTTTTATAACCGCCCTGAACCGCTCCAACATTGCCTTTGTGTAGTCCGGGTTGTGGGTTTTGGGGTAAGGCGATTTTTTCCGCCACGCCACGTCCTTAGGCAAAAGACCTTCCATTGCATACCTGACAATGCCCTTTTCCCGTCCGTTGTAAAACTTTATTTCGGGCGGAATATTGTAGGCGTATTGAGCAATGCGGTGGTCGCAAAAAGGCACTCTCACCTCTAACCCGTGAGCCATGGAACAGCGGTCCTTTCGAGTCAGCAGGGTCTGCATAAACCAATAAAAGTTCAGCATGAACATTTTCCGCATACTCTTCTGCTCTTCTGTGTCCGAATCAAGGCAGGAAGCAGCCTCAGCCGTTTTATTTGCCATATTCTCCACGTACTCCATTGGTGAAATATTTCGGCAGCGATCGCTGCGAAGAAGCCCGAATCGCTCCTCTGTCGAAGCTGCCCAAGGAAATCCCTTTCTCGAAAGCATCTCCTTGTTTTGGAACCATGGATAACCTGCAAATATTTCATCGGCGCACTCGCCGCTTACTGCAACCGTGAAATCCTTTTTTACGTTCTCACAAAACAGATAAAGTGAGCTGTCCACATCAGCCATTCCCGCTGCATCTCTTGCGTCCGTGCTGGGATAAAGCGCCTCGGCAAGCTGAGGGGTGTCTATTATCACATTGGTGTGATTGCTGCCGATAAAGTCGCTCATTCTTGTTATCCAAGGCGCATCCTCATCGGGCTGAAACAGGGACGCCTTAAAATTCTCCCTGTTGCCCGCATAATCCACGGAATATGTGCTCAGCACCTTGTTCTGCTTTCGGTACTCTTCGGCGGCAATAGCGCTGATAATACTGCTGTCAAGTCCTCCCGACAGGAATGTACAAAGGGGTACGTCGCTGACTAATTGTCTCGTCACACTGTCACGGATAAGGTAAGACAAATGCTCCGCCGTCTCCTCCACTGTTTCAGAATGCTTTTCCGCAGTTGGCAGCCAATATTTCTCAACGGAAAACACACCTTTACGGCAGATAATCCGAGAGCCGGGGGGTAACTGCCTTATATCACGAAAAATACCGCTGTCAGGCCGCACCGCCGGACCTAAAAGCATAATCTGCGCTATGCCCTCCTCGTCTATTATGGGCTTGATTTTCGGGTGTTTGAGCAATGCCTTAGGCTCGGAGGCAAAAATTATTCCTCCCTCATTAACTGCATAATATAAGGGCTTGACCCCCGCCCTGTCCCTTGCCAAAAACAACTGCTTTCTTGCGCTGTCCCATACTGCGAAGGCAAAAATACCGTTAAGCCGCTCAAGACACTTTTCTCCCCACTGCAAATAAGCGGTAAGCAGCACCTCGGTGTCCGAATGCCCGCCAAAGGAGTAACCCATGTTTTCCAGCTCCCTTTGAATCTCGGCGGTGTTATATAACTCTCCGTTATAACAAATGGTATAATTACCCTGAGTCATGGGCTGCTTTCCGTTTTCGGGGTCAATAACGGTGAGACGGCGGTGCACAAGACAGCAGTGACAATCACGGTACATACCCTTCTCATCGGGGCCTCTCGGAGCAAGGCTTCTGCTCATCTCCTCCATTATGCAGCAGCATTCATCTTTAATATTTCTGCTGAAATCTATCCAGCCTGCAATTCCGCACATAAAAAACCATTCCTTTCCTTTTTATTTGTCGGTTTATTATATGACAATGGGAAATAATTTGTGAGAACCGCATATTGTAACTAACCGGCTATTTGTTTCCTGCAAGGTTTACCTTGCACGGTAAAAATTTTATAAATTAATTCCATTTTTTGTGTCTTTCTATTGACAAATTATAAATCATGACATATAATATATGTATAAATCCAAATATTGGAAATATATTTTATTGGGAAAGAAACAAATTTAAAAAAGTTGATTGCCATATTCACAAGTTTGTTGATTATGTATTCATCATCAGCTGCATACAAGTGGGGTGATTAAAATGAAAAAAATTACAAAAGCATTATTAGCATCAGCATTAACCTTAAGTCTTTTAACCGCATGCAATACAGCAAATGAAGCCCAGACTGTAGATTATTCCAAGCTTGAATTTGTTCAATTGGAACAGGACAGAATAGTTTACAGCAGCCTTTCGGAAGTGGAAGAGTCCAGTGATATGATTATAATCGGAGAAATTATTGACGATCCAATTTCGGAACCGGAAACAAAATACAGCGAATATTTCGGAAAAGAAATTTTTGACGGCATAACTTCTTTCAGCACCGTAAAGGTTACAAAGGTTCTCAGCGGCGATGTTAAGGTCGGCGATGAAATAAAAATCGCCCAATACTGCGGAGTTTTTGAAGATCGGTTCGTCACGTACAGCGAAATGACTCCCATGCTTAAGGGAGACACATGGATTTTTTGTCTTACAAAGTCTAACTACACTGATGACTTGTACTGGTGCACAGGCGACAGCGATGGGCGGTATCCGTTAAAAAGCTCAGCGAATCGAATTACCGGACTTAAAGCTGAGGAGGATTTGGGAGTATATAACCGTGATAGCTTCAAGGATAATATTTACAATGATTTGCTTGAAAAATACGATATTTAACCCAATAATTCAAACACGATAATATCAGCCGAGACATTCCAAAACAGAATGTCTCGGCTGATTTTATTATCACAAATTGGCTAATCAATAACGGAACAATCAATCCACCTTAGGCATAGCCTCAAACCCAGGCTTAAGCTCCTCGTCGGTGGGAATATAGTCGCTCATTTCACCGTCGTTATACTTCTGATATGCCACCATATCAAAGTATCCCGTTCCCGTAAGACCGAAGAGGATTGTCTTTTCCTCTCCCGTTTCCTTGCACTTAAGAGCTTCATCGATAGCAACACGAATTGCGTGGCTGCTTTCGGGCGCAGGGAGTATGCCCTCTATTCTTGCAAACCTCTCGGCTGCTTCAAACACGGCTGTCTGCTCAACCGAACGTGCCGTCATCAAGCCGTCGTCATACAATTGAGACAAAACGCTGCTCATTCCGTGATAGCGGAGTCCGCCTGCATGATTAGCGGAAGGAATAAAGCTGCTGCCCAAGGTATACATCTTTGCCAAAGGACAAACCATTCCCGTATCGCAGAAGTCATAAGCATACCTGCCTCTTGTAAGGCTGGGGCAGGAAGCAGGCTCAACCGCAATAAATTCGTAATCCGCCTCGCCTCTCAGCTTCTGACCCATAAAGGGAGAAATAAGACCGCCTAAGTTAGAACCGCCGCCTGCACAGCCGATAATTACATCGGGCTTTACGCCGTATTTATCGAGAGCGGTTTTAGCTTCAAGACCAATGATAGACTGATGAAGCAATACCTGAGAAAGCACCGAACCGAGAACATATCTGTAGCCCTCTGTTCCCACTGCCACCTCGACAGCCTCCGAAATAGCGCAGCCAAGGCTTCCCGTAGTGCTCGGGTGCTCGGCAAGAATCTTTCTTCCCACATTTGTTGTTGTGGAAGGAGAAGGGGTAACATCTGCTCCGTAGGTTCTCATGACCTCCCGTCTGAAAGGCTTCTGTTCATAGGAACATTTAACCATGAACACCTTGCAGTCAAGTCCTAAGTAAGCGCAAGCCATTGAAAGCGCCGTACCCCACTGACCTGCTCCCGTTTCGGTGGTAACGCCCTTCAAGCCCTGCTCCTTAGCATAATAAGCCTGTGCAATAGCGCTGTTCAGCTTATGGCTGCCTGAGGTATTGTTTCCCTCGAACTTATAGTAGATTTTAGCGGGAGTACCCAATTCTTTTTCAAGGCAGTAGGCTCTTACCAACGGCGAGGGACGGTACATTTTGTAAAAGTCCCTTATCTCCTGGGGAATGTCGATATAAGCGTCGGTGTCGTTCAGCTCCTGCTTTGCAAGCTCGGTGCAGAACACTCCCGAAAGCTCCTCCAAGGTCATAGGCTTATGCGTCTGAGGATTAAGAAGAGGAGCGGGCTTATTCTTCATATCCGCCCTTACATTATACCACTGCTTGGGAATCTCGTTTTCTGACAAGTAAATTTTGTAAGGTATCTTTTCCATAACTGTTGTTTCCTTTCTTGATTTTGATTTTATTTTATTACAACGGGGAAATCCCCTTTGCCAACATAATGAAGTATACAACAAAAATCCTGCCCTATAACATAGGACAGGATTCATTATCATCTTCCTGCGGTACCACCTAAATTCGCCGTACAGCGCACTCAATTCACATACATTGCAGCAGCTTATTTCAAAATCAATTATAGTCACTGCCTATATGCTGTCCGATATAACGGTCGGCTCCCGTCTCCCCTAATCCGACTAATTAAAGCCGTTCTCGGTTCGCCCTCACAAGCCCATTCAATTTCACCCCGAATCCGTCTCGCACCAAACGACGGCTCTCTGTATCCGGGTTCAAGAAATCTACTATCCTTGCTCAACGGTTGTTCTATGTGCTAAATATTATCACATTTTTTTATCAATGTCAATAGGTTTTTAAAAATTTTTTCAAAAATGGGGCTGTAAAAAAACTAAAGTTGTAACATAATCATCTTTCTTGAAAGCACGATTAAGTTTTCGTCCACCTTTTTCAAAAGGTGGTGGGTTTCCAAAGGGCAAAGCCCTTTGGTCGCCCTCCGCAGAGGGCGAAATCTCTTGACATAGTGCGCTCCGCAAGGGGTAGAATTTAAAAGCAACCCGAGGGGTTGCTTGGAAGAGGGGACGCCCTGCAAGAGAGGGCGTCCCCTGTTTTATGATAGACAGTTGTATCTTTGCGAGGCTTTACCTCGCACGGTAATGTGTTTTTTACAGCCCCTTTTCAAAAACAAACCCTTTCCTTTTCACTCCGTCCCCCGTTTTAAGCTCTCGTTTCTCAGCAATGATATACCCGCACTTTTTATATAATCCGCAAGCCGCAGCATTATCCTCCGAGGTACAGATACAAGCCTTGTTTTTCCGCTTAAAGCGCAAAAAATCCTCGGCAAATTTCACTGCAAAGCGACCGACTCCGCTTCTCTTAAGCATAGGTTCAACTGCAAGCATAGATATCCACCCCGTTCCCTCATTTTCTAAACCGTTAATTTTAAGCCATGCGGCGGGAAATGAGCCCTTATAAATCAAAAACTGAGCCTCGTCAATGTCGTTCGCCGACAAAAAATTTTCCCACTCCCCCAAAGAAATTTCACAGCTGTGCAAGGGCTCGATATTACGGCTGTAAATTCTTGAAACTGCTTCAAAATGCGCCCTTTCCTTAACACACTGCACAGTTAAATCGTTGTCGAGAAAAAGTATATGCGTAGTGCGTTCATCTGAGTTTTCCAACCTCCAGAACGGCATGGACTCCCCCGAATCGATAAATCCAAGGGAAGCGTGCAGCCGCCTTGAAGGCTCGTTGTCCCTGTCAATATCCGAATAAATAAACGTCCCTCCGTTTGCCTTTGTTTTTATCATATCAATAGCTTTTTTCAAAAGCCCTTTTGCTATCCCCCGCCGCCTGAAATCCTTCTTCACGTTTAAATCCCCCACATACCAGTTAAGACGGTTGTCTGGATTTTGCACAACGCTTAAGCGACCGATAAGCATATTGCTTTTAAAAGCGGTCAGGACAAAGCTTTCGGCGGGATTATCCGCAAAAACGTCAAAATACTTCATTTGCTGCAAAAGCCTTGCGGGATTTTCCGATGGCTTTCCCCATCTTAGCTCTGCGTCTTCAAGCAGCAGATAATCCGGCATAGGGTTAGTGCGGCTGTACCGTTCAAACCGTATATCCGAATAAGTATCGGCTTCATAAAGCTTCGCGGCTCTTCCCCAAGAATAAACGTCGAGACCTATCTCCCGAAAACCGTATTTTTCGTAAAAGCCGATATGATCGGTAGCTATATATACCTTTCCGAAGCCTAATCCTGCCGCTTCATATTTTGCATGATCCAATATCAGCTTGCCGAAGCCGCAGCCCCTTAACCTTTCATCAACGTAAACTGCCGAAATAAATGGAGAAAGGTCGGAAAACCGAGTAACGGATTCATGAGATACAAGCTGATAAAATCCGAGTATCTCCTTTTCCTCATCCATTCCCTTTATCACCCACGTTTGCGGCAAAATATCCGCTTCGACGCTTTTATCTGCATTTTTCGCAAAGTTTTCATAAACCTTGTTCCAATTTTTCATACAGTACAGCTTGACCTTTTCGCAAAGCTGAGAGTCGTTTTTTACCGAATAAATATTCATACCGCCGCCCCCTTACATATTCTTGACCGAAACGGTCATATTATTTTTAGCCTCAATGCTCTCACATATTTTATAACCACGGTTCAGATAAAATTGCTGTTCCTTCTCCTCGGCTGTCAGAACAATTCGCCGAATGCCCTTATCTTTAAAATATTTTTCCGCAAGAGAAAGCAGCTCCGTTCCCTGTCCCTGCCCTCTGAAGCCTTTAGCTACCCAAAATTCCCTTATAAATCCCCACTTTTCCTTTAAAAACCAGCTTTCCATTGTTATTTCGGCAAACTGTATAAACCCCGCGGGTTCATTTTTGTATGTGCGGATATATGCGCTGTTGCCTCCGTTCTGTGTGTTCATTTCCTCCCACAAGCCTTCCCAGTCTCTTACATTGACTCCTATCTCGGCAAAGTATTCCTTAAATATAGCTTGAAACATTGGATCGGTAAAATCGGAAATAAGTAAATCTTTTGTATTCATTGCAGTCATAATAAGCTCCTTAATGCGGTCAAAAAAAGCGTCCTCAAAATCGAGAACGCTTAAATTTATCATTTTCATTGTAAGTCCGACCGCATTAAGTCTTATAATGTGAATGACAGAAATTCCCGTTTTGAACGATTAAAATATTCATATCATTCACCTGCCTTTCACTGATAAAGTAATTTTATCATAATTATAACGAAATGTCAATATTTTTAGAGGGACTTTATCCATTTCCCTTTACATCAGAAATTTCCCGAAAAATTCTTTCAAGCTTCTGCACCCCGTTTTCCAGCTTGTAATAATGAAAAACGTAAGGAATTTCCAAAGCGAGAAACAAAACAAAAAGAGGAATGAAATAAATCTCAATTGTAGAAAGCCCCAAAGAAATAACGGTCAAAAGCGCAAATGTCATAGTGACAATCAGATGAACCAACCGTTCGTGCTGAAAAAACTCAATGTTGGTTTTTATTTCGGGAAGCTTATCGGATAGATTCTCACCTGATTTCCGCCATGCTTCAAGCTGTTCAATGTACTCCGTCAACTGATTTTTCATTTTGTCTTTGCTCCTATGAAAACATATTCGTATAACGGTCAGGGCGTCTCGCCGAATAAAAGCTCGCCATCGGCAAATACCGCAATCCTTCCCGCATTTCCAAAGGAGAAATCATTGCTTTGATTGAGAGCGCTCCAATCGCTGTTATGCACCGCCGCATTAATAATCCACTTCTCCCCCTTGTGCAATACTCCCTCCGCTCCGCCAATCAAGATGACGCTGTCGCAGCCGGTGCCCTCCGAATCCTCGATTCTGCCCTTAACTCCCGCTTAAAGCCCTGTACTCTCCCCCGTCAACGGCGCTGTAATAGCATTCAAACACTGGGCTGCCGCCGTCCCGAGTAAAGAAGTAGCCTATCTCGATGTTATCTAATCTAAAATCCTCGCCGCCGCTGTTTACAAGCTCCAAATTAAGAGATATAGCGTTGTTCTGAGGATTGCCGCCTGCAAGATTTACCGAGATACCGCCCTCGCTTGCCGAAGGAATATTGGGAGCAGCGGTCTCTGCGGGCTTATCACTTTCGGCTGCCTCGGTTTTATCAGTATTGCTTACAATAGGCTCCCCCGCTTCACCGTCAGGCTCTTTTCCCCACACCAAAGCCCCGTCGTCGTAAAGAGCCAATGTGTCAACAGAAGTAACGGTACCCTGCTGTGAGCCAAGTCCCGAATAGGAGAAATCATTGGCATTGTCCCAAGCGCCCTGTGAGGATATTCTGAACTGCACCTCGCTTCTGTAAGCGTCCTGACCTCCGGGATAGATAAGCGTATCTCCAAAGTCCACCTGGACGCAGTAAACATTATTTTCAGCGTCCCAAGGAATAATCTCACAGCCCGCATTGTCCTTTGAATAACCCATTTTAACGGTAACTCCGCTTGCCTCCGTCTCGGAAAGATTTATAAAGTATCTCAGCTTAAGCCCTTTGCTTGCCCTTGCGCACCATGCGGTTTTATTGTAAACTATAGCCTTTATCTCGATAAAGTTATCCCCCGCCGCATTTACGCAGGCTTCAACCTCGTACTCGGTTCCCACAGGCTCCACCGCTCCGAAATTCACCAAGGTTTTGCCCTTATACTTGCCGTAAAGCTTAGCTAATGCGCAGGTATACCCTGCATTGTAGTCGTCGGCTACCTCGCTGAACTGATATTCGGCAACAACGTCGCGGTAGTTGTCGGAAGCGTCGGGACCGCCCACCAATGCGCCGTAAAGGATATGCCTCGGCTCCTCGGGAACATTCAGATTGTCAACATAAGAACCGTGAGAGGTGCGATGATGAGGGTGCTGAGGATAATTTTCGCCGAAGCCGCAGACGTAGCTTCTCCCCGTGCTGCCCAAAGCGTAATCAATCTGACTGACTGCAAAGTCCCAAAGCGCTTCTCTGCTCTCCTCCGGACAGTATTCGCATTCGCTGTAGCAAGCCGCAGCAAACGCCTGTGCGGCAGCATATCTGAGACAGCCCCAGGAATCCAGCCATGCCAAGCCCTTGGGAGTATAGGTTATTCTCTCGCCGTTTGTTCCCGTTGTCCAATAGGCAAGGTTCTTTTCCAAAAACGCCTTGCATTCACTGTCGCCGGTAAGCTGCACCAATCTGAGGGCTGCGCCCACTCCCTTATCGTCCCAACACAATGCCCATTTATAATCCGAGCCCGCTTCGATAAAATACTCTTTGGATTTATTAAGATAGCTCTCGTCCCCCGTTGCGGTATAAAGCCAGCCCGCCGCCCAGGAAAGCTCGTCGTAAAACCCGCTCCAGCTTGCATAAAATCCGTTGGCGGCAGTGTAACCGCTGTCGCTCTTGGTTGTCTCGGCAAAATCAAAAAGCTGCTTGGAGTGAGAAAGGCAAAGCCGGGAATACTCCTTGTCAACGTCTCTGAACACCACCGCCGCCGCAGCTAAGGCAGCAGCCGCCTCTCCAACAACAGTAGAACCGGGCGAATCGAGGGTCACCTTAAAGGAGGGGCGGTTCATCTGCATAACCTCGGAGGGTCCCCACCAGGAATGGTCAAGCGAACCGTCCCCCACCTGATAGTAATATTCGTTTTCCGCCGTGTGACATTTAATCAGATAATCGTCTATCCACTTGATAGTGGAAAGGGCATATTTAAGCTGTCCGCTCTCCTCGTAGCTGTCATAATCCTCATAAACGCTCCAGGCAAGCATTGATGCTGTAAACGCCATTGGAAGATTAAATTTAGCGTTGTCCCCCGCGTCGTACAAGCCGCCTGTAAGGTCAACCCCGTTGTCGCCGCCGTCGTTTAGTCCGGAATCTCCCCGCCAATTGGTGCGCTCCTCGCCGCTGAGCTTACCCGAACGCTGAAGCTCGTAAAAAATAAAGGATTTCTGGAGAGCCTCGCCATAGTTAAAAGCGCCTGTCCCCTCGGTACCCTCGTATTGGTCGGCAAACTGAGAAAGCCCCTCTCCCGTAGGTCTGCCCGTGTTATCGGGAGAATTGGGAGCAGTGTTTATTGTAGAATTGGGAGCAGTGTTATTGCCCTCCGTCCCCTCCTGCTCCTCCGATACGGACTGCCCGCTATTGTCCGCCGTTCCCACAGAGGAATTTTCACTCTCTAAGGCGCTGTTGCCGCAAGCGGTAAATGTCAGACACAACGCAATACACAATGCCAAAAAACGATTCCTTTTGTTCATAAACAACTCCCCCTAAAATCCTTTTTCTCTCAGTCCGCTTATCAATTCAACATAAAATTCCCGCACATCGAAGCCGCAAATATTTTCACGGTTCAAGTCAATCATGTCTCCGTGAGAAATCCCCCTTTTCCCCAAAGGCTTCAAAAGCGTATACTCTTCCCCGAATTTAAAAGAAGTCTCCGCCACAAGTCCGTCGTTGGGTCCGTCAAAATATTTCACAAGACTGTAGGAAAAATTAAGGGGGAACTTTCCTCCCGAGGCATGAGTCAGCAATGAGCCTACACTCTGTTTATATATAGAATCGGGAACAATAAGCTCACGGTCAAGCCTTGAACAAACCTCCGCTCTAAGGTCGTTTACCGCCGCCAAAAAATCGGGACTGCTGTCTCCAAGCCTTCGCATTGCCCCGTTATACATAGCCGCAGCGGTGCTCTGCAATTTCGGCGGCGCTTTCCCCAAAAGATATTCGGCGAAGAGACAGCCCCGATGAGGAGTATTAACGGTAGTAAGGGAAGCGACTTTATCCCCCACGCCGCACCTTGCTATTGCATAGCGGGAGTCAAGACCGCCTTTAGAATGAGCAATGATATTGACCTTGCCGCAGCCTGTTTTCTCGGTAATCTCCCGTATTCTGACCGCAAGCTCCCGTCCTGCATTCTCAACCGAAGCCGCCGACTGATGATTACCGAAAAACACGGTCCCGCCGTTTTTAATAACAGCCTCGGGAATCCTGCCCCAATAGTTCAAATGCTTATAATCCCGAAAAAACACTCCGTGAACAAAAAGCAGGGGGTATTTGGTACGGCATATCCGCTTATCCCTGCGCTCCTCGTCTAATGCAAGCTTTTCCGCTTCAAAATCAATCTCCCTGTCAACAATACCGATTATCTTAAACAGCATTACAATATTCGCAACAGGCAGCAAGCCGCACAGCAGCCCCTTCGCCCTGCCCTTAACGCCAAGCTGAACCGAAGCGCAGTAAAGGGTTATCATGCCGTTCCAGAACAAAACGGACATAAAGCCCGTGCAAAAAAGACAGCTCCACAAAAAATTCCACCAATCATCAGGCAAAACCGAAGCCCCAAGCCAAATGTGAAACCCCAATGCAAAAACAAGCGCCGCAATAAAACCCTTAAGGCAAACCACCCCATGCCGACACGCCTTAAGCCTGAAGGTCGGCGTCTTAATCGACGTCAGAAGCGGCGCAGCATTCAGTACAAATGCCACAATCACCGTCATACCCGAAAAAAGCACGGACATAACCGGGTTAAGCTCAAAAACAAATGTGCGGCAGCAGGAGAGAAGCCCATATATCAAGCCGAATATGGCGCAAAAAATATTTTCACTTATTTTGAACTTTTTCATCCGCTAAATCCTTATTCGAACCCGCCTCGGCAGGAAACCATTCCCTGTGCGCCTTAGTAACCGTTTCAAATCCCTTAGGCGACAATAAAGGGCGGTTTAACTCGTTTTGAGTTTTTCTGCTGATGCTTTTTGTTTCATAAAATTCCTTGCCCGCTTCCGTCGCCGACTTAAGATAGGCTTTCCTTTGTCTCTCCGCCATTCCCGAAAAAAACAGCTCGCCTTGGGGACAAAAAATGCTTGTGTAACGCCCCTCGCCGCAAATCAAATCAAGCTGCCTTATAAGAGCAGAGTACATAATCTCCGCTTTTGCATAACCGCAGCTTGAAATAATAACAAGCTTTTTCTTCTCCATTTCCCTGTCCCTCAGCCTGTGAAAAAGAGTGCTTCCGCTTTCGTCAAAGCCGCCGTCATAAGGCAGCATCATAGGCAGACACCTGTCGGTCATCGCCTTAAGCTGTGAGGGCATACCGAAAAAGTACAGCGGAAAGCTTTCCACAATAATGTCAGACATCTGAAGCTTAAGCCTCAGCATATCCATATCGTCACGGATAACGCATTGCCCCGCCGTTTTTCCCCAACAGGAAAAGCAGCCCCTGCAAGGCTGAATGTTCAGATTCTTAAGGGTAATCTCTTCCTTTTCCGCTCCCTCGAAGCCTTCAATAAACGCTCTCGATATGTTCAGTGTGTTGCTGTTTTCGCCTCTGGGACTGGCGTTAATAAGTAAGATCTTCATTTATTGCTCACCGTAAATCGTATTTTTATCCACGGCGACAAAGCTTAGAGTCCCCTTAGCCTTAACCGTGTCCCGAACCCTTACCGCTGCCGAAAACTCATATAACCCCGAGGAATCCAAGGTCTTGTTCACCTCGATGATAAGCGTGTCTCCCGGAATAACAGGCTTTACAAACTTGAAATCCTTTATTTTTAAAAGCACAAAAATCTTATCCGGGTCGTTGCTCTTTTCCGGGTCGATAACAAGTGAACAAAGCTGAGCGCAAGCCTCGGTTATGAGCACTCCCGGCATTATGGGAGCATCGGGAAAGTGCCCGACAAAATATGGCTCGTTTACCGACACATTTTTAAGCCCCACAGCCGATTGATTTACTTCAAGCTCCAATACCCTTTCGATCATCTGAAATGGAGGTCTTTGCTTTATCCTTTTGTTTATCTCAATAATATTCATACTCATTTTGATTAACTCCCTTTTGACAGCGGGAATCAAAGGCTCAGCCCGCCGTCTAAAATAAGAACCTGTCCCGTCATATAAGAAAGACTGCCGTCTGCAAGGAGAGATACCGTTTCCGCTATCTCCTCGGGCTTAGCAAAGCGCTTCATGGGAATGACATCGAGGTATTCCTTAAGCTTATCCTCGGGAACAGCGTCAATCATCTCCGTTTCCACAAATCCCGGAGCCACCGCATTGACCTGTATTCCGTAGGGAGCCAGCTCCTTCGCCAAGGTTGCGGTCATGGAATTAACCGCCCCCTTGGTAGCGCTGTAAACGCTTTGTCCCACAAGAGAATGAACGCTGCTGACGGAAGAAATATTGATTATTTTTCCGCTCTTATTCTTCATCATCTTAAGCGCCGCCTGCTGAGCGCAGTTAAAGTAGCCCTTTATATTTATGTCAAGGCTTTTTTGCAGCGACTCGCAATTAAGCATAAGCAAATAAGCGTCGTTGACCACTCCCGCATTGTTCACAAGCACGTCGAGCCTTCCGAACTCCTTGTGAGCGGCTCTGAACATATCCTGAACCTGCTTTATGTCGGAGGTGTCCGCCCTTATTGCCGCAGCCCTTCTGCCAAGTGCGGCGATTTCGGCAACAGTCCTGTTTGCCGCTTCTTCGTTGCTGTTGTAATTGACGATTATATCGAAGCCCTTTTGCGCCAAACAAATTGCGCAGGCCCTGCCTATACCTCTTGAGGAGCCTGTTATAAGCGCCACCTTGTTTTCTTCCATTATCTGACCTCCAATTATAGCTTACATAATAACTTGCGTTTCCCGCCGTTCCCTTCCCGCACAAACGCACATCAACGAGAAGCCCCCTCACAGCCCCGCTATGCCGCGTTTCACGCCAAAGCAATATAAAGAGACTATCTCACCCACAAAGTCTCTTAAAACTACGTTTCCGTTGATTTTAAACGAACAAGCAAAAGGACAATCACCACATAATTTCAAATCATCGCCGCTGGCGATTCCACAATTGTCAATTGTCAACTTTACATTGTCAACTATTCTCTCATAGCAATTGTCATTTGACTGCAATACATCATGCCTTGCACAACACCACCGAGCAATACTCTCCGCCTGCTCCCACGCTTACCGCAAGGGCATATTTTGGACTGCTTACCGATTCGGCAGGGCTTACGCCGGCGTCCTCGGTAAGGGTAAACCATTTACCGTTAATATTGTCCTTACCGCTTAACACCTTTGCCGCTTCCGCTAACTGCATTGAAGCAGAAGCCGCTCTTGCTTCACCCATAGCCGACTTAACGGACAAAATATGTTTATTCGCCCCGAACAGCTCACGGAGTATCTCCAATTCCTCATCGTCTGTTTCATTAATTCCACAGCCGTAGGAGGAAATAAAGTCAACGTCCTCCAAGAATATATCCGCCTTTCTGCAAGCTTCGCGAATTGCTTTTTTAAGCGCTTCACCGCCGCCTGTAACGGTATCGTATTCACAGCTCTTATGCGCCATACCGCAGCCTGCAATGCGGGCGTATTTTTCAGCGCCCCGCTTATCGGCGTTTTCCTCCGTCTCCAATACCAAGGAAACAGAGCCTTCGCCAAGCACAAAGCCGCTGCCGCCGTTATAGGGCTTGTCGGTGGTTTTAACGCCGTACCTGCCGTAAAGATACTCGGTAACGTCGGTGTTCTCGTCCGTACCGGCGGCTATCATAATGCTTTCCTCGCCGTTTCTTATCACGTCATAGGCATAGCATACGCTTTGAAGCCCCGCCTGCCAGCCGTTGGCGACGGTGACGTTGTAGCCCTTTATGCCCGCAAAAATTGAGAAGTAACCCCCTGCCGCATTGTAAACGGTATTGGGGAAGGAAAATGCGCTTCCTCCGCTTGTACCGTTGTTGATGATATTTTTCTGGAAATTCACAATTTCGGTCATAGGTCCGTCAGAGGTGCCGATAATTATTCCAATATCGTTTTCATTGCTCTCGTCTACCGTAAGCTCAGCGTCGGAAAGCGCCTTAACCCCGCTTACAAGCTGCAATTGACTGAATCGGTCAAGCTTGCGGTAAAACGCCATTTTTATATTGTGAGCCTTGTAATCCTCGGAGGTAAGCTCAGCCTTAACCGAATCGGAGCCTTCCGCGGTTCTGCTGATTACTTCGCCGATACCTGTAATATAAACGTTTTTATTATTGCTTTTGTCGGGAATATCCTTAGCATGCTTTGAGAAAATAATGCTTGCGTTATTTCCTCCGAAGGCAAAGGAATTGGACATTGCGTAGGAAAGATTTTTCTTTCTGCTGTCATTGGGAGTGAAGTCGATTTCCCCCGCCTTTTCGGAAAGAGCCGCCTTTTCCTCCAAGGTATAACCCACAGTGGGAGGAACAATACCCTCGCAGATTGCCTTAACGGTAAAAACCGCCTCAATAGAGCCTGCCGCACCTAAGCAGTGACCCGTCATAGACTTGGTGGAGCTTACCGAAAGCTTGTCGTTGCTGCCATCAAATATGGTGTGAAGGGAAAGAAATTCCGCTTCGTCATTTTTTGCTGTGCCTGTGCCGTGAGCGTTTATGTAATCTATATCGGAGGGATTAAGCCCCGAATTAGCCATAGCCCTTCTGATAGCGCTCATCTGTCCCTCTCCGTCCGGTCTGGGGGCAGTTATGTGGTGCGCATCGGAGCTTACTCCCGAACCTAAAACCTCGCAGTAAATTTTTGCCCCCCTCTTTACCGCATGCTCATAGCTTTCAATAACAAGAATGCCCGCACCCTCGCCGAGAGTAATGCCGCTGCTTCTGTTAAAGGGGGAACAAGCCTGCTCGTCCAAAGCGTGAAGAGCATGAAATCCCGCAAAGGCAAGTGAAGTAAATGCGTCCGAGCCTCCCGCAAGAAATACCTCCGCTTCCCCGTTTCTGATAAGGTCACAGGCGTAGCTTAAGCTTATGGTGCCTGCCGCACAGGCGTTTACAATGTTGGCGGTAATGCCGCTCAGTCCGAAGTGAGCGGAAACATTGTTTGCTATTGCGGAAGCGGGCATTTTCAGGATTTCCTCTTTCGGTACATTTTCCTCACCCTTATCCTTCACCGCCGTAAAGTAGGAATCAATGCTTGCGGCGCCGCCTACGCAGTTGCCCACAATAACGCCGATATTATTATCGTCTGCCGTAACAATGCCCGAATCCTTTAAGGCTTCCTCGGCGGCGTTTATGCAAAGCAGAGAGGAGCGGTCGTAATTTTCGTCGGAAAGCTCGCTGTTTTCGGTATCGTTTACCGCACCCTTTTTTGCATAGCAGTTATCGGTATTGATTACGGTAACGTCGCGAATGCCCGAAATACCGTTTACGGCGTTGCTCCAGCATTCCTCCACATTGTCGCCTAAGGCGCAGATAAGCCCTAAGCCCGTTACCACACATCTTTTTTTATCTGACATCTCGGTTATCTCCTTAGATACATATTACGAAAGGGATTGCCGCCTAACGTAACAATCCCTTTTGCCGTCAATCTTACTCCATATGCTCCTTAACATAAGCGGTAAGGGTATTAATGGACAGGAAGTTTTCCTTTGCAACCCCCGTCATCTGAACCCCGAACAATGTGTCAATTCCCGCAATAATCTCAATGGAATCTATGGAATCAAGTCCGATGTCGTCCCCGAACAGCTCGGAATCATATTCCAAAGCGTCCTCGGGAATCCTGAGATTTTCAACTAACATTGCCTTGATCTTTTCTGCAATTTCTTTTTCGCTCATAAAATTTACCTCGTTTCTTTTAAAATTCAAAGCATATTCCCTTTTGGAATACACTGTTATACCTTGTAATCCTTGTAATCATTTACAAGCTCATAAACTCTCTGCTGAGCCGTCTTTATTTGTTCCCTTGCATACTTTGAACAGCGCACATTTTCGGGACAGTTCATTTCAAGGGCTTCGCCTACGATAAACACCTGACGCTGCCCAAAAAATTTCTTATACTCTCCCACAATACCGCAGGGTATAACGGGAACGCTCATTTTGGAAGCAAGCAGCGCCGCTCCTGGCTTAAACTCCTTCATCCTGCCGTCCTTAGAGGTACTGCCCTCCGGGAATACAAGCATAGGACTGCCCCTGCCGATTATGTCCTGTCCCATAATGTACCAGTCCGCATCAGGATTGTATCGGTCGATAGGTATGGTTCTCGACCGCTTTAAGAAGAACCCCATGCCCTTTTTATCGTACCAGTCCTTTGCCACCAAGGAATAGGGCTTATATCTGTTTAAAACTGCCCCCGCAAACAGCCCGTCCTTATGGGAGGTATGGTTGGCGATAAAAATACAGGGTTTATTTTTAAGCTGCCTTTTCATATCGGGATTTTTCCAGACTACCTTAGGTCTGAAGACTATGTATATTCCCGCTTTAACGATTCCCCAAATGAAATTCATATGTTCACCTTTATATAATATCATAGTTCGGCAAAAATTGCAAGAGAACTCCCTGCAAGATTCTTTCGTAACTTTATCCTTTCTGCAATGATAATTTAAATGAATTAACAAAAATTTCCCACCGCACAAATCCAAATCATCGCCGCAGGCGATACCACAATTGTCAATTGTCCATTTTACATTGTCAATTGCTCGTCAATTGCTCTCCAGCTTGCAGTAACCTCAATGCTGTTCTCTGCGTCCTCGGGATTTATGCCCGTATCCATGCTTATGCCTCTTAAATGCTCCGCCTCGTTTGCCATTTTATACATAGTAGGCGAAACGGTGTTGATTACGGGAGCGCCGTAGGTTATCCCGCACAGCTCGCCCAATTTGACCCCCGCCGCCGAGGCTATTATCTCAGCCTTGTTTCTTGCGTCCTTTACTGCGGCAGTGAGCAGTCTGCGGTTTATCTCCTCTTTGTCCTTGACGGAAAAGCTTATATTGATTTCGGGGTCGGCTGTTTTGCAGGAGACAACGGCGTTTACCGCATCGTTAAGCTTGTCCATATCAAAGGGGAAGGAAAGATGAAGCCTGTGAGTTAGTTTATAACCCGAAAACTGTCTTTCCCAGCGCCCGTTGTCGGTTTGTACATTGTCATATTCGGCGCTGATGTTAAAATTGGAGGTTTTAATGTCCTGCTTTAAAAATCCTTTCTTTTCAAGAGCGGAAATAACGGTTTTGACCTTTTCCGTACCCGCTGTCACCGTTTCGGAATAGTCCTTGCTTTTTGAAGCGACGGTAACGGAAATTTCCGCAGTATCGGGAGGAGCGGATTCTATAGCGGTACCTGTTACTGTTATCAAATTATTACTCATAGTATTTCTCCTGTATAGGTATTCATTTTGTATAATTATTTGCCATAATTTTCCTAAATGATTATTGCGAGTTTTGTAAAACAGGTGGCATAATAAACAAGGGCGTCCTTGAAAAATCGGCATTAACTTAAAGTTTGGAAAAACCGATTATTAATTTTCAAAGGCTCTTCAAAAAAATTCTTTAACAGCTTGCAAACTGCTAATTTTCGGAAAGGAGCAAAAACAATTGAAAAAGATTTTAGCTTTGGTTTTGATAGGCGTTTTAACATTGGCATTAACCGCTTGTAACAACGATATGAACGGCATAGGCAATTCCACAGGCACAAACGGTTCCAACACCTCCAATGCTGCCACAACCACAACAATAAGCGCACAAGCGGAAACTACCCCCGAAAGCACAGGGGGCGGCACAATCAGTGAAACCGAAAACGGCGACGCTTTTACAACCACCTGATAACAATCACAAGCGGCGCTTCCGTTTTCTCAAAGGAGCGCCGTTTTTATTTACGCTCTGATTAAAAACGCCTTTGCGGAATGAGGAGAGAGTGAGACCTTGATTTCCCTATCCGCCGAAATTTCTTCATCACTCCAAAGCTCCACAGCCTTAACGGGCGAATAAATCTCCAAATCGGACAAAGGCGCCGAGATTTCCGAAGGCTTTTCCCCCACATTGAACACAGCCATATACTCCCCGCCATTTGCAGAGGAAGCCGCCCAAAGAATATGCTCAATGCCGTCAATCTCCCTGCGCCAAACCTGATGAGCGTGGCGGGAATTTAAGTGCATTTCCAAAATATTCTTATTTGTGAGCAGCTTAAAGGTAAAATCGTCGAGCTTAGTAAGCTCGCCGCCTATCATAAGAGGTGAACGGAAAATGCTCCACAATGTCAGCATTGTTATCTGCTCGTCCTCGGTGAATTTAGTGCGGTTATCCTCTCCGTAATCCTGAAGTATCGCCCCTACGGGAAGCATATCTGCATCGGGATAGCACTGCCCTCCCGTATGAGTACACCAAGTCTCCGCACGGGAGAACATATCATACAGCAATTCCCACTTGTCCCAGAAATCGTCGGTTATTCTCCACATATTGCTGACCTGCTTATACAGCTCGGCTTTTTCGGGCAAGGCGGGACCGGGGGAAAGGCTCAGCACCATTTCCCTGCCGCAGCTTCTGAGGCTGTTGCTGAGCATTATCAGTTCTTTTTCCTCATGAGGAAGCTCTCGTGCAATATCGTCGCACTTGATAAAATCGACGCCCCACTCTGCATAAAGAGCAAAAATGCTGTCATAATACGCCCTTGCTCCCTCCTTATCCGAGTCTACGCCGTACATATCGGTATTCCAATGACAAATGCTGTCCGTTTTGGCAATTTCACGGGCGGTTTTATCGGTGCCGAGAATTTTGCAATTTCCGTGAACCGCCTGACGGGGTATACCCCTCATAATATGCAGCCCGAATTTCAACCCCAGTGAATGAACATAATCCGCAAGGGGTGCAAAGCCCTTTCCCCCTTTTGAAGAAGGGAACCTTTTTTCAGAGGGAATAAGCCGTGAAAACCCGTCCATACATAACGGTGCGAATGGCTCGTATTCATGATTTTTGGCAGTGGGATTGCTCCACTGAATGTCAAGGACTATATATTCATAACCGTACTGCTTCAGATGCTCGGACATATACTCGGCGTTTCTGCGTATAACGGCTTCATCTGCGGCAGCACCGTAACAGTCCCAGCTGTTCCAGCCCATTGGAGAAGATGTCAGCATTTTCCTTGTTCCTTTCTTAATTAAAACAATATGCCCCCGCCGAAAGGCACAGGGCACACTGTCTATTGTATGATGTTAATGATAACGAAAATTTTACTTAAGAAGCTCAGCAATCAAAATACCCTTTGTAAGATCGCCTCTGTAGGTGAATGCGCCTGCTTTGGAAGCAGCGATAAAGTCATAATTACCGGAAGCGATTTTCTTTATTTCGTCAGCATTGACCTCAACGATGCCGTCGGCAAGATAATAATCAGCCTGAATAACCTGCTTATCGTATTCGGGATCGGCGTTGACAGCAATATAGAATGTTCCAATATCGTGTACGTTTACCTGGATAGCGATTGCGCAAGGGATAGTCTTAACGTCCTTCTTTTCAATCTTTTGCCATACGGCTGTGGTAAGATCGTCAAGAGTTAAAGCGGTCTTAACCGCCTTCTTAGCCGAAGATCTTCTTGTGGCCTTCTTTTCGGCAGGAGCCTTCTTCTCGGCAGCGGTTCTCTTTGCGGCAGGAGCCTTCTTCTCGGTTACTTTTTTCTCGGCAGCAACCTTCTTCTCAGTTGCTTTCTTTTCGGCAGGAGCGGCGCCCATAACGGCAGCGGCAGCCTTTGTTTCGGCGGACTTTTTAGCAGCCGAAGCCTTTTTTGTTTTTTCTGCGGGTTTTAAGGTTTTTTCATTTTCCATGATAAAATTTTCCTTTCATTTTTCGCCACTCGTCAAAGTGCGGAATTAAAACCTGTTTATAACTTATATAATACCACACTTCTGAAAAAATTACAAGCTTTTTTTAAATATTATTCAAATTAGGTTCGTGGTTTCATTAAATTTTATATTGACAGTTTATCGGATGTGTGCTATAATTTATGAGTAAAAAGACTAATAAGCGGGACCGTAAAGGTTTCGACGGGGGCTTTGAACCTTGTTAAGCATGCAGAGTTCGTCTAAACTCTTTAATAATGGGCAATTTTAAATTTAAACGCAGATAATAGATCTGAACTTGTAGCTGCCTGAGTGCGGCTTCCGTCCTGACCGAGATTACTGCGACTCGGTTAAGGGCGTTGATTAGCAGTGAACGTTAGCGGTGAGAGCCTTGCAGCTGTTAATGAATCAAAGGGCTACTGAGTTTTAATCCTGTTTGTCGGAGTGAAATTAGGGAAACTTAAAAGATAAACTAAGCATGTAGAAAAATGAGCGGAAGGGCTTTCGGACGCGAGTTCGACTCTCGCCGGTTCCACCATCTTATTGTGACCAAA
>CAYMFX010000007.1:0-33291 GCA_964389845.1 uncultured Ruminiclostridium sp.
GCGTCCGCAGTTAGTAGAAATTGTGCAAATTGCGACTTTTCAGATAGCCCCTAGTATAACTTGGTTCCGACGGGCTTATTTTTATTGATTTTCTCAAATTCGTTTTTATAGGCGGGATATTAATACAAATCAACCCCCACAAGCTCCTTAAACACCTCGTAAATCTTGGGGCAGACATTTTTAACTCTGATAGGCTTAAAGCTGCTGTCCACAAAGAAATGCTCGGTTTCTCCGGTAATTCGTATCTCATCGGTCTCCTTATCGGTAACACGGTAGGATATTCTGAATTTTAATCCCGTGAAATCTTCAAGCTTCATTTTAATACAAACCGTTTCGTTAAATCTGACTGCATATTTGTATTTGCAGTAGGCGGATAAAACCGGAATCATTATTCCGTCCTTCTCCATTTTATCGTAGGGCAGTCCCGCCTGCTCCAAAAAATCTATTCTCGCCTCCTCTAACCAGCGCAAATAATTTGAGTGATGCACAACAGCCATTTTATCTGTTTCATAATACAAGGCCGTTCTGTAAAAAGGCTTCATCTTCATGTAAAAAACCATTCCTTTCATTATGTCCTTTAGTCATTTTATCATATATGCCCGCAAATTACAATATTTATTGTGGCATATTTCCGATTTTTAATCTTTTTAAAATATTTTTTCCTTTTTATTTGAAAAATCTTTTGCAGTGTGTTATAATTGAAAAGTAATTTTGCAATTTTTGAATTTGAATTATTCATTTTTGATTTAAGGAAATACGAGGAGGGCAAAAATGGAGACAATAGAGATAAGCAGGGACAGGATTCCGGAATATTCCCAGTTATGCAGGCAAAACAGCCATATTGACCCGGAGCTTTATGAAAAGTACGACGTTAAAAGAGGGCTGAGAGATATAAGCGGCAAAGGCGTTCTTGCGGGACTTACAAGAATTGCCGAAGTAAAATCCTACACTATTGACGATGGCGATATGATACCCTGCGAGGGCAAGCTTTATTACAGAGGCGTTGATATTGAGGATATAGTAAAGGGATTCGTCAGGGATAACCGTTTCGGCTTTGAAGAGGTTACATATCTTCTGCTGTTCGGAAGGCTTCCCACTAAGCAGCAGCTTGATGACTTCAAGGAGGACTTGGTTTTCTATCAGGATCTTCCCACCAGCTTTACCCGCGATATAATTATGAGAGCGCCCAGCCGCAATATAATGAATTCTTTGGCGAGAAGCGTGCTTACTTTGTACACCTATGATGAAACTGCGGATTCCACCGATATTGAAACGGTAATCAGACAGTCGCTTCAAATGATAGCGAGATTCCCTCGGCTTGCAGTTTACAGCTATCAGGCCTACGCTCACTATTTTGAAGAACAAAGTCTCTTTATACACGCTCCCAGCCCGGAGCTGTCCACCGCAGAAAATATACTTTATATGCTTCGTCCCGACCATACATATACCGAGCTTGAAGCACAGACCCTTGACGCGGCGCTTGTGGTTCATGCCGACCATGGCGGCGGAAACAACTCCAGCTTTACCACAAGAGTTGTCACTTCTTCCGGAACGGACACGTACTCGACCATTGCTTCGGCTTTAGGTTCTCTTAAAGGACCTCGTCACGGAGGAGCCAATATAAAGGCGGCCGAAATGTTTGAGGACTTGATGACAAGTGTTTCCGATTGGAACAGCGACGGGGAAGTATCCGATTATCTGAACAATATCCTTGACAAAAAAGCCTTCGACAATGCGGGCTTGATTTACGGAATGGGACATGCGGTCTATTCCATTTCCGACCCGAGAGCAAAGATATTCAAGAGCTATGTTGAAAAGCTTGCGGCGGAGAAGGGAATGGAAAGAGAATTTGAGCTTTATACGAGGGTTGAACGTCTTGCTCCCGAAATTATCAATTCCAAAAGGAAAACCTATAAGGCAATAAGCGCTAATATAGATTTTTACAGCGGATTTGTTTATAAAATGCTTGGACTTCCCAAGGAGCTGTATACGCCGATTTTTGCTATTTCAAGAGTATCAGGCTGGTGCGCTCACAGAATAGAGGAGCTTGTCAGCAACAGCAAAATAATTCGTCCCGCTTATAAGAATGTAATAAAGCATTCAAATTATGTTGATATGAACGACAGATAAAAAATAGACCTCCTCAGCTTGTCGAAGCTTCTCCCGAAGTGAGTTTTTTCGACAAGCTGAGGAAGCCTTTTTGGAGGAATTAACACTGAACACCTTTAAATATTCATCGGATAATAAGCGTTACCATACGCTCTATTATTATAATATGCAGAAGTTCGGAGAACGTGTATACAAAGCGCCGATTAATGCGGGATTTACCTGTCCCAATATTGACGGAAGGAAGGGAAGAGGCGGCTGTATTTATTGTGAGGGGGGCAGCGGCTATTTTACCGAAAAGAAGGAGATTCCCGTACACGACCAGCTGTACCGACAGATTGCCTTGATTCACCAAAAGCACCCGAATTCAAAAATAAACGCTTACTTTCAATCCTACACCAATACCTACGCTCCCATAAAGCTGCTTAAAGAAAGGTTTGAACCCGTTTTTGACTTTCCCGATGTGGCGGCAGTGTCAATTGCTACCCGTGCCGACTGCCTTGACAGCGACGTTCTGAGCTATCTTTCTGAGCTTTCGGAACGCACGGCACTTACGGTAGAGCTGGGACTTCAGACAATTCACGACCTCACTGCCCAAAAAATAAATCGGGGACATACTTTTGATGAGTTTATCAAAGGTTTTGAAAAGCTCAAAGCTTTGGGCATCAGGACGACGGTTCATATTATAAACGGCTTGCCCGGTGAAACCGATGAAATGATGCTGAAAACCGCCGAGGTGTTGGGGAAATTGAGACCTGAGGGAGTAAAAATTCATCTGCTTCATGTTATCAAAGGAACACCGTTGGAGCAAATGTGCATTAAAGGAGAATACCGACCTTTAGACAAGGCTCGCTATATTGACATTACGGTAAAGCAATTAGAGCTTCTGCCTCCCGAAACGGTAATAGAACGTTTAACGGGAGACGGTGATAAAAGTAAGCTTGCGGCGCCTTTATGGAGCATGGATAAAATTTCCGTTTTGGGGGCTATTGACAAGGAGTTGGCTTTGAAGGACAGTTATCAGGGAATGAAATTTAAGGAGTAGCAAATAATTTTTTTGTTTTTTATACTCGAAAATTGTTGACAAAATGAAGTCCGTTCTGATATAATAAAGTATAAATGTTTATTCACGGTGTTTACCCGTTTTAACATTAATTTTAGGCTTTATGAACGGGAATTGTGATTAATACTTTTTTCGCATTAACCAAAGATTGGATTCAGAAAGGAAACCAAGTATGAAAAGCATTAAAACAAAGGTCGGAATCCGAGTGGCGGCCGCCCTTGTATCTACGGTCTTATTCAGTGTTATGACAACATTGAGTATCTTTCGCATTCAGAGCAACCAAAGCTATTCGTCTCAGATTAATACACTATTAATCAATATGCAGATGGCAGAAACAGCACATTACAAATGGTCCTCTAATTTGAGCAAGGTGTTGTATGCTGACGGCGACAAGGACGCAGTTGGAAGAGACCCTACCTCCTGTGCTTTGGGTAAATGGCTTTACGGCGAAGCGGGAACAAACGATTCGGAAATCCTTAATATGCGCAATGAACTTGAACCGCTGCATAAGACGCTTCATGAGTCGGCAGTATATGTTTTGGACATGATGGACGAGGATTTGCAGGGCGCTCAGCTCTACTATCAGGAAACAATTCAAGCTACACTTACTCAAATAGTGAGCTTATTGGATAAGATAGTTGAGCGCGGGCAGGTTCTCAGCAACGAAAGTCATGAGCAGATGGAAAATACGATTCTGATGATGCACCTGACGTCGGGGATATGCCTTGTATTAGCGTTGATTTGCCTTATCAGCCTGATCATGTTTGTTGGAAACAAGGTGGTAAAGCCCATTATATCCATTACAGAGGGCAGCAAACCGCTTCAGGAAGGAAGGCTTGACTTAAATTTGCATTATAACTCACAGGACGAGGTAGGTCAGCTTTCAAACACTCTCAGAAATTCACTGGCTATTATTAACAGTTATGTTAATGATTTAAACAGAATAATGGGACAATTTTCCGAGGGCAATTTTGACGTTGCCACTTCTTCGGAATACATAGGAGATTTTAAATCGATTCAATCCTCAATCGAACATCTCACAACAGTTTTGTCCGAATCCTTAGGCGAAATCGCAAGCGCAGAGCATAATATTACTCAAAATGCAGAACAGATAGCAAACAGTTCACAATCTTTGGCACAGGGCGCAACCGAGCAGGCAGGCTCAATACAAGAGCTTTATGCGTCTTTAGAGGAGCTTTCCAAGAGCGCAAAGAAAAATGTTGAGGTTTCTTCAAAAGCAAGGGAACGTGCAGTTAAGACAGGCGAGCATATCAACCAAGGCAGCGAGCAAATGCGGAATATGGTTTCCGCAATGTCGGACATAAGCACTACCTCGGAGAAAATCGGACAGATTATTGCCACAATCGAGAATATCGCCTTCCAGACCAATATTTTGGCGCTTAATGCCGCCGTAGAGGCTGCAAGAGCAGGAGAAGCGGGAAAAGGCTTTGCGGTTGTTGCCGACGAGGTACGAAGCTTAGCCGCTCAGTCCGATAAGTCAGCAAAGGCAACCAAGGAGCTGATAGAAAGCAGCATTGAAGCAACGGGAAGAGGAACAAAAATTGTAAACGAGGTTTCCACTTCACTTAACACTATTCTGAAATTGGTTACAGAATCCAACAAGGATATAGAAACAATAGCGGCTGCCGTAAACAAGGAAGCAGATTCCATTGTACAGGTAACAGAGGGCATAGAACAGATTTCTACCGTAACCCAGTCCAATTCCGCCAGCAGCGAGGAAGCTGCCGCAATAAGCGCAGAGCTTTTCACACAAACACAGCGTTTGCAGGCAGAAACTGAAAAATTCACTTTGAAGAAATAATTAAAATAAATATAATCCGCCGAAACCGTACTGAATTTTAGTTTCGGCGGATTTTATTATATTTCCTTTTTGTAAACCTTAATCTTATTCCTTTTATTGGCATACATATTATCGTCTGCCTTATCAAGCCAATCCTTAAGCTCGGAGCTTTCGGATACCTTTTGGCAGCACACTCCCAAGCTTGCTCTTATCAAATAAGGCTTGCTGCTGTTGTCATTATAATGCTCCAAATATTCGTTTATTCTGGTCAGGTACAGCTTTAATTTTTCCTCCGAAAAATCGCCGCCGCAAAACATTATAAATTCGTCTCCGCCTATTCTTGCCACAACCTCATCTTCTGTATATGAGTTTTGAAGCGCTTTAGCAATGATCCTTATGGCGTTGTCTCCTTCGGCGTGTCCAAAATTATCGTTTATACCTTTAAGGCAGTCCAAGTCGCCCATAATGACCAAGAAATCCTTATTGTCCTTTTTGGCAGCTTCAAAAGTGGTGTAAATCCTGTTTTCATAGCCTGTTCGGTTATACACACCTGTAAGAGCGTCAATTTCCGATATTCTTTCAAGCCTTTTAAGCACCCACCTTAAATGCTGATTGGAGCGAATATGCTCCAAAGCGTTTGAAAAGTTTTTGAGCCAGCTTCTGAAAATTGCATCGGGAACAGTAGCATTTTCGGTACAGGAGCTTACCGAGTAGCCGAATGTATCGCCTTGGAAATTAACCGGGAAGAAGAAATACATCTGGGGCGCATAGCTGTCGTCAAAAAGGGGAGGGAACATCAGCTTGGTGTCAAAAACGCCCAAATCGCCCTTTAAAAAATCTCCGTTAAAAGAGAATTTAGTCATCATTTTTTCGGGGTAGCCCACATCTGCCATTTGACCGCTGCGCTTCATTGACTTTTCTTCGTTCAAAATGTCCCAATTTTCGCAAAGAAAAATATGAATCGTTTTCAAGCCGTTTAACAAAAACAGATAGCTGTTTGTGCGCAAGAACAGCTCGTCAACGGTCTGACATTCCTGAAGTTCTTCATACATATAAATAGAGTTTGTAAAGAACTGACTCCTTTCGGTGAATTCGTGCATTAATAAAATATCGTTTCTGTACTCCTCCACAGTGGTTGAATGACAGCCGCAGCTTTCAGCAGGGAAGAACTCGCTGCTGAACAAATAGTTTTTCTGAACCTTCTTACCCGCATTAACATCAAGAATAATCTGAACCGATTGTTCGCCTATTCTCCTCATGTTAGGATACATAGTGGATATTTTCGGATGAAATATTCTGCCGTCAACGATACGGTCAAAGCCTGTTACCGCAATCTGCTCGGGAACGCTGATGCCTCTTTTTGCAAGCTCTTCACACACGGTAATCGCCATAGTATCATTGGCGCAAACTATAGCGTCGGGAAGCTCTAACCCGCAGGTCATCATATCCTCTACAAACTTAACGGGAGCGTTTCTCCAGAAGTCTCCATAGCTGTACCTGTCCTCTTCTACAGGAATACCGTTCTCGGTAAGCGCATCCTTATAGCCCTGCAGCCTTGCTTCGGATAGATTCATTCCTTGGAAGCCGGTAATACAGTTTATTTTCTTGCAGCCATGGATTTTAATCATATGGTTGGTGATAAACTTTATTGAGTTGTAATCGTCGGAGCAAACGCTGTAAAATTCGTCATCCTCCTTATCGACATAAACCGCCGGCTTTCCCGTAGCGATAACCTTTTCTTTAACATCAGCTAAAATTTCTTCCGATTCTATTGCATTGGGAAGCAGGATAAAACCGTCGAACATACTGTAATTTATTAAGTTGTAAATATTTTGTTCCCCCGATTCGCTAAGGGGGGAACCGATTCTTCTTGAGAAAAATTTAGAGAACACCGCCACGTTGTAATTATTTTCAGAGGCTCTTTTTTTAATTCCTTCAAGAAGCAGCGACTGGTATGTTTCACATACCTCTGCGATAATAACTGCAATACAATGACGCTTATTATCCATAGTAAAGACCTTGCCTTTCTTATAAGCATTTCAAAGGTTAGGGTGTCAACGGTTTATTGTTTAATTTGTGGAAGATGTCAGAGCCGTTTCCGAACCTACGGTTTCCGAAACAGATGAAACGGCAGCTTCTTCGGCGGTCGTTTCAGTAACTTCGGCTGTGACCGTTTCGGCAGCATTTGTTGAAACAGCAGTAGTGATTTCGGCGGCGTCGGTTGTAGCCTCGGCAGTTGATTCTGCGGTTACAGCCTCGGTTGCTTCGGCGGGAACGGCAGTTTCCACGGCATCGTTTATTGTTTCCGAGAATACGGCTGAATCTGAACCATTATCGTCAATGTCCCCTGAAAGCACAGTTATAATTAAAGCGGAAGTACCCTCGCCGTACTCTCCCTCGTATGTAATCGTAACAGCCTCGGAGACGTTTATTTTGCCTCCCAAGGTTTTGGTGTCAGCTGTAACGGCAAATTTAAACTCCTTCTTGTCGGCTTCAATTGTAATCGATTTTTTGGAGACGGAAATTACTTTTCCCGAAATTGATAAGTATGAAAAACCTTCCTCTGTATTTTCAGCTCCCGATGAAGGATCAAAAATGATTTCACCGTCGCTTATTTGTACGGCGGGCAGACTCCCTATAAGCTCTTCAAGCTCCGAATCACTTTGTGAGCCGCTGCAGCCCGACGCCGCAGTAAGTAATAAAACAGCGCCGATAGCTATTATATTGTGCTTTTGCATAATAATAACGTCACTCCAATATGTTCTTATGTATAAATTATACCACTCCATTTTAAAAAAATCAAGATAATTGTTAAAAAAATACAAATTGAAGTTTTAAAAAAATCATAACGGAGACTCAGCAAAAATAATACCCGTCAAAACCGTTTTTTTCGGCTTTGACGGGTCAAATTATCTTTGTTTTTAATCCTTTTAACTATGAATTTTATGTCAGCTTAATCGGATTGGCATAAAAATCAACCTGCAAATTTTTCAAGATCGCTGTTTATTGTGTTTATAGAATCATTCAATATCGGCTCAAATGATGTTCTCATTGCCGTCCATGTGGTGATTGTCTCATCATTGTTCACAAGGGGCAGCTCGTCGCAAAGCTTTCCGATAACCTCGGTGCAGGTTTGATCGTCCAAATGGTATGCGAAATCAAGAACCAATCTATCGGATTCAAAATTCTCCACGGTAAAGAAATACTTCCAGAAGTCATACTGCTCTTCAGTATACTTCTTTTCTTTGAGAATGCTTTCGTCAACCTTCTTCATAAGCTCCGGATCGGTCTTGCTGAGTCTTACGCAGTTTATAAATGTGCAGGCAGCATCTACGTCTTTAGCGCCGTTAGGAACAAGGTAAGCAAAGGTATTAAGGTTCATATAATATTTATCTGCATTGGGGTCGCGGGGGAAGGGAACAAAGAAAATATCCAAGGTGGGATCCTTAGCCTGTTTCTTTGAGTAGTCGGTTATCTTCCAGTCGCCCATTGCCTGGAACGCTGCATATCCTTGTATAATGGGACCTTCGGCTACATTGTTGTAGCCTTCTCCGTATTCGTGCCTTAAGAAGCCCTGCTTTTTAAGATTTTCAAGGAAGGACTGAGCACGGTCAACATTGGCGTTGTTTAAATTGCTGACAAGCTTATTGTCCTTAAAGCTTACCAATGGCGTTCCCGTACTGTCAATAAATGCGTCGGCAACAGAGCCGTACATTCCAACAACGTTTGGAACATCTGCTATGGATTTAGTGACAAACTGATCGATACATTCTGCAAAGGTGTCCCATGTCCATTCGTTGTTATCGTAAAGCTCCTTAGGATCCTTGATTCCGAAGGACTGAAATTTTCCTCTGTTGTAAATCAGGAATCTTGAGCCTACATAATAATTCCAAGGATAGTAATAATGCTTTCCGTTTACAGCATATCTGTCGATATAATCCTTTACCTCCGCCCAATGAGGTGCGTCCATATCGATGTAATCATCTAAGGGCATATAAGAGTTTTGACCGATGTAATAAGGGAAAGAATTGGCGCGTTGGTCAACTAAGTCGGGAGAATCTCCGCCTTGAATAAGAGAAGCTAACTTTTCCATTATCTCTCCGTCGGGAACAATTTTAACCTCCATGGTGGCATTGTAGGTTTCCTTAAAGTAAGTATATGCCGGCTTTATGTCGCCTGCATTAATGGGGTTGTAGGTGCCGATATAGTCAATAACTGCGCCGTCAATGTTTTTGTTGTCGTCAATAGGAAGGGTAATATCGCCTAAATCAACGGTATACTCCTCCGTTTCAGGGACAGTGGTTCCTCCGCCGCCGCCTTCGCTTGCATTACAGCCGGCAATGCCCATTACAACGACAAAGGACAGTAAGCCCGCTAAGGTTCTTTTAAATTTGTTCATTTTTTCTATCCTCCTTTGATTGTATATGACAATAGGGCTGCCTTTACAGCCCTATTGTTGTGATAGTAATTCAATTATAGAATTGCATTAATCTGATTGATAGCGTCGTTAAATGCGTTTCCAAGGCTTTCTCTTGTAGAAGTCCAGGTGGGATATTCCTCGCTCTCTACAAAAGGAATGTCCTCTGTGAATTTCGGAAGAACTTTGTCGCAGGTATCCTTATCAAGGTGAGATGCAAAGTCGGTAACAAGAGCTTCGCTGTCAAAATTAGCGGGATTCTGAAGGATTTTCCAGAATTCATACTGCTCATCAGTATATTTTCTTTCCTTAAGAATACTTTCGTCAACAACAGACTGAATATCGGGGTCGGTTTTGGTAAGTCTCATGCAGTTGATGAATACACAAGCAGCCTCAGCATCCTTTGCGCCTTCGGGAACAAGATAAGCCATTGTTTCCATTGCGATATAGTGCTTGTCAGCCTGGGGATCCTTAGGCATAGGAACGAACATAAATTTTTGATCGGGGTTTTCTTGTTCCAATGCGGAGTATCCGCCGGAACACCAGTCACCTACGGATTGGAATGCTGCATAGCCTAAAACTACAGGCTGAATGGAAACGTTATTGTATGAATAGTCAGCCATAAAGTCAAGCTTTGAAAGTCCCTGCTTCTTGAGGTTTTCAAGGAAAGTTTCTGCACGGTCTACATTGGCGTTGTTAAGGTTGTTTACAAGCTTTCCGTCCTCAAAGCCTACCAAAGGAGTACCGGTAGTATCAATAAAAGTAGTTCCTACGGAGCCGTACATACCTGTTGCAGTGGGGCAGTCAGCCTTTGCCTTGTCTACGAATGTCTGCATCATATCGTAGAATGCGTCCCAATCCCACTGTCCTTTGTCGTACAATTCCTTAGGATCCTGCAAGCCGTATTCGGCAAGCTTGGTTCTGTTGTAGTGTAAAAGTCTTGAGCACATATAAATAGCCCAAGGATAATAGTAATGCTTTCCGTCAATAGCATAATCTTCGACAAAAGGAGCTACATCCTTCCACTGGGGAGCGGTAAGGTCGATATAATCGTCAAGCGCCATATAGGTGTTTTTTGCGATATAATAGGGGAATGTGTTGGAACGCTGGTCAACCAAGTCGGGAGAATCGCCGCTCTGAATAAGCTCCGCTAACTTCTCCATAATCTCGCCGTCGCCCATGGTCTGGCATTTGATTGTAGCTCCGTATGTGTCCTGGAAGTAGGTTACGGCAGGCTTAACATCTCCGGATCGAGTAATATCATAAGCTCCAAGGTAATTTACTTCCTTGCCCTTGATATTTTCATTTTTATCAGCGGCTAAGGTAATGTTTCCAAGATCGACGGTAAAGTCTTCAACAGTAGTAGCTACAGTCATTCCGCCACCGCCGCCGTCTTCGTTATCGCAAGCCGTCATTCCAAAGACCATTGAAAGACAAAGAATGCCGGAAACGATACATTTTGTTTTCTTCATTGAAATTCTCCTTTCGGTATTATGAAACCGTTTACACGATTTGCTGTTTTAAGTATACATCATATTTATTATTACGTCAATTTGCATTTTAGCTTAATAAAAATGTCGCTGTTTGTTGAATATGCACAAACATAGTATTTTAATTCTGTTACATAATTGTGGTATTGCCCTTTTTGCTAATAACTTAATTTTGTTTATTATTTTCCTTTGTTTTAAGCAAGATAAAGCCCATTGCCATAATACAAAGGGAGCATATGGGATTTACCGATGTGATAACGGTAACGGTATCGGGAGGAAGATAGGCTTCTATGGAAACAGGGAACAATGCCGTAAGCAAATATCCGTATGCTGCGCTGAGAATTGCTATAGGTATTCTTGAAACAATGAACTTTATTAATTTAATTTTGTTTTCCGATAACGCCGCCGTTTGCAGTATTATGCAAAGTCCTCCGAAGGATGTGACGGCGCACAGCAAGGGAATGATATTAAGCCCGCTTCCCTTTAAAAGAGAAAGATTGGAGATTTCGAAAGCAGCCGCCATTGCCCCTTCAATACCCAATATCTCAAAATAATCCGTCACTCTTAAATACCTCATAAGCTCCAAAATTATATTAAAAGCAAGAATAGTGCCGCAAACGATTGACAGTCCCTTTACAGCGGAAGCAATGCCGTCGGTAAAGTCGCTTACTGTAAGCCCGATCCTTGATTTGGAAATGTTATAAGCTTTGTTTTTATCTTTTGCAAAAATATTGATAATAACCGCCGCCGTTAAGCAGGATAGGACGTTAGACGCATACACAAGAAGCCCCGCCTCTACGCTGCCCAAAACAGAAACTCCGGCTATCTGAATAATAAAAGAAGGGCTTCCGCAGTAACAAAAGCACAGCATTTTTTCAGCAATTGCGGTATAATTTTTATTATACGCAATTTCCTCCTTCAGCAAGCTTATTCCAACGGGGTAACCTCCGATAAGGCTAAGAATAAAAATCGAAAAATCCCTTCTGCTGCCCTTAAACCAGAAGGAACACAGCTTATAAGCAGGGAAGAGCATTGTATCGGCAATACCGCTTTTTATAACGATGCGGGAAAACACCATAAAAGCAAAAAGCGAAGGTATTATCACATCGAGACAGGTTTTAACGGCATTTTGCGCCGCCTCAACCGTCCCCTTGGAATCCGCAGCAAGCAAAATGCAAAGTGCCGCCGTAAAAATCGAACCCGCCGCCAAAGTAAATTTGTGCTTATTCATATCCTTATACCTTCTTGTATTTTATTTGGACTTGTCTCATATATTTATACTGTAAAGGCGGTGAGAAAATGAATATAAACGATTTGGCAATAAAATATGAGGAATTTAAGAAATCCCTCCTGAAGCATTCCGACATTCAGATAACAGATAATAAACAGCTGACTCTTGACGGGTGCAGAAGGGTAGTTGAGTACAATGAGAACAATATTGTGCTTGAGCTGCCCGAAATGGGGATATCGGTAGTGGGTATGAAGCTTACCATGAAAAATTTCAGCATCGGAGGAATTGTCATTCAAGGGGATTTGCATTCCGTTACATTTATTTCTAAGGAAGAGCTTTAAAGGGGGCAGTTATGAAAAAAATAAGCTTCGGCTATGTAAAATTTACCGTTTACGGCGTAGAATGCGAGGAATTTTTCACCGATGCGATTTCCGCCGGAATAAAGGTAAGAGATATAGAAAACATAAACGGCGTTTTTTACGCTAAAACCGCTCCCAATAATTATTTTCTGTTGGCAGCGTTAAAGAAAAAATACAATATCAGAATGAAGATAATTGAGAAGCATGGTCTTGTGTTTAAGACATATAAATACCGCAGCAGATACGGGCTGCTTTTAGGAGCCGTTGCCTACGCATTGACGGTTTTTCTTTGCTCAACGGTGGTCTGGGACGTTTGTGTTATTGGAAACGACCGTATATCCACGGCTTCGGTGTTGGATTTTCTTGCGGATAACGGAATTTATGCAGGCGTACCGAGAAAATCCTTGGAAACCAATGTAACTGAGCTAAAGGCTATGCTGAACTTTAAGGAATTGGCGTGGGTAAGCATTGAAGCGGAAGGCTCGAGGGTTAATGTAAAAATAAACGAGACTATCAGCAATCCAAAAAACGGACTTTCCCCAAGCACTCCCTGCAATATTATAGCGGGACATGACGGAAAGATTGTTTCCGCCGAGATTTACGGCGGCACTATGCAGTATCAAATCGGAAGCGGAGTGAAAAAAGACGATGTGCTGGTAAGCGGAATAGTCACCGACGGCGCAGGGAATACAAGCGTTCAGCACGCCGACGCAAAAATAATAGCCGAATTTACAGACGAGGTAAGCTTTTACCAAGAATTTACAACAACGGAACACATCAAAACCGACCAAGCCTATACAAAAGAGTACATAAAGCTGTTCGGTTTTACGTTTCCAAAGCGGAAAGAGGATTATCCCGAGGGCTATATTTACACCTCAGACAGCTATCGGGTGGAAATAATGGGCTTGACTATGCCTTGGAGCAGAGTTGAGGTTAAGGGGGTTAAAACCGAGGAGCTGGAGGTTACCCGTTCGGTAAACGATGTGAAGAGGATTCTCGAAAATGAGATTGAGATGTATGAGATGAATTTTTTAAAGCCTTATGAAATTATTGACCGGGAAATAAAATACGACCGGGACGAGAAGGGAATGAAGGCAACCTGTAAATTTACTTTGCAGGGAAATATTGCGGTTCAGAGCGAAATATTCTATAGAGAATGACACTTTTTGCATAATTGCTTTACATCTTCTCTTATATATGCTATAATAATCACAGGTGAAGCAAATTTATTATAATTCAATGTGCCTGAATATTAAATTGTAATCGAATTGTTAAAATATTATCGGAGGAGCTGCTGAATGTATACAGAAGCGGATTACAAAAGTTTATCGTTACTGTTCGATTATGTTGGGAAAAAATTTAAAAATAGTGAAGAAATCGACAGCAATTGGGGCTTACGTATTAACGAGCCTTTAAACTTTCCCGTGGGCGGCTTATATGCGAAGGACTTTGACCAGGCGGGAACCGAATATTGGTTTTACGACGGCGTTCTTTCATACGGTATGTATGCTTGGTATTTACTTGGCGCAGTTTGTTCGGTAATAACAATAAAAAAGGGAAAATACATCGCCAACAACGGAAGCAACTTTATTCTTGAAAAAAAGCCCGAGGCATTTTCCGGGGAATTGTCTGTATGCTCTCGCCTATTTGAGTCCATATTGGATTTGAATATGAAGGATTTTGATACAGAGGCTGATTTTATTAAAGAGGTTTCAAGGCTGTTAGAAGGAGTTGCAACATTTTCCTCTGAGGAAAAACCACATGAATATCTATTCAATCTGAATCCTGACGTATTTCCCAAAAAGCTTGTTAAAACGTGTGAGATTTCTTTTTATGTGTCAGAAGACAAAATTGAAGCAATTTATCTTGGTATAACAGATGAAGCGAGGGAAAAAGCGGTTGAACAAATGCCGTCGGGGCAGCCATATACCCTATTATACGGACAGAAAAAACCTGGGTTCTTCGGCTTTATTAAACGATTATTCAAGTGAAATTAAGATACCGCTTTTGTAAATTTGTTTGGTAATAAAAATATCGAATCCAATACGCTCCCATTCTCACAGGAGCGTATTTTCTTTTGTTTCTCTCAAAAGTCTTCTTGTCAAAATTTTTATACTAATTCCGTTTTAAAAACGTGCTAACGTTTTTAAAATATTCGGCGAAGCCGAATACGCCGCCGAAGGCGGTGCGGAATGTACGTTCAATACTATTTCTTGACGTGACGAAGTCACGTCGGTTCCGCTGAAAGCGGAACCTTTAAAAACGTTCAAAGAACGTTTTTAAATTAGAAATAGTATTAGACAAGAGATTTTTTTCAAAAGCACTTTAATTTTCCTCTCATATGTGCTATAATACTAAATGTATCTGATTATTGAGAGGAAAATAAAAATATATGGCTGAAAAAAACATTTCCGTAAGCGGAACGGACTGTATTCACGCTATTTTCGGAAGTCTTGACGATAATATTAACATTATTCAAAGGGAGTACGGCGTTTCTGTCTACAGCAGGAACGGAGAAATAATTATAAACGGCTCAGAGGCCAATGTTGACGCTGCGGCGGCGGTTATAGACAGCCTTGAAAAAATGTTCAACAAGGGAGAAGCAATTAACGAGCAAAGCGTAAGATATGTTATCTCCGCCGTAAACGACGGCATGCAGCAGCAGCTTGAAGCGCTATCCTCCGACAGTGTTTGCGTATCATTTACGGGAAAGCCGATAAAGCCCAAAACTATCGGTCAGAAGAAATACGTTGACGCAATAAGGAAAAATACCATTGTGTTCGGTATCGGTCCTGCGGGAACGGGCAAAACCTATCTTGCGGTAGCCTTAGCTGTCCGAGCATTTAAGAATCACGAGATACAGCGCATTATTCTTACCCGCCCCGCCGTTGAAGCAGGGGAAAAGTTGGGATTTCTGCCGGGAGACTTGCAAAATAAGGTTGACCCTTATTTAAGACCTTTATACGACGCATTGTTTGATATGATGGGAGCAGAGGGCTTTCAGAGAAATCAGGAAAGAGGATACATTGAGGTAGCGCCTCTTGCCTATATGAGAGGACGTACCCTTGACGACAGCTTCATTATTCTTGACGAGGCTCAAAACACCACTCCGGAGCAAATGAAAATGTTTCTTACCCGATTGGGCTTCAACAGCAAAATGGTGATAACGGGAGACGTTACCCAAATAGACCTTGCGGACAACAGAAGGTCGGGACTTGTGGAAGCCTCAAAGGTGCTCAGAAACATCGAGGGAATAGAACAAATCAGGTTTTCCGAAAAGGACGTGGTTCGCCACAAGTTAGTTCAGGATATAGTAAAGGCATACGAAAAGTATGCTGCGGAGCAGAACAGAAAATCAAGGTAAACAAAAGGAGCCGATTATGAAAAATAATAATGAAAACAATACCCTTAAAACCGTTCTTATAGTATTATTGGGGGCAGCAGTTCAGCTTGTGACATTTATTATCTGCCGCTATCTTTTGGACGAGGAGGAGAGGGAAAAGAGAAGGGTTAAAAGAGCAAAAAGGCTTAAAGAAAAGGTAAAGCTGAATTTCTCCAACGAAAGCGGAGAGGAAATCTCCGACGAGCTTTTGAACAGCATTAAGGCATGCTGCACTGCCGCTCTTGAGGAAGAGGAGATTACGGATAGGGCGGAGGTTTCCCTGACAATTGTTGATAATGAGAAGATAAGAGAGCTGAATAAGGAGTACAGAGACAATGATTCCGTTACCGACGTTCTTTCGTTTCCATTAAGCAACGACGGTGAGTTTGACATAAATCCCGAAACTGACCGTATAATGTTGGGAGATATTGTAATCTCGGCGGATAGGGCAAGACGGCAGTCTGAGGAATACGGACATTCCTTTAAGCGGGAAATGTGCTTTCTTGCCACTCACTCCATGTTCCACCTTTTGGGCTACGACCATGAGGTGAGCGAGGAGGAGGAAGAAATAATGTTTGAGAAGCAGAACAAGGTATTGGACAAGTTAGGAATTGACAGATAGGTGTTTTGATGAATAAGCGCTTTAGTTTAATAAAAAGCTTCAGATGCGCAATAAAAGGTATCGTTTTTGTCGTTCAGCACGAGAGAAATATGCGCATTCATATTGTTGCGGCATTATATGTGGCTTTTTTCTCTGCCTTCTACGATTTTTCAAGGTCGGAGATTGTTTTGCTTGTTATAACCTGCGCCTTAGTGATGATATTCGAGGTTTTGAATACCTCTATTGAAGTCATTGTGGACAAGATTTCGCCTAAGTACAGTCCTCTTGCCAAGGTTGCAAAGGATGCGGCGGCGGGAGCGGTTCTTCTTTCCGCAATAATGGCGGTAATCGTGGGTATAGCGCTGTTTTTTGACATTGAGCGCTTTAAGCTTATTCTGCTGTTCTTTACTGATTGGTCAAACACGCTGATTTTTATCGGATTTTCTGCAATAGCAATCGTGTTTATCACATCGGGCAAGAGAAGGAACCTTAAGGGGAAAAGCAACGACAATTGATAATGTACAATGGACAATTGACAATTGTGGTATCGCCTTCGGCGATAGATTTGAAATTGTGTGGTGAGAAGCTGATTGAAGAGAGCTTGAAAGGAAGTTTAAATATGACTAAAGCTGCATTTGTTGCAATTACGGGACGTCCCAATGCGGGGAAGTCCTCTTTAACAAATTTGCTTGTGGGAGAGAAGGTAGCTATTGTAAGCGAGAAGCCTCAGACCACAAGAACAAGGATAAACGGAATACTTACCAAAGGCGATACCCAGTATGTTTTTATTGATACTCCCGGTATGCACAAGGCGAGAAACAAGCTGTCCGAGGAAATGGTGAAGTCTGTCAGGAACAGCATGGAGGACGTTGATTTAGCAATTTTGGTGGCTGACGCAACAAAAAAGTTGTCCAAAATAGAAGAAAACCTTATTGAAGGCTTTAAATCGAGAAAGTTAAACGCCGTACTTTTGATAAACAAGGTCGATCTCATAAAGGACAAGTCCGAGCTTTTGGGAATTATCGACGAATATTCCAAGCTTTATGATTTTGAAGAGGTCATTCCTATCAGCGTTAAAAAGCGCATCAACACCGAAATTATACTTCCGACAGTGGACAAATTCGCTAAGGAATCGCCCCACTTTTTCCCCGACGACCTTCCCACAGACCAGCCGGAAAAAATCTGGCTTGCGGAAATTGTCAGGGAAAAAATACTGCGTACCATGTACGAGGAAATACCTCACGGAGTGGCGGTTGAGATTGAAAGCCTTGATGAAACCAAAACCAATAAGGGCGAGGATATTGTTGATTTAAGCATTGTTATAATCTGCGAAAAGGCTTCTCATAAGGGCATTTTGATAGGGAAGCAGGGGGCGATGCTCAAAAAGATAGGCTCGGTAGCCCGTGAGGATTTAGAGGATTACTTTGGAACAAAGGTAAATATGAAGCTTTGGGTAAAGGTCAAGGAGGATTGGCGGAACCAAGAGGCGTTTATCCTTGAAATGGGCTTGGGAGCGGACAGCTGATGTTGGAAACGGTTGACGGAATTGTGATAGGGAAGCGGGACATTGGCGAAAGCAACTGCTTTTTGGATATTTTAACCAATCGGTTCGGCGTTGTAGAGGTCACCGCTCACGGCGTAAAAAAGCTGAACAGCAAAAACGCTTCATCGGCAGGGCTGTTTTCCTACTCGAAATTTTGCCTTAACAAAACCAATCTGCGCTACACCCTGAACAGCGTAGAGCCTATTTGCAGCTTTTACGGGCTTTCCTCCGACCTTAAGCGTTTTTCTTTGGCAGTGTATCTTGCGGATATTATAAAATATACCTCCGCCTCGGAGCAGAGCGGAGAGGATATTCTGCGTTTTTTTGCAATCACATTGTACAAGCTTCAAAAGGAAGATGCAGACTCGGAAATAATCAAGGCGGCGTTTGAGCTGCGCACAGCGTCAATGCTTGGATTTCTTCCCGATTTAAGAGCCTGCCGTGAGTGCGGAAGGTATGAAAACGGACGAATGTTCTTTTCCTATGCCGATAACAACCTTATCTGCGGGGAATGCCTGTCGTCCAATAAAAATCAGAATGAGGAGCTTTTGGAGCTGTCTCACGATTTGCTTTACACTATGAGATACGTTACATATTCAGAAGCAGAGAAGGTGTACGGCTTTACTCTCAAAGGACAAACAAGAAAAAGCTTTGCCGAATTTTCCGAGAATTATATTTTGAGACATTTGGGCAGAAGCTTTGACACATTAGATTATTACAAAAATGTATAAGGAATTTTAAAATGAATAAAGAATACAAAAAATTAGAGCTTGACAAGGTGCTGGCTCTCCTTGCGGAACAGGCATGGAGCGATGAATGCAAGGAGCAGTGCCTTAAAATCGAACCGATTTTTGAGCCGCATTTGTGCAGGGAACTGCTTAAGAAAACAGACGACGCCTTTGTGTTGTCAAGTAAATTTGGCACTCCTCGGTTCAGCAATATCAAAAATGTATGTGGAAGCGTAAAACGCGCTTCCGACGGCGCAATGCTTTCTCTAAGGGAGTTATTGGACATTGCCGCCGTATTAAGAGAAATTTCCGGCTTATGCAGCTGGTATTCACAATGCTCGGGAATAGAGAGCAGCCTTTCGGAATATTTTGATTTGCTGGTTCCCGATAAGGGCTTAGAGGAAGCAATCGGCAACGCCATACTTTCCGAAGATGAAATATCCGACAGCGCCAGCCCCGAGCTTTCCCGAATACGCCGCTCCATTACCCGTCAAAGCGCAAACATAAGAGAACAGCTTAACAAGCTGATAAAAAGTCAGGAAACAAAAAAATATTTACAGGAAACTCTTATAACACAGCGTGACGGGCGTTTTGTGGTTCCCGTAAAGGTTGAGCATAAAAGCGAAATAAACGGCTTGGTTCACGACATATCCTCCAGCGGCGCAACCCTCTTTATCGAGCCTATGAGCGTGGTAGAAGCCAATAACGAGATTCGTGTGCTTGAAGCCCAGGAACAGGCGGAGATAGCACGAATAATAAAGGAGCTTTGTCAAAGGGCGGGGGAAAGAGCGGAGGATATTATAACCGGCTATGAAAACGCTTTAAAATTGGAGCTGTTTTTTGCAAAGGCAAACTACGGCGCAAAATTAAGAGCCTCAACGCCGGAAATTTCCGATGAACCGATGCTTTTCCTCAATAAAGCGAGGCACCCTCTCTTAGATCAGTCCGCCGCCGTCCCCGTAACCATAGAATTAGGCATAAAGTACAGCTGTCTTATCATAACAGGTCCAAATACAGGCGGCAAAACCGTTTCTATCAAGACGGCGGGGCTTCTCACCTTAATGGTTATGTGCGGCTTGATGATACCTGTCACCGAAGGCAGCAGAGTGGGAATCTTCTCGGATATAAGGGCGGATATAGGCGATGAACAAAGCATCGAGCAAAGCCTGTCCACCTTCTCCTCCCATATGAATAATATCATAAGCATACTGAAAAGCTGCGGCTCAAAGTCGCTGATTCTCCTTGACGAGCTTGGCTCGGGAACAGACCCCGTTGAGGGTGCGGCTCTTGCGGTTTCCGTGCTGAAAACGCTTAAGGATAACGGCTGCTTTATTATTGCCACAACCCACTATCAAGAGGTTAAAATGTTTGCGCTTGAAGAGGAGGGAGTTGAAAACGCCTGCTGCGAATTTGACGTTGCTACTCTTAAGCCCACCTATAAGCTTATAATCGGTATTCCCGGAAAATCAAACGCATTTGCCATAGTAAAACGTCTCGGAATGAACGAAAGCATTATCGAATCGGCACAGGCACTTGTCAGCGAGGAAAACAAGCGGTTTGAACAGGTTGTGGAGGATTTGGAGAAATCACGGCAGGAGCTCGAACTCCTTAAAGCCGATATTGCAAAGGAGCAAGAGAAAACTCAGCTGCTAACAAAGCAAATTGAGCAGGAGAGGGTCGAAGCCGAAAAGGCAAAGGAGTTTGAGATTTCCAAAGCAAGACAGCAGGCTATGAGCATTGTGGAGGAGGTGCGCTTTGAAGCCGACCTCCTAATGGAGAATTTGGAAAAGCTCAAAAAGGAAAAAGACAAGGCAGATTTTTCTCAAAAGGTAAAGGCTTCCCGCTCCAAGGTGAACAGCGCTCTCAATAAGATGTACGATACCGCAAACCCTGTAACAGAAAGAAAAAGCGAAAAGTACAAACTGCCCCGTGCCTTAAAGCTGAACGACAAGGTGCTGCTGACAGATATAGGTAAAGAGGGAACATTGGTCTCTCTCCCGGATAATTCGGGCAATTGCTTTGTTATGTTGGGGATACTGCGGACTAAAACCAATGTTGACAATCTGAAGCTTATTGAAGAAAAGAAGGATAAAACCGGTACGCCTGTCCAGAAGGGAACTGTTAAACGTCAGGTACAGTCCAATGCCACCAGACAGTCAAGCATGGAGCTTGATATAAGAGGAATGACTGCCGACGAAGGAATAATGGAGCTTGAAGGCTTTATTGATAGCTGCATTATGGGCGGACTTAAAATAATAACCGTCATTCACGGGAAGGGAACAGGCGTTCTCAGAGAAGCCGTTCACCGTTATCTTAAACAAAGTAAGTTCGTTAAAAGCTATCGGCTTGGAGTTTACGGAGAGGGAGAAGCGGGAGTAACTGTTGTTGAATTAAAATAACTGCAAAAAAATACCCTCCAAGTTTGGAGGGTATTTTAATTATTCATTAGTTCTTTTTCTTCTTGATAACAATAATTACGACTACAACGATTACAACGACAACTGCTGCAATAATTCCGATAATCACACCTACAGGGAGACCTGTGTTAGAGCTTGAAGAAACTGCGGTGGTAGCAGCAGTAGTTGTGGGAGCAGAGGAGCCTGCCGTAGTGCTTGCGGAGCTGCCTTCGGTAGAAGCGGCAGTAGAATCACCGGTAGCTTCAGTGGAGGGAGTAGTATTAGGCTTGGGAGTCTCATAATCGGTCATTCTCTTTGTTGCTTCAGCATTCTCTACCTGTTTACCGAACTCGTCAAACGCAATCAAAAGCTCGTCTTTATCGTTATAAATTGCAAGCATATTAATTCTAAGCCAGAAGGTTGTGGGAGCGCTGCCCCATTCCTGCAAGCCTATCTGATAGCATTCGCCCTGTCTGTCTTCATCTGCGGGCCAACGCATTTCATCGGGAATAGGAGCGTCCAACTTGAACGAACCAAGGTTGAGGTATTCGAGATGAGTTTTCTTATCGTAATCAATAGTTCCTGTTTTTTCGGGATTATCGGGCGAATCGGTTTCAGTAGGGAAACCCCACCATTCCAAGTCACCGGGCCAGTTGTACTTCTCATAATATGTGGCTCCGGTATCCTCATTAAATACATCTGAATCCGTTCTGCTGGTCCCAAGTCCGCCGCCGTTAGCTGAGAAGATGACTGCGCCGCCCATTCCTCCGTCAATACCGGGGTCAAAGTCCTCCAAAGTGAAGCCCGGCTCATCGGGATTAGGTACAAGCTCCAAATAGAAAACCATTCTTGCAACATCGTGAGGTGTAATACCGTAATCTCTTGCAGGCTTCTTTTCTGATTCTGAACCTACATTATAAAGTTGTAAAAGCCATTGATCATGAGCTTCTGCAACGATGAGACCTTCATCAAATTTATCCTGATCGCCACTGTAAATATTTTTAGCGCTTGTCGGAATAGCCAACGCACTTATTGCCACAGCAGCTGCAGCCGCACCGGCAAAAAATTTCTTTAGCTTCATAGTAAATCCTCCGTAAAAAAATATAGTTTAACTTAATATAAGCTAATCTAAGCTTAATTATAACTTAACAGTTACTTAAAATCAATTGATTTTTTTACCAAAAGGGTTTCGGCAATTTTGTTTATGATTTACAACCTGTATAATTTACCTCAATAACTTTAATCTTATGTTTTATTCTTTTTGTCGGGAGCTGTAACATTCGCTAAAGGATTCATATCCATTGCCTGTTTTATTTGAATATCCGAAACATGGGTGTATATCTGAGTGGTGTTAAGATTCTCATGTCCCAAGACCTCTTTCAGGACACGAACGTCAACGCCGTTCTGATACATAAGAGTTGCCGCAGTATGCCTGAGCTTATGAACAGAAAATCCGTATCCGGAAAGTCCCGATTTCATAAGCTTTTCTTCAATTATTTGCTCAACGCGCCTGTTTGAAATGCGTTTGTATCTTTGGCTTAAAAAAAGTGCGTTTTCTCCCTTAACGTTTGGTCTGAGCTTAATATAAACCTCATATGCCGAAACACAGGCGCTGTTCAAATAAATAATTCTTTCCTTATTGCCTTTTCCTATAACCTTAAGAAAGGAGTAATACTCGCCGCTTTGGGTGTCCTTGGTTTTTATATAATCGTTTACGGAAATGCCTACTAACTCGGAAAGACGCACTCCGCAGTTCAGAAAAAATGTTATCATACAATAGTCCCGGGAATCGACCCAATCCTTTATATCAGAGCATTCCGAGAGGAGCTGATTAGCTTGCTCTATAGTCAAATGTTTGGGCAGTGCGTTTTTGGGAGACGGAAGCGCCAGCTTAGCCGCAGGGCTTACTTCAAACCAATTTTTATTGTCAGTAAGGAATTTAAAGAACTGACGGATTGAAACTGCCTTTCTGGCGCGAGCCTTCTGATGATTATCCCGCTCGTCCATTGTGAAATGCAAAAATCCCATTATATCGCTCAGTGTAACGGATTTAACCAAAGCTTCGGGAGTATCGGATACGGAAATTGAAGAAAAATCCGAATCTTCAAGCGAAGGATCATTTTTAACCTTAATGTAACGCAAAAACAGCCGCAGGTCACAGTAATAATTTTTTACCGTAAGCGCAGAGCGGCTTTTGATTACCGACATATAATCCAAAAAGTCAATGAGGTACTGTGGAGAGTCCGATTTGTAATCGAATTTTTTTTGAGTAGGAGTGTTAGTCATAATTTTCAGCCATTCTTTATAATATTTTCGTTCAAAAATTTAAAAAATCATATGAATAATATTTTATCAAAAGAAAAAGAGCAGCAAGCCGCTCCGAAAGTTAATCAAACATTTTTAAAATTTTATTCTGCTTTTCAATTTCATCTTCATCAATAGGGAAGGGTTTTTCTTTCCCGAAGTAAAATTCTATCCACTTTCCAATTGAGTTGGTAACATCTCTTGTTATTGCTGCATCTTCTTTCATTTCTTCCAAGGTTTCTTCAATTTTGTCAAATCTTTGGTCTATTCCGTCAAGTCTTTGATCCATTCCGTCAAGTCTTTTATTAATTGGCTCAATTTCGTTCTTGATGAGTTGGGATATAGCTTGTAAATCTTCCTTAGTAAGCATAAGCAGTAACGTCCTTTCTGTTATATATAATATCACTTAAGCTTGGCTATGTCAATAGTTCATTCATTATACTTTTTTTCGGAAATCCTTAATCGGGAATTGAAAAACGCCTAATTGCGTAAAATGAAAATTTTACGCAATAAAGGGAACCGAATATCAGCAGCTTACAAAATTATTACCCATTAATTCTTATAATCAAAAAATTACCTGTTTTGAATTTTGAGGTTAAACAAAATCAAAACAGGTATTACACAAAAACACTATTATAATAAATCAATAACAAAGAATACATTCAAACAAATCACTCAAGCTTTTTATCAACAACATACTTTCCGTCAGCACCTCTGACAATTTCCTCATCAGTACCCATATCAATAACCCCCACCTGTGAAACAATAACGCCGTCGCTATTCGTCAGATAAACCGTTTCACCTGTTTTAAGATTGAAATTTGTAATAAGCTTTTGCAGCGAGGATTCGTCCTTATTGTTTTTGCAGACTATAACAAGCTCGCTTTGCGCTTTTATTGTAACTGCGGGAATCTCCCACCTGTCAAGCTGGCTCTTCTTATCCGACAGATGATAGCCCCTTATCTTAACGTCTGATGTGTTGGGATTGTAAATTGTTATTGAATCCGAATCTCCAGAGGTATAAAGCTTGCTGATATAAACCTCTTTGTCTTCTGTCTCGGAATCCTTTTCATATACGGCTTTTACTGTAACATTGCCGTTGCTCGCCATATCCGAGGTTATCCTTAATTCGGCGTCGGTATATTCCTTTTCATTTATCTCCCAATGAGAGAATTTGTAACCGTCGTAGGCTGAGACCTTTATTGGCACTCCGCAGGAAGCATAATAATTTCTTGTTTCGCTTTTTCCTCCCTTGACCTCAACGGAATTCAGATACGCCGAGCCGCCCTCTTTGCTTACCATATTTATTGTAAACATACTGTCGGAGTCAACGCCTAAAACCTTTTTGTTATCTCTGTTAATTACTGTGGGACGGTTGGCGAAAAAGTCTCGTATCTGCTGTCTGCTTTCGTTAAATGTATCTCTCCTTGCCCAAGTTGAGGTATACCCGTTGTCCAAAGCATACATACATTCCACATCGCAAAGCTTTATCTTTTCCTCAATAACCTTAAGCGCCTTTTCATTGCTGAATTCGCCGTACATTAAATCGCAGAGGGTGTTTGCCATTTTTTCCTTCATATCGTCACGCTCTAACAGCGCCTTCATAAATTCCGAGGTTCCGCCCATGTGACCTCTATTAAGAATATTGGACAATGTTGCTTCTCTGTATCCGTTTCCGTAAAGCCCCATACCGTACTCAATGTCGAAAAGCAAAAACCTCCACCTTCCGTCAAGATAAGGGCTCGTTATTTCTTCACCCTCGGAAGGATAATAGCGCCATGCCTTGAAATTATTGTTTGGCCAGTCCTCGTTGTTGATGTATACTTGAATTGCATAATAGAGCATCAGGTTGTCTATATCCACAAGGCTGCAAAATTCCTCGAATGCAGCGTCGTAGGTAAGTCCGCCCTTTGCAAGCTCGCATACATATTCATAATCCTGAATGCTTTTAAGGTCGTATTCGTCAACATCTTCATCGTCCTTGTCAAGCTTGGTCTCCGCATGACCGACAATTCTGTAATTGTCCTTATTGCCGCCGTACATTGTTTCAAAATAACCGTTGCAGTACGCTTCATGGAGCCATGAGAAGCCGTAATATTCGCCGTTCAGGAATACAGCAGCGGGAATGGTGTCCTGAGTATCGGGAAAACCTGCGTTTTTGGCAAGCTGCATTGCCACCTCGTCACGAATACTTGCAAATTCCCTGTCGTTGGCATTATTTCTGAGTGTAATACGGTCGTATTTTGTTATAAGCTGTCCGAAAGAGTTGTTTGCCGCTCCGAAAAACGGGTAGCTGAACATTCCGTTTCCTTCGCTGTACTCGTTTCTGGCAATGAGTCTCCAGGATTTTTGATCAACTGCTCTTGAAACGCCGCCTACCACTCGTCCCCCTGCCGCCTGATCCACTAACATATTGCCCTTGCTGTCATAAACCTGCACATACATATCACGTTCGCTTTCACGTCCGCTGAGAAACCAGTTTGCAGGAGCATTGTAGGGTATTTCCCCGCCCTTGTATTCATTTTGGAGCCACTGATCCCTTACGTATCCTTCAACGCACACGCCGTAATTATAATCGTATAAGTTGTAGGGGTCGGTTGAAAGTACAAAAACATATGTAGAATCGTCAAATCTGTCAAAGACGTCCTTCCCCGTCACATAGCTTTTAGTAACAGGCTCTGACGTCTCGGAGCCTTTCACCGCAACAGCTTTTATGGTGGTAGCATTAACCCTTGAGCCTGATTTCACGGTTATTGCGCCGCTATACTTTGTTCCGTCCTTATCGGGAACAGCGCCGTCCAACGTGTAATAAATCTCGGCTTCGCTGTCCTTACAGCTTATCTCTACCTGAATAGTTTCATCATAAAAGGTATCGAGATGAGAGAAGGTAAGGGCAAGAGGGTCGTTTACAATTTCCGGTTGATTATCTCCCTGAATTGGCTTTTCTTCATCATTTGCAGTAAATGAGGTCGGCTGCTCCTCCTGAAGGTGCGGAAGAAAAATCAGACACAGCGAAGCGCCGATCCCCATTGCTATCACAATTAACAATACAATAAGCTTTTTCATTTTTAATGCTCCTCAATACAAACGCCTTTTTTATTTGCCTTCAATCATCTTGCGCAGCTCTTCCTCATTTATAACGGCAATACCAAGCTGCTGAGCCTTGGTAAGCTTGCTCCCCGCTTCTTCTCCGGCAAGCACATAGTTGGTTTTTGAGGAAACCGAGCCGCTGCACTTGCCCCCGTTGCCTTCAATCAAAGCCTTAGCCTCGTCTCTTGTCATCGTCGGCAGGGTTCCGGTAAGAACAAATTTTAGCCCTTCCAAAGCCTTACCCGTTTCCTTTACGGTAAAGCTCATATTAAGTCCATACTCACGAAGCCTATCTATAAGCGCAATTCTGTGAGGTTCTCTGACTGCGTTATACACACTGTCCGCCAAAACTTCGCCGAAGTTGTCAATATCCACAATATCCTCTTTTTCCGCACCTAACAGCTTGTCCATATCGGGAAATTTCTGACATAAAAGCGCAGCCGATCTCTGCCCTATTCCCTTAATGCCCAAAGCAAAAATAAGTCTGTCAAGCTCGTTTTCCTTAGATTTTTCTATGGCAGCTATAAGCTTCCCTGCCGACCTTTCCTTAAATCCGGGAAGAGTGAGAATATCTGCAACGGTAAGGGTATACAAATCCGCAACTGTTTTTACAAGCCCATGGCTTACCAACAGCTCCACATTTGCGTCCCCCAACCCTTCAATATTCATAGCGTTTCTGGAAGCAAAGTGAACGATATTCCTCAGAAGCTGCGAGGGGCAGTCGATATTGGGACAGCGTATAACCGCTTCGTCCTCGTCGCGAACCGCCTCAGTGCCGCAATCAGGGCAAACCATTGGAATATGATAAGGCTCTGATCCTTCCGCATGGGACTGAACTCTTACCACCTCGGGAATGATTTCTCCCGCTTTTCTGACAATTATTTTGTCTCCGATGCGAATATCCAGTGAGGAAATTATATCCTGATTATGAAGAGTAGCCCTTGAAACGGTAGTTCCCGCCAATGAAATAGGGTCAAACACCGCAACCGGAGTAAGCGCTCCCGTTCGTCCAACGTTAATTTCAATCTTCTTTAAGGTAGTTTCCTTTTCCTCGGGAGGATATTTAAAAGCAACCGCCCATTTGGGCACCTTGGCAGTTGAGCCTAACACTTCCCTATCCTTAAAATCATCGACTTTTATAACAGCTCCGTCAATATCATAGGAAAGCTTGCCTCTGTTTTCGCCGATAGAGTTTATTTTGTCTATTGCCTTATCAATGTCGGTAAACGCTTCAAATCCGTCTATAACCTTAAACCCAAGCTCCCGCACAAATTCAAGGGACTGCTTGTGAGAATTAAGCTCCTTCCCCTCGATCTGCTGAATATTAAAAATAAATATGTCCAGTTCCCTTTCGGCTGTCACCCTGCTGTCCTTTTGCCTGAGGGAGCCTGCCGCCGCATTGCGCGGATTTTTTGCGGGCTGTTCCCCGTTTATCTCCTGACGCTGCACCAATTTTTCAAAGCTTTTTTTAGGCATATAAACCTCGCCCCTGACCTCAATATAAGGAAACGGCTGTTTTAGCTTCATGGGAATGCTTTTGATAGTGCGCAGATTTTCCGTAATATCTTCCCCCACAAAGCCGTCCCCTCTTGTGGAACCTCTGAAGAAAAGCCCGTCACGGTATTCTAACGACACCGAAAGCCCGTCAATTTTCGGTTCGACCACATAAAGAGGCGCTGTGCTTAACGCTGACCTTACCTTTGAATCAAATTCTCTTACCTCATCAAAGCTGAACACGTCCTGTAAAGAACCCATTTGTACGGTATGCTGAATTTTTTCAAAGCTGCTTTCAGCCATTCCGCCCACGCGCTGTGAAGGAGAAAGGGGCGTTATAAGCTGAGGATAGGCTTTTTCAAGACGGTATATCTCCTGCATAAGCTCATCATACTGATAATCCTCAATAGTCGGATTATCGAGAACATAATAAGCATAATTATATCCTTCAATCTCCTCGGAAAGCTTGGAATGCCTTTCCTTTGCTTCCTCGAAGGTTAATTCATTATCCATTGGAAACTCCTTGTCTTATTTATTTATGATGTGCCGTAATCGTTTATTATTCCTTCAATATCGTCGCTGTCGCCTGAAATTACGTGTGTATACGCACCGGGAACATTTCCCACAATAACCGTTTCCGCAATTACAAACTGCGTTTTAACCTGTGCCGAAGCGGTATAACCCGGAATAACGGCGGCAATATCCACATCTATCTCAACTAATATCTGATGCAGCGTCTGATTTATGCCGGCATCTGTGAAAGAGCTTATCAGCGTTGTTTCAACATATCCCTGGGGCTTTACCTTAACGGGAATAAGGGGGCCTTGATTATAGAATGAAGCAAAGCCCGATACCGTTCCCAATGCAAGGCTCAGATCGTGCTGGTCAAGCAATGCCAATTGGTCGTTTACGCTTTTGGTTATTCTTGCTTTAATCCGATTTATTGCCGCCATATTGCTTTCTACCGAAGAAACCGAATTATCCGAATTATAAGTCAGCGTCACCAAATCATCATACATAAGCTCGCTGTCCTCAAGCTCCGTATAGACGGTATCGTTAATTATTCGGGTAGCAAGCACCTTGCTTTCATAAGCGGCGGTTTTCTCAATAATCGGGCGCACCCTCATATCCACAAGCACCAATATCCCTGCCGCAATAAGAAGAACAGCCAACAGCTTTATGCCTATATGATGCTTTTTTTTTGCTTTATATACGCCCATATAATTACAACTCCAAATATCATAATATTGTAATATATGTTTATGATATTTGGAGTGTGATTAGACAAGCATCTCTGTTAAAAAAGAATTACTTGATGAATGCCCCAAAAGCCTTATATGTCATATAAACATCGTTTTTGGAGGAAATCTCAAAGGGTGCGTGCATAGAGAGTATAGGCACTCCCAAATCAATGGTATCAACGTCAAGATTAGCAATATAAAGCGCAACGGTTCCGCCGCCGCCAAGGTCAACCTTTCCAAGCTCGCCTGTCTGCCAGATTATATCGTTATCGTCAAATATTTTTCTCACATAGCCCACATACTCCGCCGAAGCGTCGCTTGTGCCGCTTTTGCCTCTCGAACCGGTAAATTTGGTAAGGCAGGTACCTCTGCCCACATATGAGCAGTTCTTTTTCTCCAAAACATCGGGGAATGTGGGGTCGAATCCCGCATTAACGTCTGCGGAAAGGCACTTTGACGCCGACAAAACGTGTCTGCCGTTTTTGCCGAATACTTCTGCAATATCATGAATAAAATACTTGAGATACGAAGAGCAAAGTCCGGTGTTTCCGTCGCTTCCCGTCTCTTCCTTGTCGGTAAGCACGGTAACAACAGTCTTTGAGGGTACGTCCTTAGTGTCAACGGTAGCCATAAGCGCAGTATAACCGCAAACTCTGTCGTCCTGACCGTAAGCGCCGATAAGGCTTCTGTCAAAACCAACGTCCTTAGCCTTAAATGCAGGCACTGCCTCCAATTCCGCCGACAGGAAGTCCTCCTCGGTAATTCCGTACTTTTCGAAGAGAATGTTCAGTATGTTAAGCTTTACAAGCTCGCTTTCCTTATCATCTCTGAAGGGTCTTGAACCGATAAGAATATTAAGCTCCTCGCCCTTAACAATAGTCGGAGCAGGTCTTTTCATCTGCTCCTGAGCCAAATGAGGGAGCAGGTCGGTAACTACGAAAACAGGATCCTTGTCGTCCTCGCCGATCTTTACTTCAACCGTCTCCCCGTCCTTCTTGACAATAACTCCGTGAAGCGCAAGAGGAACGGTTGTCCACTGATACTTTTTAATGCCGCCGTAATAGTGGGTTTTAAAGAACGCAAGCTCGGTGTCCTCATAAATAGGATTCTGCTTTAAGTCAAGACGGGGGGAATCAATATGCGCCGCAAGGATATTAACACCCTTTTCAATGTCCTCCTTGCCGAATATGGCAAGAATAAGAGCCTTACCTCTGTTGTTGTAATAAACTCTGTCTCCCGCCTTATACTTCTTGCTCTTGTCAAATTCGGTGTAGCCTGCTTTTGTTATGATTTCAAGGGCAGCCTTAACTGCTTCTCTTTCGGTTTTGCCCTTATCAAGGAACGCCTTATAACCCTCGGCGAATTTGTCCGCAGCCTTTATCTGCGCATCGCTCATGATAATGCCTGAGTTCTTTTTCTTCATAAAGAGCTTTTCTTTAAGCTCTTTTGCTTTGCTTTCTTCCTGCTTTTCCGATATTTCCTTTTTTGCCATTTTAGTTTTCCTCCTTGTATAGCGTTTTATAATTATTTAAAGCTTTTTGGATTTTGCTTAAATAGTGATTTGTATCTGAGGTGGGAACCTTGTCCAAGGTCTTTCCGTCTGAGCTGTACTGAGAATTGGAAAGCCATGAATCCACATTCCCCACTCCCGCATGATAAGCGCAGACAGCCGCCTCCTCATTTTCAAAGTAACGGATAAGGTACCCCACAAGGTAGCTGCCGTATCTGATATTCTGCTCGGGGTCGAACATGGAATCGAACCCCAAGCTTTCATCATCGCCGAGTCTGAAACGTACCCACTGAAAGGTCTCGTCCATTATCTGCATCAAACCCCTTGCCCCCATATTGGAAACAGCGTCGGGGTTAAAACTGCTCTCTGTCTTAATTATAGCATAAATTAAAAATTTGTCCACCTTATTTTCCGTTGCATATCTTTCAACAAGCTGCTGATATTTTATCGGGTGAGTTTCCTGTAAAATTCTCTTATATACCGCGTCTCCGAAAAACAATGCAATAAGCGCTATAAGAACGATAACCGCCGTTATAAACACCCATTTCTTTTTTGACCTTTTTCTTCTTGATATTCCGTAAGCCGTCTTATTCATTTACCTTCCTTAATCAGTCTTGACGTACTCTCAACTTTATTTATGAAGCTTAAGCTGTCCCCGCTGTTATCTATAACATAATCCGAGCGGGCTTTGTAAAAATCAATTGTCTGCTGTGACTTAAGCCGATTTTCGGCGAGTTCCCTGCTTATATTATCCCTGCTTATAATGCGTTCTATAAGCGTTTCCCTATCGGCGGTAATGCTTACTATAATATCGCATATATCGTCAATACCGCTTTCAAAAAGGGTAGGAGCGTCAATTACCGCAAAACTGCTCCTTGCTTCTAAAATTCTTTTTATAACAATGTATGAAACATAAGGGTACATAATTCCGTTCAGCAAAAGCCGTTTCTCCGAATCTCCGAAAATTATTCTTCCTACCTCACGTCTGTTGTATTCTCCCCCTTCTGTAAGAACACCGCTTCCGAAGGAAGCGGCAATTTCATTTAAGCATGGCTCCCCTTTTCTCACTATATCACGGCAAATCTTATCGCAGTCTATTATATCGAAGCCCTCCGACTTAAACAAACTACAGGCGGTTGACTTCCCCGCTCCCGACATTCCCGTCAGTCCTATGACCTTAACTTTTTCTCTTACGCTCATATTGTTTACTTTCCGGCTTATAAATGAATAACCTTAAAAGCGGCGGCTCGAATCAGCCTGTTATAAACCGCCAAACCTATTCCCTCCTTGCTCGGCGCTTCCACATAAATTTTAAATGCGCCAAGCTCGTCTGCCCTTCTGAGACTTGAAAACAGCTCCGCCGCTTCCGATTCCGATTGTTTACCGTAGGGCAAGGTCTTTGCTCTTATATTTTCGGTGCGTTTGAGCAAAAAATAGGTGCTTTCGTCAGAGTTTTCGTTGACAAAAGCTTCAAGCTTCTCTCTATCGCTGCATTCTATCAGAAAAACCTGTGCCTTGGGTGAATAATGCTTGTACTTCATTCCGGGAGACAATGCCTTTTCATTATCCGACAAGCCCTCTGTAACCGCCTTGTCAATTTCAACCTCGCAAAGCTCCGACAGCATTTCGGGAGTTACTCCTCCGGGACGAAGAATTTTAACGCCCTTATCCGTAAATGTGACGACAGTGCTTTCCACACCGTATTTACAAGCTCCTCCGTCAATGATAAGGGGTATTCTTCCCTTCATATCGTTATAAACATATTCTGCACGGGTCGGACTGGGAAGTCCCGATAAATTAGCCGAAGGCGCCGCAAGAGGAAACCCGCACATATTAATAAGCTCCAATGTCCGGTTATTGTCCGGCATTCTGAAAGCAACCGTGTCAAGCCCCCCGCTTGTCTCATAAGGCACTATATCCTTTTTAGGCAGTATCATTGTAAGCGCTCCCGCCCAAAACCTGTCCGCAAGGGTAAGGGCAAGCTCGGGCACTTCCCTTGCGTATCTGTAAAGCCATTCTTTGTCTGATATATGCAGTATAAGCGGGTTATCATTGGGTCTCCCCTTAGCTTCAAATATTTTATTTACAGCAATGGGAGAAAGACCGTTTCCCGCCAATCCGTAAACCGTTTCGGTAGGAACAGCCACAATCTCATCATTTTTAAGCAGCTCGGCGGCAGCGGCAATCCCCTCGCCGTTTGCCGACAATATTTTTGTTTCCATTTTATTTAAGCCTTATATTTAATTACTCGCTCTTAGAATTTGCAAGCTTTGCCGTCTGATCCGCAATAGCCAACGCATCAAAAACCTCGTCGCAGTCTCCGTTCATAAAAGCGTCAAGCTTATAAAGAGTCAAGCCTATCCTGTGGTCGGTAACACGGCTTTGAGGAAAATTATATGTGCGTATTCTTTCGGAACGGTCGCCTGTGCCCACCTGAATCCTCCGCTCTTCGGCTATTTTGTCCGTCTGCTCGTGCAGCTTAGCTTCATACAGCTTGGAATAAAGCATTTTCATTGCCTTTTCTTTATTTTTAATC
>CAYMFX010000008.1:0-33030 GCA_964389845.1 uncultured Ruminiclostridium sp.
CTACCTGTGAAGAGGACGGTTCGACGGAGGGCTCAAAATGTTCCGTTTGCGGAAAAATTATAAAAGAGCCCCATACCGTTCCACCTACGGGACACACTCCCGGCACAAAGTGGCATTCCGACGCTGATAACCATTGGCACGAATGTGCCGAATGTAATGAGCATATCGACGCTGCTGCCCATATCAAAGACGAGGGAACTATCGTCATCGGAGCATCCTATATTGATACAGGAATGATAATATTTAAGTGTAATGTTTGCGGATATGTCATGGACACTGTTTCCATACCCGAGGAGACAACTGCCGCTGAAATCACCGCACCGGAAGAGACGACCGCACCTAATGAAACAGCTGTGCCTGAGGAGACGACCACTCCTGAGGAGACCGTCACACCTGAGGAAACCTCTGCACCGAAAGAGACAAGCGCACCTGAGGAGACAGACATAACGGAAGAAACAAGCGCTCCTGAGGAAATGACTACACCTGAGGAAACCACCGTCACAATTGCGGAAACAACCGATTCGGGCGAGCAGGACGGAAATCTTCCGACAGGCATTGCGGTGACGGTCATACCGTTAGCCCTTACGGCTATACTTGCGATTGGGGCGAACAAATTCAAGCATAAATAACCCCGCTTTCGTTAAGAACCTGCACCAATAGCGTAGGTGTGCGGATTTTCCGACACATTTTGTTGATGACAAGACAAAAAAGAAAAAAAGGGACTGTTTCGGGGCAGTCCCTTTTCCTTATTCCCAAGAAATATTCAGCTTTCGGTTATTTTTCGCACAATCGGATAAATACAGGCTTATCAATGCTTGATACGGCAAACCTGTACTATCCGACAGTCTCTTGAAAAAACCTATGGTGTCATCGTCAATGTTGATCGTTATCTGCTTTTTCACTCTTCCGGAATATGGGTTTTTTCTCGTTCTTCGTCGCTTCTCGAGCTGAGATAATGCGGATCGTATCGTTGTCACGGTAACAATGGCTTACAATACAGATTTTTGACGATGTCATTCCTATGATCAGAAAGCGCTCCTCACCAATAGAATGATCAGGATCATCAAAGAGATTTGTCAAGGGGTTCTGCAATTTATTCCCACTCAATAGTAGCCGGCGGCTTAGAAGTAATATCATAAACAACCCTATTAATATGTCCCACCTCGTTCACCACTCTGACGCTTACCTTTTCAAGCACCTCATAAGGAACACGGGCAAAATCCGCAGTCATAAAATCGGTAGTTGTAACTCCTCTCAGTGCCAGTGTGTAATCGTAGGTTCTTCCGTCGCCCATAACGCCTACCGAACGCATATTTGTAAGCACCGCAAAATATTGGTTTATGCTTCGGTCAAGCCCTGCTTTTGCTATTTCCTCTCTGAAAATATAATCGGCGTCTTGCAAGATTTTCAGCTTTTCTCTTGTGATTTCTCCAATTATCCTTATTGCAAGGCCGGGGCCGGGGAAGGGCTGCCGCCATACGAGATAATCCGCAAGTCCAAGCTCGGTTCCCAATTTCCGTACCTCGTCCTTAAACAGCAGTCTCAGCGGCTCTATTATCTCCTTAAAGTCAACGCAGTCCGGCAAGCCGCCCACATTGTGGTGAGATTTTATCACCGCAGCGTCGCCTAATCCGCTTTCTATAACGTCAGGATAAATTGTTCCCTGAACAAGGTAGTCCACCTTGCCGATTTTCTTTGCTTCTTCTTCAAATACTCTGATAAATTCCTCACCGATTGTTTTTCTTTTTGTTTCGGGGTCGGAAATGCCCTCTAACTTGCCAATAAATCTGTCGGAGGCGTCTACCCTAATAAAATTAACGTTCCAGTCCTTAAATGCGGCTTCTACCTCGTCGCCCTCGTTCTTGCGCATAAATCCGTGATCCACAAAAACGCAGGTCAGCTGGCTTCCTACCGCTTTTGCCAAAAGTGCGCAGGCTACCGAGCTGTCTACGCCGCCGGACAATGCCAACAGCACCTTTCCGCCGCCCACCTTTTCACGAATCTGAGCGATTGCCGTTTTGGCATAGTTCTCCATTGTCCAGTCGCCCCTGCAGCCGCATACCTTGATAAGAAAGTTTTTCAGCAGCTCCTTGCCTTGCTCGGTGTGGTTCACTTCGGGGTGGAACTGGACTCCGTAAAATTTCTTTTGCTTGTTTTCTATTGCGGCGTAGGGGCACTTTTCGCTGTGTCCTATTGCCGTAAAGCCTTCCGGAAGCTTTTCTATATAGTCGTTGTGGCTCATCCATACCACCGATTGCTCCTTAAGTCCCTCGAATAAAGGAGAAGAAGTATCAAATACGCAGTCGGTTCTGCCAAATTCGGCGGCGGAATTTTCGTTGGCTTTTCCAATAATTCCCTCAAGCCCGTAAACCAAAAATTGCGCGCCGTAGCATATGCCCAAAATCGGCACGCCTATCTCAAATATTTCCTTGGGCATTTTAGGGGAGGTTTCGAGATATACGCTGTTAGGTCCGCCGGTGAATATTATTCCTTTGGGGCTTCTTTTTTTAATTTCTTCAACAGGAGTTTTGTAGGAGATCACCTCGCAGTAAATGTTGTGTTCTCTTACTCTTCTGGCGATAAGCTGGTTGTACTGACCTCCAAAGTCTATTACCAATACAAGCTCGTTGTCCATTTTTATAACCATGCCTTTCCGCTGCGCTTCAAGGCGCAAAAGAGAAACGAAACACACAAGCCTTTGCGCAGCATAAAATTTAATGATATAATGTATTTGGAGTCATATTTATTATATCTTGTTCGGCAAAGTTTGTCAATATATTGGCGTTTTTTAAGTTTCCCCAACCATAAGATTAAGCTCTGTTGGAATAGGCTCTAAAATCATTTATCCCGAAAGCCGCCAACACAAGCTACGCTTCCAAATAATACTGTGCCTGAGCTGCAAACATCTCCGCATATATGCCGCCCGGCTTGTCGTAAAGCTCGTCGTGGGTGCCGTACTCCTTTATGGTATCGTCGGCGAAAACCGCTATCCTGTCGCAGAATTTACAGCTTGAAAGCCTGTGAGAAATGTATATCGCCGTTTTGCCGCCCACAAGGGTATTGAACTGTCGGTATATCTCATACTCGGCTATTGGGTCAAGAGCGGCGGTAGGCTCGTCAAGGATAACCACGGGAGAGTTGCGGTACAGTGCGCGGCTTATTGCGGTTTTCTGCTTCTGTCCTCCCGAAAGGTCGGTTCCCTTTTCGTCAAAGCCCTTGAACAAGCAGGTGTCAAGTCCCTTCTCTAACTTCTGTGCGTCCTCGTATAAGCCCGTCAGCTTAAGCACCTCGTTTATGCGCCCATCGTCCGCTTCGCCGTTCAGAGCAATATTTTCCCTCATACTGAAGGCAAACAGCTGAAAGTCCTGAAATACCACCGCAAAAAGCCTTCTGTACTCCTCGTCGGAATATTCCTTGATATTCACGCCGTCAACCAAAATAGCTCCCTCGGTAACATCGTAAAGTCTGCACAGCAGCTTAATAAAGGTAGTTTTTCCCGCACCGTTAAGCCCTACTATTGATAAATGCTCCCCCGACCTAACAGTGATGTTTATATCTCGAAGCACAAAGTTATCCGAACGGGGATATTTAAAGCTGACGTGTGAAAATTCAACGGTATGCTCCCCTTGCTTTACAGCCTTGTCTCCCTTGGGCATTGCTGCGGGGTAATTTATAAAATCAAGATACCTGTGGGCATAAGAGCAATTTTTGTTTACTTGCTGAATGCCGGTTACCACATGATGAAGGCTCCAGTAAAAGGTGCTTGCCGCAGCGACGCACATTGAAAAATCGCCTATTGAAATAGCTCCTTTAAGCGCCATATAGCCTATGTAGAAATAGCTTGTTCCGTCACGCAGGGCGTTTATAATATCCATAGCCCATGTATGCTTACACTGCCTGTTTTCGCTGCTCTTCCATTGGTTTATCGACTCAACGGAGTAGGTTTCGGCTTTTTTGCACATCATCTCCGAGCTGTTATAAAGCCGTATATCCTTGCCCAAACGGAAATCCGCCAGCTGATACATCACATAGCTGAAGAGGCGGTTGACCTTTGCTAACTTTAAAAAGCTTTCGGTTTCAATCTTGTTTTTCTTTCCGTTGAATATACTGATAAATATCAGCGAGATTATTTGTATTGGCAGCAGCAGCGGGCAGGTAAAGGCTATTACCGTTACCACTCCGATAAGCGTTATAATTTCCCGCACTATATTCACCGGCTCATACAGCACTCCGTGAACGCCGCCGCTGTACCAGCTCATGCCCTCCTTTGCCTTGTTCAGTGCGTCTAAAGCGTCGGGATTTTCGGTGTGCTCGAAATCCATTTTCATGGCATGCTCGCCGATTTTAACATCGATATATTCCAAAAACCATTCGTTTATTACCTCCATAAGCTGATTGTTGATATTGTTCAGAATATTGAGTACCAAAGCTACCCCGATGCCTAACGCCATAAACAGTACGGCTTTCGGAAGATGCTCGCTGACTGAGCCGCCGCCTATAAGCGCCGCCACCTCGTCCATAATAAATTTAGGTATAATTATGCCGGTAAGGCTCATTGACGACATTATGACAATGTCAAAAAAGTACACAAGAAACAGCTGCGGCTTTTCCTTCCGCACCAATTTAAGCATAAATCTCAAGGTTTCCCAAGTAACAGGCTTTTTGTCGTTCTTTTCCTTTTTCTTAAACATTTACAGCCACCTCCTCCGGATTATCCACATAATACTGCGCCTGTATTCTGAACATTTCCGCATATGCGCCGCCCTTGTCCAAAAGCTCATGGTGAGTGCCGTATTCCACTATCTCGCCGTCCTTGAACATTGCCACCTCATTGCAAAATTGGGTGGAGCTTAAACGGTGGCTTATATATACCGCCGTCTTGCCGCCTATCAGCTTGTCGAAATCCCCGTACAGCCTGCTTTCCGCAAGAGCGTCAAGAGCGGCGGTAGGCTCGTCCAAAACCACCACGGGAGCGTCCTTGTACAGCGCCCTTGCAAGCGCCAACTTCTGCTTTTCGCCGCCGGACAAATCGGTGCCGTCGTCGTAAATAACCTTAAGTATCTCGCTGTCAACTCCCTTGGGCAGCTCCTTTAGCTTTTCCTCAAAGCCTGCGTCAATAAGGCATTTTTTCGAAAGCTCCTTATCGGTGTTATTGGGAGCCTGCATTGAAACATTCTCCGAAAGTGGGAAGGCAAACAGATTAACGTCCTGAAATACGGGAGAGAAAACCTTGTAGTAGCTTGTTTTGCTGTACTCCTTAACGTTCACGCCGTTCAGGAATATCTCCCCCTCGGTAGGCTCGTACAATCTCAGCAGCAGCTTTATAAAGGTAGTTTTTCCTGCTCCGTTAAGTCCAACTACCGCTAACCGCTCCCCTGCCTTAAGGGTAAGGTTCAGATTTTTCAGCGCATAATTTTCCGCCTTCGGGTACTTAAAGGAAACGTTTCTGAATTCAAATTCATAGCTGTTCATTTCGGGAACGGGCTTGCCCTCGTCGGGATTTCCGCCGTCAAAATCAAGGAAGCTGCGCCAATCGTCCACCTCGCGGCTTCTTGCCATAAGGTCGGCAGTGTTGTCCATTATCCGGCGGACATAGCTGTAGAATGTGGAGGAGGAGGCAACGTAAAGGCTGAAATTACCCAATGTTATCTCCCCATTGACTGCCAAATACAGCAGATAGGCATACACAAGAGCCTGCGACAGGGAAAAGCAGAAATATGTGAAGTTGGAGGCGTGTATCCAAATTTTTGCATTCATTTTCTGAGCCTCATAGCGCACCTTTTTCTCATTGCGGAATTTTTCCGTCAGCCAGTCGCTCAGCCCGAACATTCGTATATCCTTTGCCGCTTCAAAATCAGAGGTGATATTTGACATATAATCGTTTCTGCGCCACCATGGAGCAAGGGGATCCCATACCTTCTTTTTTGCCTTGGCGTTGGTCTTGTTCCTCACTATAAAGGTTATCACCGCTAACGCAACCATTATCAGCACGATAAAGATGTTCATTGTGCCGATAATCACTAAACCCGTTATTACAACCGCAAGAGACATCAGGAAATTCACTATGCACCGCATCATTCCCTCAATGCCGTTATTATTCCCGCCTGCTGCGTTGCTTGCTTTTTGATAGCAGTCAAGCACGTCGGAATCCTCAATATTTTTAAAGTCAATAGTCATTGCCCTGCGGTTTTTTTCAATCATCATCTTGAACCGCACCACAATGTAATAGGGCCACTTGCTGTAATACCAGCTGCTTAGCATGGTTGAAACCATCTGGATAACGGTGAACAGTACCATTATCCACAGCAAAGACTCCCAGCTCTTCTCTCCCGTTATTATATCAATAACGAATTTCCCGATAAAGGTCCAAAGATACTGCATTATCGGCGCACAAATAATCCCGATAGGCACCAGCACCCAAAAAATCGGCGCATACCCGAACATATTTTTTAATATGTATCTTGAATTGCTGAAAAGCCCGTATTCCTTGTGCAGGGGATTTTTCTTTTCATCGGTTTTCTTGTTCTTCTTTTTCATGATTTCCTCCGCATCAAAATATTTTATTCAATTAAAAAGTGCGCAGCCATCAAGCTGCGCACCGAAAAATGCACAGCTCAAATGCTGCGAAACATTTTCCTGATAATGAAGAATAACATAACGGGAAAGAGCAGTGCACTTTTACCTAAAGCACGCCGCTATGCTATTCCTCATTATAAAATGTTTCGCACTTACATTATAGCATATTTGGTTCAAAAACACAACCCTGTTTTTCATAAATTAATGAACAAATACGGCTGCTCGTCAAATCATATTTATCGACCCGTACAAATTGAACGTTCAATAATATAGTGTGCGGAAAGGGGAAATGGTTGGTTAATAAAAAACAAATGTTGATTTTCGGCAAAATTCGTGTTATAATATCATTCTCCCAATCAGCTCTTGAATATTTTGCAAATTACGAAGGAGAAAAAGATGATAAAGCTTATCGATACTCACGCACATTATGACGATGGACGCTTTGATACGGACAGAGAAGCATTGCTCCAAAAATTATTTACAGAATCGGTAAGTAAAATTATTACCGTGGGCTGTTCCGTGGACAGGTGGGAACCTACCGTATCACTGACAGAAAATTATCCGGGAATGTACGGCGCATTGGGAATACACCCGGAGGATATTTACGGTATTCCGGAGGATTATATTGACAGGCTGCGAAAGCTTGCGGCATTGCCGAAAATAGTGGCAATAGGAGAGGCGGGGCTTGACTATCACGGTGAAAATATTGATAAAGAACGCCAAAAAGAGGTGTTTAAACGCCAGATAGCTCTTGCCGAGGAATTATCAATGCCGATAATTATCCACACCCGTGACGCAACGGAGGACACAATGGAAATTCTTAGAGAAACAAGACCGAAAAAAGCGGTAGTCCACTGTTTTTCGGGAAGTGCGGAAACGGCAAGGGAAATTATCAAAATGGGCTTATATATAAGCTTTACGGGAGTGGTTACTTTTAAAAACGCTAAAAGAGCAGTTGACGCTTGCAGGTCGGTTCCCATTGAAAGGATAATGCTTGAAACCGACTGTCCCTATATGGCTCCCGTCCCTCATAGGGGCGAACGTTGCGACAGCTCCATGATACGCTTTACCGCCGAAAGGATTGGCGAGATAAAGGGAATTACGGCAGACGAGGCAATAGATATTTGCAATAAAAACGCTTTGAGGTTTTTTGATATTCGGGAATGAGCCGTGCGATTTTTTCACTCCTTCTTGAATTTTTATAATAAATATGGTAAAATAAAAATCAGTTCTGACAGCAAGGTTCAATACATTGTAATTTTTTAGCGTTATTGCCAAAATATACTATTATAATCAAGAAAGGAATTATCTTAACATGAATCTTTCCGAGCTTTTGGAGCGTCGGTTCGGGAAAAAAATCGCCGACTGCACCAACGAAGAAATTTACGCCGCCTTATTGAATGAAACTCAGAAATTGGCTAAAGCAAAGGAGCGGCATAATTCAAAAAAGAAGCTTTATTATTTTTCCGCCGAGTTTCTGATAGGCAAGCTGCTCTCCAACAACTTAATTAATTTGGGGCTGTATGACGAGGTAAAGAAGCAGCTTGAATGGAACGGGAAAAATATCTGCGACATTGAGGAGGTTGAAAATGAACCTTCCTTGGGAAACGGCGGTCTTGGACGTTTAGCCGCCTGCTTCCTTGATTCAATAGCAACTCTTGGGCTTAACGGCGACGGAGTGGGATTAAAATATCACTTCGGACTGTTTAAGCAAAAATTTGAGGACAATAAACAGGCGGCTGTTCCCGATAAGTGGCTTACCGATGAGAGCTGGCTCGAAAAAACCGATAAGACATATACCGTTTCCTTCGGGGACAGAAAAGTAACGGCAAGGCTCTATGACATTATGGTAACAGGCTACGGCAGCGGCTCAAACAGGCTGCATTTATTTGATTTGGAGACAGTGGACGAAAGCATTGTAACCAACGGCATTAATTTTGACAAGGAACAGATAGAAAAGAACCTTACCTTGTTTTTATACCCCGACGACAGCGACGATGCGGGACGTATTCTGAGAATTTATCAGCAGTATTTTATGGTAAGCGCCGGAGCCCAGATGCTTCTTGAGGAATGTGAAGCAAAGGGCTGCAAGCTTTACGACCTGCCCGACTATGCGGTTATTCAGATAAACGATACTCACCCCTCAATGATTATTCCGGAGCTTATACGCCTGCTTGTAAAAAAAGGCATAGACCTTGACGAGGCAATAGAGGCAGTGAGCAAAACCTGCGCCTATACCAATCATACCATTTTGTCGGAGGCGTTGGAGAAATGGCCGATTCGCTATCTTAAGAAGGCGGTGCCTCAGCTTGTGCCCATAATCGAGATATTGGACAGCAAGGCAAGGAGAAGAACCGACGACAACTCTCTTGCCATTATCGACAGGAACGACATTGTCCATATGGCGCATATGGATATTCATTTCAGCGTCAGCACCAACGGCGTTGCCTCCCTCCACACGGATATTCTGAAGGAGGAGGAGCTTAACGGCTTCTACAAGCTTTATCCGTTAAGATTCAATAATAAGACCAACGGAATTACCTTCCGCAGATGGCTGCTTCACTGCAACAGAGAGCTTACCGAGCTGATAACAGACCTTATAGGCGAGGATTTCAAGAAGGACGCTGAACAGCTTAAGGCGCTCAAAAAGTACAAGGGCGATGAAAAGGTTTTGAATAAGCTGATTGAAATAAAGCAGCAGAAAAAGAAGGAATTGTCGGAGCATATTTTAAAAACACAGGGCGTTGAGATAAACCCCGAGTCGATATTCGATATTCAGGTCAAGAGACTTCACGAGTACAAGAGACAGCAGCTTAACGCCTTGTACATTATTCATAAGTATCTTGAAATAAAGAGCGGAAAAAAGCCCGCAAGACCCATTACCTGCATTTTCGGCGCAAAGGCGGCGCCCGCTTACGTTATTGCAAGGGATATTATTCATTTGATTTTGTGCCTCAGCGAGCTTATAAACAGCGATAAAGACGTAAGCCCTTATCTTAAGGTGGTAATGGTGGAGAACTACAATATCACCGAGGCTGAAAAGCTTATCCCCGCCTGCGACATTTCTCAGCAGATTTCTCTTGCATCAAAGGAAGCCAGCGGCACGGGCAATATGAAGTTTATGCTTAACGGCGCTGTAACGCTGGGAACCGAGGACGGAGCCAATGTGGAAATTCATCAGCTTGTCGGAGACAGCAGCATTTATATTTTTGGCGACAAGAGCGACGTTGTTGTTCAAAGGTACAAGGACAGAAGCTATGTTTCAAGGAACTACTATGAGAAAAACAAGGATATAAAGAAAGCGGTGGATTTTATCACAAGCGAGGAAATGCTTAAAATAGGCGACGAGGAAATGCTTACCCGTCTCTCGAATGAGCTTCTTAACAAGGACTGGTTTATGACCTTCCCCGACTTTGAGGAATATGTGGGGGCGAGAGAACAAGCCTATGAGGATTACGAGAACCGCAGCGAGTGGGCGGATAAAATGCTTGTGAATATTGCGATGTCGGGATATTTCTCATCAGACAGAACTATCGGGGAGTACAACAGGGACATCTGGAAGCTGATGACAATTGACAATTGACAATGGATAATGGACAATTGTGGTGTCGCCGTTGAAGATGATATTGACAATCTCCAAAAAATATTATATAATGTAACAACAGATTACAAAAAACTTATCACTGACGCCAAAACGTAACACTTGAGGCGAAAGGGTCGGTTAAATACAGTTTTACTTTTATAACAGTAATTTATTCGCCCTTTATGCTTTGTGTAAAGGGCGAATTTTTATCGTAAAAGGAGATAATGTATGAGCGAAAATGAAACAAGAGTTGCAGTAATAGGCGTGATTGTGGAAAATGAGGATTCGGTGGACGAGCTGAACCGACTGCTCCACGATTACAAGAGCTATATAATCGGCAGAATGGGAGTGCCTTATAAAAGCAGGGGGATAAATATAATCAGCCTTGCGGTAGACGCTCCCCAAGAGGTTATAAGCGCACTTTCGGGGAAGATAGGACGGCTTCCCGGAGTAGGCGCAAAAACCGCTTACTCGGCTCAGCAGAAGGATTGACGGTATGATTAGTAAGGCAAAGCATTTTGAACTGATAGAAAAGCTTTATCGGGAAAGCAATCTTAAGGATAACGAGCTTAAGACGCTTATTGAGGAAAGGACGGAGGAGGATTCGGCGCTGCTTGCGGACTGCGCACGGGCAAGGTGTACCGAAAGCTACGGCAATAGAGTTTTTATGAGAGGGCTTATCGAAATTTCCTCTTATTGCAAAAACAACTGCTTCTACTGCGGCATAAGAAGGGGCAACGGAAAAGCGGAGAGATACAGACTGACTCCCGAAGAAATTTTAGCTTGCTGTGAAACGGGCTACGGGCTTGGCTTCAGAACCTTTGTGCTTCAAGGCGGCGAGGACGGGTATTACACCGACGAACTGCTTTGCGGACTGATTAAAGAAATTAAGGGCAGCTTTGGGGACTGCGCCGTTACCCTGTCTCTTGGAGAGAGAAGTGCCGAAAGCTACAAAAGGCTGTATGATGCGGGAGCAGACAGGTATCTGTTAAGACACGAAACCGCCGACAAGGAGCATTACGAAAGGCTTCACCCTCCGGAATTATCCTTTGACAACCGAATAAAATGCCTTGAAAGCTTAAAGAAGATAGGATTTCAGACGGGCTGCGGCTTTATGACAGGCTCTCCCTATCAGACTGTAGACTGCATCGTAAAGGACATGCGGTTCATTAAGAGCTTTCAGCCGCATATGGTGGGAATAGGGCCATTTGTTCCCCACAAGGACACTCCCTTTAAGGATATGGAGGGAGGAACGGCGGAGCTGACGGTTTATCTGCTTTCAATTATCCGATTGCTTTTACCGAAGGTCTTGCTTCCCGCAACCACTGCTTTGGGAACAATCGACGCAAGGGGAAGGGAAAATGGAATCTTAGCGGGAGCAAACGTGGTAATGCCAAATCTTTCACCTAAGGAAGTGAGAAAAAAATATTCCCTTTATAACGGGAAAATCTGTATGGGAGAAGAAGCGGCGGAGAACGTGAGAGAGCTTAAACAAAGAATTGAATCTACAGGAAGGCAATTGGTGACCGACAGAGGCGATTATGCTTTTTAATTTATGAAAGGAAGGAATAAAAAATGTACGATCCCAAATCATTAAAGGCGGAGGAGTTTATTTCCGATGAGGAGATAAGAGATACCCTCGATTACGCCGAAAAAAACAAAAACAACATTGAGCTTGTCGACAGCATTATCGAAAAGGCAAAGCTGAGAAAGGGGCTTTCCCACCGTGAAGCCTCGGTTCTTCTCGCCTGTGAGGACGAGAAAAAAACAAAGGAGATTTACGACCTTGCAGAGCAGCTTAAAAAGGACTTTTACGGCAACAGAATCGTAATGTTCGCTCCGCTGTATCTGTCCAACTACTGCGTAAACGGCTGTCTTTACTGCCCTTATCACCTTAAGAATAAGCACATTCCCAGAAAAAAGCTTACCCAGGAGGAAATTAAAAACGAGGTCATTGCCCTTCAGGATATGGGACACAAGAGACTGGCGATAGAGGCGGGAGAGGATCCCGCAAACAATCCTATCGAGTACATTCTCGAAAGCATTAAGACTATCTACAGCATTAAGCACAAAAACGGAGCTATCAGGCGTGTCAACGTGAATATTGCCGCTACCACCGTGGAGAATTACAAGAAGCTTCACGATGCGGGAATAGGCACATACATACTGTTTCAGGAGACATACCACAAGGAAAGCTACGAAAAGCTTCACCCCACAGGACCTAAGCACGATTACTGCTACCACACCGAGGCTATGGACAGAGCGATGGAGGGCGGTATTGACGACGTGGGATTGGGCGTTTTATTCGGCTTGGAGCTGTACAAGTATGAGTTTGCGGGGCTGCTTATGCATGCAGAACACCTTGAAGCGGTTCACGGCGTTGGTCCTCATACCATAAGCGTTCCCCGTTTAAAGCGTGCGGACGATATTGACCCCAACCAATTTGATAACGGCATCAGCGACGATATATTCGCTAAGATATGCGCCTGCATAAGGCTTGCCGTTCCTTATACCGGAATGATTATTTCCACCCGTGAGAGCAAGTCTGTAAGAGAAAAGGTAATAAGACTTGGCGTTTCTCAGATAAGCGGCGCTTCAAGAACCAGCGTCGGCGGTTATTACGAGCCTGAGCCTGAGGACGAGAGCAGCGAGCAGTTTGACGTTTCGGATAAGAGAACCCTTGACGAGGTAGTGCGCTGGCTTATGGAAATCGGATACATTCCCAGCTTCTGCACCGCCTGCTACCGCGAGGGAAGAACGGGGGACAGATTTATGAGCCTGTGCAAGAGCGGACAGATACAAAACTGCTGCCACCCCAACGCTCTTATGACCCTTAAGGAATACCTTATGGACTACGCAAGCCCCGAAACAAGGAAAATCGGCGAGGAGCTTATAAAGAAGGAGCTTCTCAATATCCCTAAGGATAAGGTAAGGGAAATTGCGGAAAAGAATTTGGAGGAGATAGAAAAGCTCGGTAAGAGGGATTTCAGATTTTAAATAAAAAAATAAAGCTTAGAACAACGATTGTTCCAAGCTTTTATTTTTTAATGAAAAGCGCCGTTAGTTATCCATTCGGGTATCAGGTTGTTCTGATAAAGAGAAATTACGGTGTAAACAATTCCTCCCACTATTGCGGTTACAAACCCCGCTATTGCCAATCCCTTGAATCTTGTATTTCCCACAAAGGCAACTAAAGAAGAAATCGCCGCTAAGGGGTGAAGGATTATGGAGGTGGTAAACATACCTACGATTGCGGCGACGAAACCGAGAATCCCTAACATATCAAATATTCCCAAGGGCTTCTTTTCCTTTTTCACCATAACGGGAGCGTTATATACCGGCATTGGAGGAGGCATTACCGGCGGAGCAGGCATTGGAGGAGGCAGGGGAGGGTTAGGGTTAAAGCTGTCGCAGCGGCAATTAAAGCAGAATTGATTTTCGTCATTGTTTTCTGCTCCGCAGTTTTTACAATACTTCATAATAATTCCTTTCTCATTTCAGATTGTTTGCTTATAACGAAAAAGCTTAATACTGTTAAAGAATTTATTGCCAAAACAATATTTCAGCTCTTAAAAACAAAACGGTGCGACAAAGCGAACCATTCCCTTACCCAGTATGGCGCTATTAACCACAGCGGCGTTTCTGTGCTTACGGCGGTTGGGGTGATATTGCTTTCCTTAACTATCAGCGAGGCTCTCAGCTGATGAAATCCGTCGGTCACTATTGCCGCTTCGGAAACGGTTTTTCCTTGTTCCTCCAAAAGCTTAAGGGAATATTCTATATTTTGCCGGGTGCTTTCGGATTTATCCTCGGTTATAATTCTATTGCCGTCTATTCCCATTTCAACTAAAAGGTTTTTCATGGTTTCCGCTTCGGACAAGGGTTCGTCGGAGCCTTTCCCGCCTGATACGATACACAGTACCTCTTCGTTTTCGGAAAGGTATTCATAGGCGGCATTTATCCGCTGCCGCAGCATAAGACTGGGGTTTCCGCTTGGCTGAACCTTGCAGCCTAAAACAATTACCGCATCGGGATTTTGCGGCGGCGTTCCCGCAGCGCAAAGCATAAGCACCGTCAGCACTCCCGCATAGATGATAAGCAGTCCCAAGACAGCGGATATTGCAATTAGCGCTATTTTGCCGCCCAAATGCTTCCACATTGCCGAAAACAGTACGAAAAGCGGTCTATAAAACATTGTAGCGGCAAGGCAGAGCAGAAAAAACGCCAGCCCCGCAATTGCTCCCAAATTCGTCACCTTTACGGTCATTGGGAGAATAAAGGTTATGCAGCCTAAAAGCTCTATCGCCATTAATCCTATCCAAAGGACTTTTTTTAAATATTTACTCATCTTATTTTCTTTCGGACAGCGGGATATATTCCCTTTCCTCACTAACGCTCTTATAAGCGGGACGTATTATCTTGCCCGCATTGATAAGCTCCTCCATACGGTGTGCGCTCCAGCCGCTTATTCTCGAAACCGCAAATATGGGAGTGTACAGCTCTAAGGGAAGCCCTAACATTTTGTAGGCAAAGCCGCTGAAAAAGTCCACGTTGGGGCTTACTCCCTTATATATCTTCTTTCTGGCGGAAATTATTTTGGGAGCAAGGAAGGATACCTTGTCATAAAGCGCATATTCCTCCTCCATTCCCTTCTCCTTGGACAGCTTTTCCACATATACTCTGAACACCTCGGCTCTGGGGTCGGAAATAGAATATACCGCATGTCCCATGCCGTATATAAGCCCCGCATTGTCAAAGGCTCTTTTGTCAAGAAGAGCTTCAAGATATGCGCTTATCTCCTCGTCGTCCTTCCAGTCCTTAACCGTCTGCTTCATATCCTCGAACATCTTCATTACCTTAATGTTTGCGCCGCCGTGCTTAGGTCCCTTAAGGGAGCATAACGCCGCCGCAATCGCCGAATAGGTATCAGTGCCGGAGCTTGTTACAACGTGAGTTGTAAAGGTGGAGTTGTTTCCTCCTCCATGCTCGGCGTGAAGCACTAAGGCAAGGTCGAGAACGTGGGCTTCAAGCTCTGTGTAATTGCTGTCGGGGCGCAGCAGATGAAGTATGTTTTCCGCAATGGACAGCGTTGGGTCGGGCTGATGAATAAAAAGGCTTTGTTTTTCTATATAGAAGTTGTAAGCCTGGTAACCGTAAACCGAAAGCATTGGGAAAAGTGCAATAAGCTTAAGGCACTGTCTCAAAACGTTGGGCAGGCTTGTGTCATTGGGGTTATCGTCATAGCTGTGAAGAGTTAAAACGCTTCTTGAAAGGCTGTTCATCATGTCCTCGCTGGGACCCTTCATAATTACGTCTCTTATAAAGTTGGTAGGCAGAGTCATCATCTCGCCCAAAAGCGTCTTAAATTCCTCAAGCTGAATTTTATTCGGCAATTCTCCGAACAGCAGCAAATAGGTGGTTTCCTCAAAGCCGCTGCGCTTTTCGCCGATAAATCCTCTGATAATATCCTTGACGTTTATCCCCCGATAGAAAAGACTTCCCTCGCAGGGTACGGACTTACCGTCGACAATTTTGCTTGCCCTTATATCGGATATTTCGGTAAGACCGGTGAGCACGCCTTTACCGTTAAGATCCCGAAGCCCTCTTTTAACCTCGTACTTTCCGTAAAGCTCCGGATCGATACTGCTGTTGCTGATGCATAATTCGGTCAGCCTTTGAATCTGAGACGTAACTCCTCCGATGTAGTTTGCTTCCATAAATAAATTCTTCCTTCCTTTTCACGGCGGCACGTTGTTCTTTAATACTATTTCTAATTTAAAAACGTTAGCGCATTTTTAAAACGGAATTAGCATAACTGCCGCTCACTTCCCTCATCTTCCTTTCATATGCAAATTTTATTGCACTAATATAGTATAACATATTTTTTACAATCTGTCAAAAATCGCATATTGCATAAAAACATTCCTTGGGCTTCTGCTCCTCGTCAAAGAGAAGACCTCCGTTTTTTCTTCCCTTTACCGGGAAATCGTTTAGCCAGCTTACGTCGTCGGAAACGCCCCAGAAGGTTACCGCTTCGATTTCCTTACCATATTCACGGAACACACGGAAAACGGATTTGCAGGTCTCGGCTTGCTGCTTATACTCCTCAAAAGTAGGCTGTGTGTGCATTTCCCTGTCCTCGTAAGGATACAGCGAGAAATCAAGCTCGGTTATCTGAAGCTTAAGCCCAAGCTTGGCGTACAGCTCTATACCCTCTTTTATTTCGTCAATACTGAACCTGTGGTTAAGTCCGAGGTGGCATTGCAGCCCCACTCCCGATATGGGAACCCCTTCGGACTTAAGCCTTTCCGCAAGCTCAAGGTATTTTCTCCTCTTGACAGGGTTAAATTCGTTGTAATCGTTATAGAAAAGTGTTTTTCCCTTTAAATATTTATCGGAAATATCAAAGGCAATTTTAAAATATTCCTCCCCAAACAGCTCGTACCAAGGGGTATCTCTGTAAAACCTTTCCTCCGAATCGTCCAAGCCTTCGTTAATAACGTCCCAGCAGTAAACCTCGGGGTATCTTTCGGCAAGGGTCTTTATATGATTGTCAAGAACAGTTTTAAGCAATTCCTTGTCGGGATTTTCAAAAAGCCAGTCCGGCACCTCCTGATGCCAAACAAAATTGTGACCTCTTATTGCAATCCCGTTGTCAATGGCAAAATTATATATCTTGTCTGCGTCCTCCAGCTTGTATTTGTCTCTTTCAGGCTCTGTTATCCCGAATTTCATTGCGTTTTCACAGGTTATCGAGTTAAAGTGCTTAAGAATAAGCTCCTTGTGGCTGTCCAAGGAGTCGGCGGATACTGCCGCCCCTATCCTGAAATAATCCTTGTAGATTTCTTTAAGACTGAACTGCATAATTTTATCCTCCCTTTTCGGAAATTTACTTTACTAATATCATTTTATCATAGGGGATATTACTTTACAAGTTTGGAATAATATACAAATATTATAATCTGTTTTCGGCAATATGACCTAAGACAGCTTTTGCAAAAGCCTGCTGAATATTTGAAAATAACATGAGCAAAATATTGTCATGGAAAAAGAAAGTGAAAGGAGAAGGGACAATGAACCTGATTCTGTGCAGTGAAAACTGCAAGCACCAGAAGGACGGCTATTGCTGTTTGGAGGAGTACGGAAAAATAACCGACGTTATATCCTCCCCCTGCGTATATTTCGACAGCAGAGAGGATGGCGAAGCAGACAGCGCAATAGAGAAAAACCGATGAACTTCCCGAAAGGAGCAAGCGAATGATAAAAACCGAACATCTTACAAAAATTTACTCACCCTGTACCGGCTGTGCCGTTACCGCTCTCGATAACATTTCCCTCGAAATAGCCGACGGAGAATTTCTTTCCGTCGTGGGCGCCTCGGGTTCGGGTAAGACCACACTGATGAACATTATGGGGTGCTTGGACACTCCAACGGAGGGGACATATAGGCTTGACGGCGTGGACATCTCCGGATTGTCCTCCGCACAGCTCAGCAATGTGCGAAGTCAAAAAATATCCTTTGTATTTCAGGGCTTTAATCTTATCCCCACCCTTACCGCCGCCGAGAATGTGGAGCTGCCCCTTATATACCGGAAGATTCCCGCCGACGAGAGAAAGGAAACGGTGAGAGAAGCGTTAGAGGCGGTGGGCTTGGAGAAGCGTGGAAATCACCTTCCTTTGGAATTGTCGGGAGGACAGCAGCAGCGTGTGGCTATCGCCAGAGCCTTTGCTTCTAATGCGCCTCTCATTCTGGCTGACGAACCATGCGGAAATTTAGACAGCAAGGCGGGGGCGGGAATTATGGAAATGCTTCACCGTATGAATAAATTGGGCAAAACAGTGGTATTGATAACTCACGATGAGAGAGCCGCAAGAACTGCCGACAGGGAGATAAGAATATCCGACGGAAGAATTTGCGTATAATACTATTTCTAACTTAAAAACGTTCTTTGAACGTTTTTAAAACAGAATTAATATAAAGTTATTACCGAAAGATAAATCAAAATAAAATGAACTATGTTCAATAAAGGAGCAGATATGGGCAACGGGAAGATAGGCACTGCGCTTAGAAGCATAAAAAGAGGAAAAGGCCGCTCATTGCTCACACTCAGCGGTGTGGCAGTGGGGGTTTTTGCGGTAATAGTTATTTCCGGAATAGGAACGGTAGGCTCAGAGCAGATAACGTCAACAATGGTGACTATGGGAATAAATTCGGCATTGGTGGAGGCGGCGGATCAAGGAGGCGATATTACCCTTACCGACGAGGACGTAATTAATTTCGGACGGTTAGAGGGGGTAAACAAGGCAATGCCGCTGATGGCGGCGCTGAGCCAGTCAAAAATTCTCGGAGAGACCATGAGCTGTTACGCATGGGGGGTTGACCATGACGCAAAGGAAATAATCTCTATTGAGGCTATACATGGCAGACTGATAGACAATCACGATGTTGAGGAGCATTCCCGCGTCTGCGTTATAGACGAGGTTCTTGCCGCCGAAACCTACGGAAGAAGCAATATTGTGGGCAAGCACATAAGGCTGCTGCTTGAAGGCAACTACTACGACTTTGAAGTGGTGGGAATAGCCAAATCGGGGATAACGGGGCTGCAAAACGTTATGGCGGGAATCATTCCCGACTTTGTTTACATTCCCTACAGCACGATGCAGGACATAACGGGAAGGACCGCCTACGACAAAATAGCCCTGCTCCTTGACGGAAACAGCGCCGACGTAAACCTTACGGATACTCTTACGGGACAGGTAAACGACTTAAAGGAAACAAAAAGCGGTCTGATAATAAGTAATTTTCAAAGCCAAAAGGGACAGCTTACCGACATTCTGTCCACTATAACCACAGTTCTTTCCCTTATAGCGGGAATAAGTCTCGTGGTGTCGGGGATAACGGTGATGACCACAATGTTGGTAAGCGTAGGCGAACGCACTAAGGAAATCGGAATAAAAAAATCAATCGGCGCAAAAAGCTCGGATATAATGCTTGAATTTCTGACGGAAAGCGTTATGCTGACCGCCTTGGGAAGCGCAGCGGGCATTGCCTTAGGCTTTTTATGCTGCGGAGTTGGTTGCGCATTTATGGGGGTAAGCTTTACAGTTCCCGTTGGAGCAGCGGCGGCAGCCTTTGGATTTTCCGTATTAATGGGCGGAATATTCGGAGTTTATCCCGCCGCAAAGGCGGCGAATATGAACCCTATTGAAGCGCTGAGAAATTGATAATAAAAAAGAAAGGAGAACATCTTATGAAAATTATGAGAAAGAAAAAAAGTGCTTTGATACTTAAATCCTTAATAATAATCGCACTGTCCCTGTCCGCCTGTTATATAGCCTTTCGGGTGCCGGAAAAGGCAATGGGAACCATTCCCGCCGCTCAAACCTTGGAGGTTGAATATTCGGGGTATAATCCTACCGTGACCGCCAAAGGGGCTTTGGTAAAGCAGGGAGAAGGGTATATAGCGGTGGTTGCGGTAAATGAAGCGGATATTTCCGAGGTTGAGATAGGACAGCGGGCGGAGCTTTCGGGAGCTGCCTTCCCCGACGGAGAGTACGGCGGATTGGTAACCGCCATATCCGATACCGCCTATACAATGCAGTCGGCGGGTATTCCCGAAATAGTGGTAGACGTGACGGTAACATTGGACAGCGGCGATATTACAAAGCTGCGTTCCGGATATTCCGCAACTGCTTTACTTAAAACGGGAGAGGAACGGAAGGTTATAATGCTTCCCTATTCGGCGATAGGACAGGACAGCGAGGGCGAGTTCGTTTACGTTCTTCAGGACGGCGCTGCGGTGAGACGGGGCATAGTGACCGGAATAGAGCTTTCGGAAAAAACCGAGATAGTTTCGGGATTGACGGACAGAGATTTGGTATTATCCAATCCCGAAAGCCTTACCTCCGGGGAGAGGGTTATTACAAAAAAATAAACATTTGCCGCCGGGTTTAAGCGTACAAGGCTTAACCTCGGCGGCAAGCTTATTTCAGGTTCTGACAAAACTGAAAATAATTATTGACTATTGCGGTAACAAATGCTATAATGATTTTCGTACAGATTGAAAATAAAAAAGGACGGATAAAATAAAGGAATGGAAATGCCATTTAGACCCAACGAGGGCAAAAACTTAACCATTGACACGGATTGGGGCGCCTACGCCCGTTTCCCCATTAAAACCCATGTGGTTATGAAAGAGGACGTGATGAACGATCTTCTTGACAAGTACGTCATGGATTACTTAGAGGAAGGGGATATGATTTTTATCTCCGAAAAAATCGTCGCCATAACACAGGGCAGAGCGCTTAAGGTCAGCGAGATAAAGGTCAGCCGGCTTGCTAAATTCCTTGTGAAGTTTGTTTATAAATCCGATGCGGGAATCGGTATCGGCGCACCCTCCACCATGGAGCTTTGCCTTCGTGAGTGCGGACGCATAAAGGTGTTGTTTGCCGCATTTATAGCAGGCGTCTGCAAGCTTTTCGGCAAAAGAGGAGTTTTCTACAATATACTCGGAATGAAGGCAAGAGCCATTGACGGTCCCAGCGAATACAACGTGCCTCCCTACAACGAGTATGCTAAAATGGCTCCCGAAAACCCCGACGGCGCAGCGGCTGATATGAAGGCGCACGCTAAGGTCGAGGTTGTAATCGTGGACGCAAACGACCTGGGCTGCAACGTTCTCGGCAAGAGCAGCAAGGATATTCCCGACAAATTCTGTGAACAGCTTTACCGTGACAATCCCCACGACCAGGGCTTCTGTCAGACTCCCCTTGCAATAGTCCGCAAGGTTGAAAGACTTGAGGGCAAGGACAAGGATCTCGCCGATATGGAACGTGCAAGATTTGACGCTGACAAAGAAAAATCGGATAAAGAACAATGATTTTTGGAAAGAAAAAGAAAAATAAGGGCTGTATGACCGTTGAGCAGCTTAAGAGGCTAGATAAAAAGCAGCTTAAATACGTCACCCAAAGGGATTACGAAAAGGGCGGCGAAATAAAGCTCGGAGACGGCGGAGCGGTAAATATTGTGGGAAACGATTTTACCGTGGTTTGTTTCGGAAAAACCGTGTTCAATGCTCCTCTTACCGAGGTAAGGGCGGGGGAGCTTATGGATTTATCGGGGTTTACCGCTTCTTACACCGACAATGACGGAAACACCGTTTGTATTGTGGCAAGATACAGCGACGGCACCGTGGCTTTGGGGAAAAAATGAACAAGTTCTAAATTCCCCTTCGCTGTAATCAATATTAAATTGAAAGGAAAACAGAAATGGACTCAGACGGGCGAAAACGAAAACCTGCCTATTATTTGCTTTATCCCTTGATTCTTTTGGAGAGAGGATTAAGCGCACTGCTTAAAAAGGTCTTGGGGGAAAGCTTCAGAAACGCAACAGAGGACGATATAATGTCGTTAGTGGACGCAGGAGTGGAAAGCGGCGAGCTTGAAACCTCCTCGGTAGAGCTTATAAGCAATGTTTTTGAATTCGGAGACCTGAAAATCTCCGACGTTATGACGCATAGAGTTAATATCACTGCCGTTGAAGAAAACACAAGACTTGACGATATAGTATACTTGGCGCTGGAGGAGGGCTTCTCCCGAATACCCGTATACCGTGAAAGCATCGACAATATCATAGGAATTATTATCGTTAAGGATTTGCTCTGTCTTATCGGAAGCAGCGAGCCGGATAAATACACTGCCAAGGACTTTATCCGAAGCGTTATCTTTACCCCCGAAAGCGCCCCCTGCGACGAGGTATTCAAGCAGCTTACCGATTCAAAATCCGGCATGGCAATCGTAATAGACGAGTACGGCGGCACAGCGGGAGTGGTTACGGTAGAGGACCTGATAGAATCGGTCATGGGCAATATTCAGGACGAATACGACGACGAGGAGATAGGAATAAAGAAGCTTGAGGAGGACAAATACCGCATTGACGGGGAATCCGACCCGGACGAGGTGTTGGAGCTGTTCGGCTACACCCTTCCCGAGGATCACGATTATGATACCATTGCGGGATTTGTAACCGACCTGTTAGGATATATTCCCGAGCCTTCCGAAAAGCCGCCTCATGCCGATTATAACGACATACGCTTTATTGTTACGGAGGTCAACGACAACAGGATAAGCCGAATCGTCGCCTTTAGGAAAAGCAAGGACGAGAATTAACTTTTTATTTCTTATTTGGAGAAGAACCAAATCGGTTTTTCTCCAAAGCTGTTTTAATGAAAATGGAACATTTTATACGGTTTGACATTAATTACTTTAGAAAACAACTTGCATTTTTCACATTGATAGGATATAATTGATAATACGATTCACAAGCGGCAGAATGAAGAACGGGATTTTTTGAGAAAGGAAGAAGTAAATGAGAAAGAAAGCTTTATCAATGCCTGCTCTCGCTATGAGAGGCTTAGTGATTTTCCCCAGAATGATACTTCATTTCGATGTGGGAAGAGATTATTCGGTTAATGCAGTAAAAGCCGCCGTTGAAGGCGACAGAAGAATATATCTTGTGGCGCAGAAGGACTCAATGGTTACCGACCCGGTAAATGAGGACGTTTACGATGTAGGCGTTGTCGCAGAGGTGAGACAGACCGTTAAAACCCCCGACGGCAACACAAGAGTGCTTGTGGAAGGACTGTACCATGCAAAGGCGGACGATTTTCACAAGGAAAACGACTGCTACATTGCCACGCCCTCAGCCCTTAACGACAGAAAGAACACCTTTATTTCCGAAGAACAGTCCGTTGCTTACTTAAGAGCGCTGAAGGACAGCTTTGCTGAATACATGAACTATGTTCCCCGTATTCCGAAGGAAATGTATCAGACTGCTATGACCGAGCAAAGTTTGGAAAGACTTATGGACTTGGTCATCTTCAACACCTACTTCAAGACCGAGGACAGACAGGCGCTGCTTGAAACCACCTCGGAGAAAAAGCGGGCGGAAATGCTCCTTAAAATGTTGGAGAGCGAAATCGACATTTTAATGCTGGAAAGCGAAATTACCGACGACGTTGCGGAAAGCATTGATAAAAACCAGCGTGAATATTATCTCCGCGAGCAGATGAGAGCTATTTCAAGACAGCTCGGAGATGATGATTCGGTTGAAGAGGCTTACGAATATCAGGATAAAATTAAAAAAATCGGCTTCCCTAAGGAAACGGAGGAAAAGCTGCTTAAGGACGCAGAAAGAATGCTGAAAATGCCCCCCTCCTCTCAGGACTACAGCCTGATAAGAAACTACCTTGACACAGTCCTCGATATGCCATGGAACAAGTATTCAAATAAAAAAATCAATATCGGCAAGGCGCAGAAGCAGCTTGACAGCGACCACTACGGACTTAAGAAGGTCAAGGAGAGAATATTGGAAACCATTGCGGTGAGAGCCTTGAAGCCCGATGTTAAGGGACAGATTCTCTGCCTTGTTGGACCTCCCGGAGTGGGCAAAACCTCTGTGGGCAAGTCCATTGCTAAAGCGATAAACCGCTCCTATGCGAGGATTTCTTTGGGAGGAGTGGGAGACGAGGCTGAAATACGGGGTCACAGAAAAACCTACATAGGCGCAATGCCGGGACGGCTTGTGAAAGCTGTTCAGCAGGCTAAGACCATGAATCCCGTTATTGTCCTTGACGAGATTGACAAGCTGCGTTCGGATTATAAGGGCGACCCCGCTTCGGCGCTGTTAGAAGCTCTCGACCCTGAGCAGAATGTGGCGTTCGTTGACCACTACCTTGAAATTCCCCTTGATTTAAGCGACGTTTTGTTTATTACAACGGCAAATACTCTTGATACCATTCCTGCTCCTCTTCTTGACCGTATGGAGGTTATTGAGCTTCACAGCTACACGAGGGAGGAAAAATTCAACATTGCCAAAAAGCACCTTATCCCAAAACAGCTTGAAAAACACGGTGAAAAGGCTTCTCAGGTCAAGCTGACCGACGGCTCGATTTATTCCCTTATCGATTTTTACACCAAGGAAGCGGGAGTCCGCAGACTTGAACAGCGAATTGCCGCACTTTGCAGAAAATCCGCCAAGAAAATTGTGGAAGGGGAAGCAAGGGTAACAATCACCGACGAAAACATCAAGGATTTTCTGGGCGTTAAGAAATATCTTCCCGAAAGCTTGCCCGAGCAGGACGAGGTAGGCGCTGTTACGGGGCTTGCCTGGACTTCGGTAGGCGGCGTTACAATGCCCCTTGAGGTTCTTGTGATGAAGGGTACGGGGAAATTGGAGCTTACCGGCTCTTTGGGCGAGGTTATGACCGAATCGGGAAAGATTGCGGTAAGCCTTGTGCGGAGTCTTTCGGAAAAATACGGAATCGACCCCGATTTCTACAAGGATAAGGACTTGCACATTCACGCCCCGGAAGGAGCAGTTCCAAAGGACGGTCCCTCGGCAGGCGTTACAATGACAACGGCGCTGGTTTCGGCACTTTCGGGAATACCCGTAAAGCGCGAGGTGGCAATGACGGGGGAAATCACCCTCCACGGAAAGGTGCTTCCTATCGGCGGACTTAAGGAAAAGTCAATGGCCGCATATAAAGCGGGAATTAAGACGGTTATTATTCCCTTTGAGAACAAGCCCGATTTGGAAGAGGTTGACGAGGTTGTTCTTAAAAATCTTAACTTTATTCCCGCCAAAACAATTGAGACAGTGCTTGACAATGCTTTAGCCAAAACCAATGCCACCAATCCTAAGGAAAAGGTTTTCTCAGCTGTCAACGAACCGATAACGGAGCCTGCTGTGAGAAAGCAAAGAAGGAACAGGAAGGGACTCAGAGAATAAACAAGTATTAATCCATAACAATTGCTAAGGGCGTCTCTAAACTAAGGTTTTCAGAGACGCCCTTTTTAGTTAATAGCCCTCTGGCGTAATAAACATTTTGATTTTATCCTGTGTCAAAACGGTTATTAGTATAAGCTGATATATGTGCGGCATTTCCCTATAATAAGAATGAATCCTTTTTTACAACCCGTTTCGATGATTTTTGTCGCTTTTTTATTTTTTGTTTCTTTTTAATTTTCACTTTACTTTTTCAATAAAATATGTTATAATAATGATTAAGAAATAACTTGAGTCTATGTTGCAAATAATTGAGTTGCAGCAGATTCAGATTTGTATTCAGCGTTTTTTGCAATGGCTTGGATGAAATTTTAGTAAAGAAAGTTGGACATTATGAAGCAAAAAACAAAAAAGAATTTAGCGTTGCTTACAGCGCTGCTTTTTTCCGCAGCGCTTACGGCTTGCGGCAGCAACACAACGGACGACTTGGAGAGCAGCGATACTACAGCCGCTTTGACCTCTGTCTCTATCGGCTCCGAATCATACGCTGAATCTTCAATACAAACCGAAGCGGAAAAAACCGCCGAATCCGTGTCGGAAACTCTGACGCCGATAATTTTTGACCCCAAAAAGCATATTGAAATATTTTCATCGGAGCTGAAAGCGGACGGCGAGGCGTATGAGGTCAGGGCTTTCGCATATGACCACATTGAGAAATCCGATGAAAATACGGTAATGGGCGATCTTGCCATTGAGCTTAGAAAAAACAGCGAGTGGATAAATACTCTTATCCCCCCATTTGTATATATGTCGCAGAATACCAATATCTATTCAGGAGATGACTTCGAGGTTACCAAGCTCGACGGAGGCGAGGTTTTTTCCGCTTATTGTTTTAGTGCCGGAAATTCCGAAAATGAAATTGGAATTACCTCTTTTTTCCGAGTAATAAACGGTAAGCTGGAATATATGCAGCGCTTTTATACGGAAGAAGAGAAAAAGCAGATAAAGCTGGACGAACCTCACTCTCATACAGATTCGGAATGGCTCTGCTTCCATACCGCCGGCAGCTTTACCCGGAATAAAAACACCCTTACATTTACTCTTGATAAAGATATGACGAAAAACGAGACGGTTTATCCCGCAGGGGAGATAACCTTGAAATTCGACTTTGAAAACAATACCGTTCGGTGTGACCGGGAAGAATATCAAGACCTGGTTTATCATTATTGATAACTCACTCCCTGTGTCTGTAAAAACAGACACGGGGAATGTCGTTTTTGTTACCGAATTGTAACCAAATTGTTACCGTTTTGTAATTGAATTATCCATTTAAATCGGTTATAATGTATTCGGAGAAAAATAAATTTTGCTCTTTCTATTGAAAAATTGTGAATAGGAGATTTCGATTATGAAACAAAAAAAGTATTTATTTTTACTTACCGCACTAATTTTTTCCGCAGTATTTACGGCTTGCGGTCAGAACGTATCGGGCGGCTCCGAGGCGGGCAATACCGCAGGCACTACTCCCGCCGCCTCCCAATCGCAGGCGCAAACCGTGACTGCCGCACAAACCGAAACCGACGAGACTACCCAATCCGAAGCAAAGCCTGAGCAAGAGATAGTTTATGATTCTGAAAAGCATACCGAAATATTTTCCTCGGAGCTTAAGGCGGGCGGCGAGACATATGAGGTAAGGGCTTTCGCATATGACCGCATGGAAAAATCCGATGATAATACGGTAAAGGGCGATCTTGCCGTTGAGCTTAGCAAGAACGGCGAAAGGATAAATACCTTGGTTCCGATTATGGGGTATCTCGGACAGTACCCAAAAAGCTATGCAAAGGATAATTTTGAGGTTATCAAGCTTGACGGAGGCGAGATACTTGCCGCTACCTATTATGAATCCGCCAACAATGAAAATGCCCTTGAAATTTCCTGCTTCTTTAGCATAACAGACGGAAAGCTGGGGCTTATGGAGCGTTATTATACGGAGGAAGAAAAAAAGCAGTTGGAATCGGAGGATCCCCACGGTCACCCGATAACCGAAAAGACCTGTTTCAATACCACCGGCAGCTTTAAGCAAAATGAAAACACATTAACATTTACCCTTGATAAGGATATGACGAAAAACGAGACGGTCTATCCCGCAGGGGAGATAACCTTGAAATTCGACTTTGAAAACAATACCGTTCAATGCGAAAAGAAAGAATATAAAGATTTGGTTTATTACTACTGATACTGTCAATTAAAAATGGAGCGATGTAAATCCGCTCCATTTTTTGTAATTCAGAGAAAAGCTTATTACTCGCTAAAAGGATTCTCACCCTCATACAACACGCCCTTAGGCTTATTATATCCAATATCCTCAGCGCCAAGAAAGTTAAGAACGTCAAATATCTGCCTGCCGAAATGACCGAAGGCAACGGCGCCGTGGTGGGGGAAATTTCCCTTTATCAGAACATGGCGGTAAAAACGAGCCATTTCATTTATAGCAAACACACCAATGCCCCCAAAGGAACGGGTAGCAACGGGCAAGACCTCTCCCTCAGCAACGTAAGCTCTCAGCTTAGCGTCAGCGGTGGACTGCAAGCGAAAGAAGGTAATCTTTCCGGGAATAATATCGCCCTCGAGGGTGCCTCTTGTAATATCGGGCTCCTTGTCAGGCTCTAAGCCTCTGTGCATAATAAGCTGATACTTCATTGTGGAAGAGGTAAGCTTGCAGGAAGGAGTATTTCCGCAGTGGAAGCCCATAAAGGTATCACGCTGAGCGTAAGGGAATTTGCCCTCGATATTTTCCTTGTAGATATTGGCGGGAACGGTGTTGTTAATGTCAAGGAGGGTTACGGTGTCGCCGCTTACGCATAAGCCGATATACTCGCTGAGCGCACCGTAAATATCCACCTCGCAGGCAACGGGAATGCCTCTTGCGGTAAGGCGGGAGTTTACATAGCAGGGAACAAAGCCGAACTGCGTCTGGAAGGAGGGCCAGCACTTGTTGGCAAAGGCAACATATTCACGGCTGCCCTTGTGCTGCTCCGCCCAGTCGAGAAGAGTTATTTCAAACTGAGCAAGCTTAGGAAGAATGCCCGCCATTTTGTTGCCGTCTCCAAGCTCCTTTTCCATATCCTTAACCACGTCCGCAATACGGGAGTCGTCCTTATGCTCGTTGTATGCGGCGTAAAGGTCAAGCTCGCTGTTTTCCTCTATCTCTGCCCCCAAATCGTAAAGTCTCTTTATCGGCGCATTGCAGGCAAGGAAATCCTGAGGACGGGGACCGAAGCTTATTATCTTCAGATTTCTTACCCCGATTATCCCTCTTGCAACGGGGATAAAGCCGCTTATCATTTTAGCTACCTCGTCGGGAGTGCCTACGGGATATTCGGGTATGTAGGCTTTAAGATTTCTCAGAGCAAGGTTATAGCTTGCATTAAGCATACCGCAGTAAGCGTCCCCTCTGCTGTCGCAAAGGCTGTCTCCGCAGGGCTCCTCCGCTGCCGCCGCATACATTACGGGACCGTCAAAGTATTTTGCTATAAGAGTTTCGCTTGTCTCGGGGCCGAAGTTCCCCAGATACACCACGAGAGCGTTGCAGCCCTCCGCCTTGACCTCGGACAATGCCTTCATAGCGTCCTTTTCATTTTCAACGGTGGTCTTGCACTCGAAAATTTCCCCGTACTTTTCGTATTCCTTTACAACGGCGCTTCTCCTTGAAGCGGAGAGGCTCATGGGGAAACAATCGCGGGAAACGGCAATGATACCGAGTTTTACGGTTGGAATATTTTTCATTTAAGTTCTCCTTAAAAATATTTAGTTTATTTTTATTGTATCACAAAAAAATGTTATATGCAACAGGTTGAAAAAAGTTTTCCTTCGTGGTATAATAATATTACCTACATAAATTATGAAAGGAGTTCCAAATGGAACCTAATACAAATCTTCCATGGATAATTTTTGAATTAAAGCATCAGCTTTATGCCGTCAGCACCGCCTTAGTGACAGGAATCAGCACTATTCCCTTCATCACCGGCGTTGCAGGATCTCCCGAAATGTTTTTGGGCGTCTGCAATATAAGAGGCGTTGTGGTTCCCGTGCTTAATCTTAAGGATTTTTTAAAAATTGCCGATGAAAGCTCCGATATTGAAAAGATACTTACCGCTTTAAGCTATAAAAGCGAGGGCGTGGATAATTACCTTAAGGAGCTGCACCGCTGTGCCGACGCCGGCGAAAAGTTTACGGCTTCGCCCGACTATTTCGGAGATCAAATCAGCAGCAAGGGGTATCATGCCAATTCCGAGACGGCGGCGTTTATTAATCGTATTCACTCTATGCAGGGTGAGCTTGAAGACCTTGCCAAATCCTTCAACAGCGGCGAGGACGTGCTTAACATGGCGGACGTCAGCGGTAAAAAGCTGAAAAACGCCATTGCCGAGGCTATAGAATTTATTTCCGACACATCTAAGAGAATGATGATAAGCTTAAGCGATAATCTTGATTCAATGCAGCCTTGCATCGCCTTTACTGTAGACACGGTGAAGGGAGTCGACGAATTGGAGATAATCAGCAGCAAGGAAAACAATCAGGCTCTTTTCGTCAACAATCAGATTTACGGCGTTGCTCATAACGATAAATTAAAGGGCGAGATACTTATCGTCGACGAACGGACAATTCTGAACACCATTAACGTTTATAACGAATCCGTCAAGAAGGAAGAAAAAAAGCGCAAGGATAAAGAGGCTCAAAAAAATTATGAAAAAAAGAAATCTGATTAAGCTTACTGCTGCGGCTATAAGCATAGGCGTTATGCTGTGCGGCTGCAATGCGGGCAAAATAATGAATAATATTACAGGCGGCACACAAAAGCCCTCAGGCACCTCGGTTCCTGAAAACAAGCCTCCGGTAATTACCGCAAAACCTACCGACACCGCAAGCCCCGCTGTCACCGCTAACGGAGGAAATTCTTCCGGGACAGCAATTCCGGAAAACAGAGGAACTCTGCTGACCTTGGAGGATAACGGAGAACTGACCGTATCGAGACTTACTAAAACCAATGAAGCAGCCGGCGGCGATAAGGGAGTGTGGACGGTATTCGTCTATTTGTGCGGAACCGACCTTGAAACCGACCAAGGCTCGGGTACTTCGGATTTAAATGAAATGATAGAAGCAACCTCCGGTTGCGATAAGCTCAGATTCATAATTGAAACCGACGGCACTAAGGAATGGCAAAACAACCTTGTCAAAGGGAAAACCAAGCAGAGATTCATAATAGAGAACGGAAACATAACCGAGCTTTACAGCGGCAGCTCCACCAATATGGGACTGCCCTCCACTCTTGTTGATTTTCTGACATGGGGCTTGAACGAATACTCCTCGGAATACATGGTGCTTGATTTCTGGAACCACGGAGGAGGAAGCATTACCGGAGTCTGCTTCGACGAGAACTTTAATAAAGATTCTCTTTCGCTTAAGGAGATAGACGCTTCTCTTGCCTCCGTTTACGAAAAAATGACGGATAAATTTGAGCTTGTGGGATTTGACGCCTGCCTTATGTCAACTGTTGAAGCGGCAAATATATTGGCTCCCTATTCAAGATATATGCTTGCTTCACAAAATCTTGAATCGGGATACGGCTGGGATTATACAGCCTTTGCGGACGCAATAAACGGCGGAGCAAAAAGCGGCGATGCGCTGGGCAAAAGCTTAGCCGACGCTTATTACAAAAACTGCTTTTATACTTACGAAGCCGCCGATGCTACACAAGCGGTTATAGATTTGTCAAAATTAGATCAATTTATTATTGCTTTCGATAAGTATGCAAAGGACGCCTACGATTACGGTTCCGTCAATCTGGCGCAGGTTACCAAGGCGGCAAAGAACGCTAAAAACTTCGGCGGCAACAACAAGACCGAGGGCTACACCAATATGGTGGATATAAAAAGCCTTCTTCAAAGCAGCAGCTTTGCTTCGGACAGCGCACAAAATGCTCTTGACGCTTTGAACCAATGTGTAGTTTACACTAAAAACGGAACAAACAACAAGGATGCGGGCGGACTTTCCGTTTACTATCCTCTCAGCGTTCAGGGAAGCGAAGAAATCGACATTTTTAAAAGCATTTGTACCAGCCCCTATTATCTGAACCTTATGGATCTGCGCGCTTACGGAAACAGCACTAACGGCGATACCACATCTTTTGATTTTGGCGCGCTTATTAATTACTTTAACCAGTTCTGGTCGGAGGATTCCTTCAGCGAGGACTACGACTACGGCTACTGGAATACCGAGGAGGATGACGCCCTCAGCTTTGACGCTAAAGAAAGCGCATTGGAATACGAGGTTAAGCCTCATATTGACAATGAGGGCTACTACACCTTTAAGCTTACAGAGGAAAGTCTTTATAACTTGGACACCGTTTGCTGCAACGTGATGGAAAGCTTCTGGGACGACGAATATGGCAAGGAATACATGCTTGATTTGGGAACGGACGATTACGTTGACTTTGATTGGGATACGGGAGTATGCAGGGACGCCTTTGACGGACTTTGGATTTGTCTGCCCGACGGTCAGATGCTTTGCGCTTATCTGATTGAAACCAACTATGACGGGGAATACTCAAATGTTTACACTTGTCCTATTCAGCTTAACGGCGAATACACCAACCTTAAAATTAAGCAGACATATTATGAAAATGAAACCGTTACCGAAGCGTTGGGCACATGGTCGGGAGTCGACGAGTCGGGAGCCGTCGCAAGAGACGTGTATCCGCTGGTGAACGGCGATGAAATTGAGCCGTGCTATCCCGCATACGATGCGGAAACCTTTGAATACGAGTGCTATTATTACGGCGACCCGTATATTTACAGCGACACAGACACATTCGGATATGACTTCCTCGAGGATGCGGATTATTATTACAGCTTTGAGATAAACGACTATTACGACAACACCCTTTATACCGATTTCGTATTGTTCGGAGTAGAGGACGGGGAGCTTTATTATTACGAATAACAACAGTTATCCAAAAAACGCTGCAATCAAGCTTAGAACAAGTTCTTACAGAAAAAAGAAAAAGGAAGGATAAAGACAATGAGAAAAATCGGAGCCATTCTTATTTGTACGGCACTGACAGCCGCTGTTATTACTTCGGGCTGCAGCAGCAATACAGAGGATTACGGCACTATAAAGACCGTTACCGCCTCCAATGATTTTGAGGGCAATATCGGCGAGGTAAAGATAGAAAGCGGCGACACCTATGCGGTTATAAAAATTCAGGGCTTTGAAGGAGAAATAAAGTGCAAGCTGTTCCCGGAGGCTGCTCCCGAGGGAGTACAGAATTTTATAGACACTGCAAACAGCGGTTATTATAACGGCAAGGAAATACACCGCGTTATCAAAAACTTTATGATTCAGGGCGGCTCGGAAAACGGCGACGGAATGTCCACCGACAGCGACCCGAAATTTTACGTTGAATATAACTCTAAGATGAGGCATTTTTACGGAGCCCTTTGCTATGCCAACGGCGGCGGAGTAAACGGAAGGCAGTTTTATATTGTAAACAATAAGAGCTACACCCCTGTTACAATCGAAAGCCTTGAATCCGGTATAGACGACATCGATGACTATATAAGCCAGATCGAGAATTTGCTCAAGACCGCTTCCGGCAGCGACAAGGCTGTCCTTGAACGCAATCTTGAGTATTACAAGAATACGAAAGCCAGCACACAGTCAAGCATCAGAGCCATTAAGGACAACACCGAAGCGGTGGAAGAAAAGTACGAGGAGGTTGGCGGCACTCCTCATCTTGACGGCGGGTATACGGTATTCGGACAGACGGTTGAAGGCTTTGAGGTTATCGACGCAGTAAGCGGGGTCGAAGTTGAAACCCCGTCGGGAAGCAATGAAAAAAGCCACCCGATAGAAAAGGTTATTATTGAGTCTGTTACAATTCATACGGCGGAATAAATTAATACTAATTCCATTTTATAAACGGCTTGTCCCGATTTTTGACAAGCCGCTTGTTTTTAGTGCCATGATTAATAAACCTCCTCGGAAACTGGAGAAGTGCCGTATGACGCAGCAATTTTGCTGTCAG